>JAMFTB010000277.1 GCA_026225595.1 Terriglobus sp. | reverse complement strand
TGAAGCTTCATCCCGACCATCGGGAGGGGCGAGGCGAAGCCAGTAAAAAGGTGCGTGAGCACCCACCCCGCGCGTAGCGGGCCCGTCCGGCAGGACAAGCTTCATAGTGCCCAACTAAGGCAGGCGGCAGATCTTTGCTGTCGTGTTTGTGTATGGGCAGTCGAAGGCTGTGGATGCCGTTGCTGGCAACAGGAGCCACGTGGCACCCAGTGGCCGCAGGCGTTCCAGGCGCTGGGCGTCGGTCGCTGCATTCAGGCCGGTCTGCGCCTGTGCTGCGCGCTGCCATGCGGGCGCAAGGGCGGGCACAACAGAGCTGATTCCGCCGTCCTTGGCTGCGTCCGGCAGCGTGCTGCGCAGCGTGGCTGCGCGCATGACCTGTGCATCCTCGCCGGGTTCCGTCGTGTAGTTTGCATCCACGGCAAAGACGGCGTTCTGCGGTGTGTTTTCGCGCACCCAGCGGAAGGCCTGCTGGTATGCGTTGGCGGGCGCGTGGCCCGGCAGCTCCATGTGGTCTGACGCGCTGTAAAGGTGCAGCTGCATGGCAAGCAAAGAGACACCGGCAACCGCGACCGCAGACCATCGCAGCACGATGCCGCGGCGGTGAGGGATCTCCACAAGCAGGCCACCACCCAGCAAAGCAAACACCAGGTACACAGGATGCAGAAGTCGCAGCGGCTGCGTCCGCGCCAGCAGAAAGCTGCTGTTGCCGGGATGCACAAACAGCACTGCTCCAACAGCGACGACCACGGTAGCAACCGCGACCGCAGCGGCCAGGTGGCGTGCTGCAGAGGTCGCCACACCGCGATCCGGATGGCTGGGATAGCGCAAAGCCAGCACGGACAGTAGCAGGGGCGGCGCAGCAAGGCCCACAATCTCATACCAGTGCCAGCGCACCACAAACCAGTAGTCGCGGCTCAGGGATGCGGCGCGTAACGCCTCGCCATCCACCGGAGCGAAGAAGGCCACGGCGGCCATGGCAGCCAGTGTGACGCAGGTAAACAGCATAGTGGCCGCTACCGGGCGCGCGCTGCGTACTGCCATCACAATGCCCAGCAGCAGCGCCGCCCATACCGCCATCAGCGGATGGATGGTGAATGCAACGGCTAGGCATCCTGCAGCGGCCCAGCGGCGGTCGCGCAGCAGCAGCGCCAGGCCCGCCAGTAGAAACGGTGTTGAAACGGAACGGGCCGTCAGATACGGATCTGCCAGGTAGAGCGATGTGCCTGCAGCCGGCAGGCCAAGCGAGACGGCCAGCATCACCAGTGCCCAGCGCTGGGCCTGCACAGTACGGAACAGCACGCGGCACAGCGCCGCAGCTGCCAGCATGGTGGCCACCAGGGACACGGTATAGACGAGCAGCAGCGTCCACTCCAGCGGCAGGTGCAGCGTGCGTGTTAACTCAGCTAGCAGTGGAATGAAGAGGCTGTTGCCGGTGTGCGCCACGGCGAAGGCACGGTCAGCGGGGAAGAGTGAAGGGTTCAACCGCAGGGCAGCTGCGGCGGAGTAGACGCCGCCATCCTCCGCGCCGGGGTGGTAGCCCAGCAGCAGACCGGCTGCGACGGCCAATCCAACGGGCAGCGCAGCTCCCGCTGCTGCCGCCGCGCGCACATCTCTGGTTTGCTGCTGCGGCTGCGCAGGTAGCGTGCTGATGGTTGCCATCGCCGAAAGTCGCTGCTCCTTGTCCACGTCATACTAATGGGCGCACTCATGGGAGCGACACATTCTCTCCGTATAATCCTTAAAGTGATAGACGCACAGATGCACGGTCGGATTACGGCCTCTTCCAATCGAGCCCCCAACCGAGACTCCAGGAGCAGCGTCTGACACAGCAAGCTCAAAGCCGCACACGCAACCTATTCAAGCTGATTCCGGGTTTTGCCATCTCCGGCTTCTTTCTTTGGAGGGTATTGCGCGACCTGAAGCTGGACCGCCTGCGCGCGACTCGCCTGGTGCATCCGGCGTGGATTGGCGTCTTCGTCCTGTTCATCGTTGTTGACTACGCACTGCGTGGCTATCGCTGGTGGTACATGCTGCGCAGCGTGCGTGCAAAATACACAGCATGCGTGCGTGTGTTGCTTACCAGTCTGGCGGCAAATAACATTCTGCCGTTCCGCGTGGGCGACTTCATGCGCATCTTCGCCTATGCGCCGGACGTGAATGCGCCGTCGTCCACCGTGTTGAGCACGGTGCTGCTGGAGCGGCTGCTGGACATCTTCATGCTCTTCGCCTTCCTGGTGGTTGGCCTGTTTGGCGCCGACAAAAACTTCAGCCCGGTAAGTATGGAAGGCCGCAGCATTGGTGTGGAACACCTTGCCGTGGTGCTGCTGATTGTTGCTGCCATTGGCCTTGGGCTGCTTCTGTTTGGCACACATATTCTGCAGCGGATTACGAATGCGCTGGTCGTGCGTTATGGCAGGCATCCGCGGACGAAGAAGCTGGGCGACTGGGCCGTTCTGCTGTTTGATGCAGTGCTGCACCTTACCTTTCTGGATCGTGTGTGGCTGCTGGTGATTTCGGCAGCGGTGTGGTTCTGCGAGAGCGTGGTGTTTGTCTCAGCCGCGCAGATGGTCGCCATCGTCAGCGGCCCGCGTGGGCCCTGGCTGGCGGCATCGCTCAGTAATTTAAGCTTCATGCTGCCCAGCGCGCCGGGCGGCATTGGACCGTTTGAAGGTTCTGCAAAGCTGGCCATGCAGTCGCAGGGTGCGCAGGCAGATGACGCCGCGGTGTATGCACTGCTGGTGCATATCCTCATCTGGTTCGCCATTACCGCTGTGGGTGGCATCCTGTTCCTGATTCATCGCGCCGCGCGCGGTTCCATGAGCAAGCCGCTGGCAGAAGATCTGGCCGCGCTGCCCACGGAGCTGGAAGTGCCGGAGCCGCATTAATTTGTTCGCTTTCTTAACTTAAGAAAGCCGCTCACAACGTAAGAAGGAATTTATGTATCGCACCATGACGCAGGCGCTGCTCGCACGGATGGAGACAGTGCTGAAGGACAAGTACGACACCACCGTTGCCAACATTGCAACGGAGCAGCCGCCCAACCTGCAGCTGGGTGAGATTGCGTCGCCGGTTGCGTTTGAACTGGCAAAACGCTTACGTAAAGCCCCGCGCGCCATTGCTACGGAGCTGGCGGAAGAGCTGGCCGGCATGCCCGGCGTTGCTGTCGTCGAGGTTGCGGGCGCGGGCTATCTGAACATCAAGCTGGACCGCGCAGCCACCGCTCTGCGCATCGTTGCAGACGAGCATGCAGACGTAGGCGGCGAAGGCTTGCGACTGGTGGAGCACACCAGCATCAACCCCAACAAGGCCGCGCATGTGGGGCACCTGCGCAACGCCATTCTTGGCGACACCTTTGCACGCCTGTTGCGCAAGGATGCGTACAAGAGCGGCTATCCCACAGTGGTGCAGAACTACATCGACAACACCGGCGTGCAGGTTGCCGACGTTGTCGTCGGCTTGCTGCATCTTGAAGGCAAGACACCCGTGCAGGTGGATGAACTCATCGGCGGTTTGATTGCACGTGGTGAGCGCGTCGACTACTTCATGTGGGATCTGTATGCGCGCGTCTCGCAGTGGTACGACTCCGATCCCGCGGAGAAAGAAGCGCGCAAAAAGCTGCGGCTGGATACGCTGCACGAGCTTGAGACCGGCGGCAATGAAGTTGCGCGCGTGGCAGATCTGGTTGCGACTGCCGTGCTGGAGCGCCATCTTGAGACGATGGAGCGGCTGGGCATTGAGTACGACTTTTTGCCGCGCGAAAGCGAGATTCTGCACCTGCACTTCTGGCAGGCCGCACGCCAGCTCATGATGGAGCGCGGTGTGCTGTACCTGGAGACTGCGGGCAAGAACAAGGGCTGCTGGGTCATGCGTCGGCCCGGCGCAGAGGCTGTCACCGAAGGTGAGCCGGACGAAGATGCCAAGGTCATCGTGCGCTCGAATGGAACGGTTACCTACGTTGGCAAGGACATCGCCTATCACCTGTGGAAGTTTGGTCTGCTGCCCGGCTGCGACTTTGGCTACACCATCTTCCGCGAGTACGCGACACATCCGTGCTGGATCTCGACCATGCATGGAGAAGAGAAGCACCCGCACTACGGGCAGGCTGCGGCCATCTACAACGTGATTGATTCGCGGCAGAACGACCCGCAGGCCAACGTAGTGGAGAGCCTGCGGGCGATGGGCTTCACCGACGCCGCGGAGCATTACACGCATGTGAACTACGAGTTTGTCGCGTTGACGATCCGTTGTGCGGAAGACCTTGGGTATGTGCTTTCCGATGAGGACAAGTTGCGGCCTTATATCGAGGTCAGCGGTCGTAAAGGTTTCGGCGTCAAGGCAGATGATCTGATTGATCGTTTGATTGCCGCGGCAAAGGCCGAGGTGGATGCCCGGCATCCTGAAGACGCGGAAGAACTGCGGCGCGATGCAGCGGAGAAGATTGCGATTGGCGCACTGCGTTTTTTCATGTTGAAGTTCACGCGGAATACGCTGATTGCGTTTGACTTCCGCGATGCGCTGTCCTTTGAGGGCGAGACGGGGCCATATGTGCAGTACTCCGCAGTGCGCGCTGCAAACATTCTGCGCAAGGCCGGCGTGTCCATGAAGAATGCTCTGCATGGCATCCACGGAGTTGATCTTGCACCCTACTTCAGTGCGGATGCAGGCGACAGCCTGTGGGCCATGTGGCTTGCGGCATCACGCGTGACCACCGTGCTGGAGCAGGCAATTGCAGCGGCGGAGCCAGCCATTGTTGCTCGCTATGCATTTCAGCTGGCGCAGGAGTTCAACAACTTCTACCACCGCAACCATGTGCTGAACGAACAGGACGAAGCCCGCAAGAAACTGCTGCTGGCAACCGCAGCCGTGGCGCATCGTGAGCTGGAACGTGTGCTCGGATTTCTTGGCATTGCCGTGCCGGTGTCAATGTAATTAGCGACGGGGGGTAGTTAGCGGGCTGGCAACGCTTCCAATGCACGAGCGATAATCTGCGTCAGTTCCCTGGGATGCAGCGGCTTGGTTACGGTTTGCACTACGCTTAGCCTGTCCATCTCCGCGGGGTTTTCACTGGTCACGCCATTGACGAAGAACACCGTTGGAATGCGGATGCCTCGGGCGAACAGCGCCTGCAGCATCGTGAGGCCATCCATCTCCGGCATCTGCTTGTCGCTCAGGATCAGGTCAACCCTCTGGTGCTTCAGCAGCTCCAGTGCCTCCGCGCCGTTGCCTGCGGTGAACACGGTGGCGCCGGTCTGCTTCAGCACAATGGAGAACGTGAGCTGCAGCACCGGCTCATCGTCCACGACCAGGATGGTTGATTCCGCCAGTGTCATACGGCCAGGGCACGCACCCACTCGACAATCGAGCGCACGGCAACGCCGCTGGGTCCCTTTGCGATGGAGGTGCGGTTCTCGTCGATCCAGGCCTGACCTGCAATATCCAGGTGGACCCACGGTGTATCGCCCACAAACTCCTTCAGGAACATGGCTGCAGTAATTGCGCCGCCCCATCGATCGACGCCGGTGTTCTGGATGTCGGCAATGGCGCTCTTGATCAGTTCACGATAGTCGTCCGTGCAGGGCAGCCGCCAGAAGTGCTCGCCCGCGCCGCGTGATGCCTGCAGGAAGACATCACAGGTGTCTTCGTCATTACTGAACAGGCCGGAGTTCACCTTGCCCAGCGCAACGACGCATGCGCCGGTCAGCGTTGCCGCATCCACCATGTGGGTTGCGCCCAGCGTCTTGGCGTAGTGCAGGCCGTCTGCCAGCACCAGCCGCCCCTCAGCGTCCGTGTTCATAATTTCAATGGTCTTGCCAGACATGGCGGTGAGCACGTCACCCGGTTTGTACGCAGTGCCACTGGGCATGTTCTCTGCGCTGCAAATTACGCTGATAACGCGGACCGCGGGCTTGAGCGACGCAATGGCCTGCATAGCGCCAATCATCGCTCCTGCACCGGCCATGTCGTACTTCATCTTATCCATGCCGTCAGCCGGCTTGATGGAGATGCCGCCCGTGTCAAAGGTAATGCCCTTGCCGATCAGTG
The DNA here is from genome assembly GCA_026225595.1 of Terriglobus sp. Lineage (GTDB taxonomy): Bacteria > Acidobacteriota > Terriglobia > Terriglobales > Acidobacteriaceae > Terriglobus. The sequence continues at coordinate 19,768 of JAMFTB010000277.1, read as the reverse complement.
CGATTACCTTGTCGCTCGCTGGCTTCGCTGGTTCATACCGCATCACGATGAGCGCAGGTGGCTCTGCCGATCCCTGCGCCACTCCCAGGAACGCTCCCATGCCCAGCTCCTTCAGCTTGGCGGTGCTGTGAACCGCGCACTCAATGCTGTGCGCGGCGCACATGGCGGCGGTGCGGCGGCCCAGCTCAGTGGGCGTAAGGATGTTGCCCGGCTCCAGCACCAGCGAGCGGGTAAAGTTCTGCGCCGCTGCCAGCACCTCGCCTTCGGTAAAGCCTGTGCGGATGTCGTCGTGCGAACCCTTCTCCTGCGCTGGAGCCAGCACGGTCAGGCTCTCAATGGAACGATCCTTGCGGTCGGTGCGGTAGATCTCCGGATCAAAGTCCGCCAGCAGCGCGCCTTCCGTCAATGCGCGTGCGGTCTTGCTGCAGTCCAGCGTGTCCAGGTGTTCGTCGGAGAGGGCTCGGTCCTCCGGAAAGATGATGGCCAGCGAGCGGATGGCACGCGCCTTGGCAAAACGGACGGCAGTGCCCGCGCCGGTACGCAGCTCTGCGGGCACCAGCGTCTTTGCCTTGCCCAGGCCCACCACCAGCAGCCGCTCCGCCTTCAAGCCGGCGGGCCGGTGCAGCAGCAACGTCTCGCCCAGGGTGGCCTTGAACTCGCCTGAGGTAAGAATGCCGCGGGTGGAGTTACTGAGTGTGTCGGACGTGGTCAACAGCGTGGGCAGCGGCTCGCTGTCCGGGCCGGTGGAAATGTCCACGGAAAAAACCGTCAGCAGGGGTGTGACAAAGGGGGTTGCGTCCGCAAAAAATAGCTGTGTGCTCATTCTTTTTCAGTGTAAGCCCGACGAGCGGACTGAACCGATATGGCGCATCCTGCAGGGGAAGCCGGATCGTGCCGGTACGGGCGGCTAGACGCGCAGAAAGGCGTCAGCGCCGGGGTTAGGCCCTTTGGCTGCGGGCGATGGCTGCGCGGGTTTCCTTGTCGGCCTCGCGCTTACGTTCGGTCTCGCGTTTATCCCAGTCTTGCTTGCCGCGGGCCAGGGCCAGTTCACATTTGACACGACCGCCCTTGAAATACAGGCGGGTGGGGATGAGCGTAAAACCCTTTTCCTTCGTCTTAATCGTGAGCTTTCTCAGCTCGTCCTTATGAAGAAGCAGTTTTCTTGTCCGCGTCTCTTCGTGATTCATGACGTTGCCATGCGAGAACGCGCCGATGTGCGCATTCAGCAGGAAGGCCTCGCCGTCTTTCACCAGCCCATAGGCGTCCTTCAGATTGGCCTTGCCCTGCCGGATGCTTTTGACTTCCGTGCCACGAAGCGCCACGCCGCACTCCCAGCGATCGGTAAGGAAGTAATTGTGGCTGGCGGCGCGGTTGTAGGCAGCGTCGCGGCCGCCCATGGCCACAGGGTCGCGTTCCTTCGCCTTGCGCGAGGGGTTCTGCTGCGTGGCTGTGGGTACATGGGCCATGAAGTTACTGATGCTAGCACGGACCAAAACGGCTCAGGTCATGCTGGTTACGGGGCGCTGGAGGGTAGTTTGAATACACGGGGTGGTAATGACCCGGTGGTACACTCGACTGACGAAAACAGGCTGAATCGGCTGCCGTTTGCCGGGATTTTCATGAGCATCTTCGGCTCTGGCCCGTCCAAAGGGCAACGGTCTTTACCTGAGAGGCGGATGCGGAAGTTGATGAAGCGATTGTTGGGCTACGGGGCAAACCAGGATCAAGTCCGGCGCCCAGGAAAATTTCGTAGCCAAACCCGCAGCCTGCTGCGATTTAGCTGCTGTGCCCTGCTGTTGATGGGCGCTGCAGCTGCGGCTGTCCCCCCCGCACACGCGCAGTCTGCCACGGCATGGAGCAAGCGCGGCGCCGAAGCTGAAGCCCGCGAGGACTGGGACGCGGCCTTTGAGGCGTACCGCCAGGCCCACCTGCTGAAGCCGACAGACCTCCGCTATAAGACACATTTTGAACGCGCCCGCTTCTCCGCGGCCGCGTCGCACGTAGACCGCGGCCGCGTGCTGCGGCAGAGCGGCGACATCCACGGAGCGCTGACGGAGTTTGAGCGTGGACTGTCGATTGACGGCAGTAACCAGGCCGCGCAGCAGGAGATTGCGGTTACCGAGCGCATGCTGTCGGACTCGCCCAGCAGTAGCCTGGACATGCCGGCCGCTGCAGGACCATCGGCGGAACTGAGCAGCGTTGCAGAACCGCTACGGCTGACACCCGTCTCCAATGACCCGGTGACGCTGCACCTGGTGGAAGACACCAAGGTCGTTTACCAGACGCTGGGCAAGATGGCCGGCCTCAACGTCATCTTTGACCCGGACTACACCTCGCGCCGCATCCCAATGGACGTCAACAGCGTCTCGCTGTCCGACGCCCTGCGCATCCTGGGCACGATCTCCGGCACGTTCTACAAGCCGGTGACGGCGAACACCATCTTTGTTGCGGCCAACACGCAGACCAAGCGGAACGATCTGAACCAGATGGCGGTGCAGACATTTTACCTGTCCAACGCCGCCACCCAGGCTGACCAGAATGAGTTGCTGACCGCGCTGCGTAACGTGATGGACCAGAATTTCAAGGTCTTCCTGGTACCCAGCCAGAACGCCATTGTGGCCCGCGCCACGCCCGACCAGCTGTTGCTGGTGCAGGAGCTGCTTAATAACCTGGATCGTCCTCACAGCGAAGTGGTTGTGGATGTAGCCGTGCTGGAAGTGGACAAGGATCGCGCGCGCAATCTGGGCATCACGCTGCCGCAGACCTTCACCATCACGCCGCAGATCGCCAATTCCACCACCACCACATCATCTTCGACGACGACCACCACCACCGGAACCAGCACCACTGGCTCCACCACGCTGCCCACGCTGAATACGCTGGCGCATCTTACCGGAGATAACTTTGCGGTGTCCGTTGGCACGGCAACGGTGAATGCGCTGCTGACGGATAACGACACACGCATCCTGCAAAATCCGCGCATCCGCGCCACAGACGGCCAGCGCGCCGACCTGAAGGTTGGCCAGCGTATCCCGGTGGCCACCGGCTCGTACTCGTCGGGTGCGTCCACGTCCGTCGTTAGTTCGCTGGTGAACACGCAGTTCACCTACCTGGATGTTGGTGTCGAAATCGACATCACGCCGACGGTGCATCAGGACCGCGAGATTACGCTGAAGCTGAAGATCGTCATTTCAAGCCAGAACGGTTCGCAGACCATCTCTGGCGTGACGGAGCCGATCATTGCGCAGCGCACGGTGGAGCAGGTGATCCAGCTGAAGGAGGGTGAGCCCAGCATCCTGGCGGGCATCCTCACGCGGTCAGAGACGGACTCCATGTCCGGTACGCCGGGTCTGGCGAGCATTCCTATTCTCAAGAGCATCTTTGGTTCCACCAGCCGTGACCGCTCCACGCAGGAGGTGGTCTTCCTGCTGATTCCGCACATTGTGCGCGAGCCGTTGATTACGCGCATGAATACGCGCGCCATCGATACCGGCACAGGCCAGAGCATTGAACTGCGCCGCGAGGCCGTCAGCGAAGCGACTGCCTCCGGCGATGCGACTGGCAGCATGACCACAGGCGCCGCACTGAATCAGCGGACACCGCTGCCGCCGGGCCCGCCTGTTACCGCGGCGCAGGCTGCCGCAGCCATGATTGGCCAGGTGGGCAATGAGAGTTCGCCCGCAGCGCAGGCTGCAGCAGCAGCATTGAAAAATCCAGCCGCAGCACCGGCGTCGATACCTGCGCCGCCCACCGGGGGCTCGCCGGTTACCTTCAGCATGTCGCCGGCGAACGCAGCGCAGGCCGTAGGCACAACCTTCCAGATGTCGGTGGTCGCATCCGGCGCGAAGGATTTGTACTCCGTGCCGCTGCAGGTGCAGTTCAACCCCGCGCTGATGTCGCTGGTGAACGTCGACAGCGGCGAGTTCCTTGGCCGCGACGGTCAATCCGTCTCCGTGGTGCATCGTGACGAGGGCAGCGGACTGGTGACGGTGTCCATCTCGCGGCCTCCCGCAGTGCACGGCATCGACGGTCAGGGCTCCGTGTGTGTGCTTACCTTCAAGGCCAACGCGGCAGGCGATGCGCAGGTATCGCTCGTGAAGGTGGGCGCAAAGAACAGCTCGCAGACCAGCCTGCCCGCCGTGGGATCGCAGGCGACGGTCCACATCAAGTAGGTGCAGTGTGCTCAACGGCAAAGGACACAGCGCGAAACAGTGGCACACCCAAACCGGCGTCACGCTGGTGGAACTGATTGTTGTGGTGGGCATCATCGCGTTGCTGGCCACTGCGGCAATCCCGGTGACGCGCTGGCAGATCAAGCGGACCAAGGAGCGCGAACTGCGCGCGGATCTGTGGGAGATGCGGCACGCGATCGACGAGTACAAGGACGCGGCCGAACGCGGAGCCTTCCAGACGAAGGTGGATAGTTTCAACTATCCGCCGGACCTGGACACTCTGGTGAATGGCGTGGATGTAGATGACAAGAAAGTGAAGTTTCTGCGGAAGATTCCACGCGACCCCATGACGGGCGAGAGTGAGTGGCTGTTGCGGTCGATGCAGGACGATGCGGACGCCACCAGCTGGGGTAGTCAGAACGTCTTTGATGTGCACTCCAAGAGCATTGGAACGGCGCTGGACGGCACCAAATACTCAACATGGTAACCATGACGGCAGTGAAGACAAATCGGCGGGGTGATCGCACGGCAGAGGGCTTTACGCTGCTGGAGCTGATCGTCGTCATGATCATCATCTCGCTGCTTGCGGCCATGGCGGTGCCGGCTTTTTCGCACCACATGAAGACCGCAAGGGAAGCCGTGCTGAAAGAGGATCTGCACGTGATGCGGCAGGCGATTGACAGCTATACGGTCGACAAGCAGAAGGCGCCGCAGACGCTGGACGATCTGGTTACATCGGGCTACATGAAGGTGATGCCGGTTGACCCCATGACTCACCGCAGCGACTCATGGGTTGGCGCACGGTCTGACAACTACCAGACGGTGGATGAAACAGCGACCGGCATCAATGACGTGCACAGCGGCTCGCAGGACCTCTCCACCGACGGCTCGCTGTACTCCACCTGGTAATCCATCATGGCCGCAAGTCAGCGCCAAACGCTACAACTGTTCACCGCATTGCGGCTCGCTGAACCGCAGTGGGCGGGCAAGCTGCTGCTTGGCCTTGGCCTGCAGGACACTGGCCGCTCGCTTGCGCTGGCTGGTCTAGGTGCAGGCGCAGCCGTCCTGATGCTGGAAGAGGATGAAGCCAGGCTTCGCGCGGCAAATCGCGAAGGCTGCGTCACCTTTGCGGTAAAGACATTGGATGAGGCGCTGCGTGCGTTGAAGAATGAAGTTCGGCAGCGCCACGCCATCGTTGTTGGGTTGTGTGGAGACCCAGTTGCGTTGAGTGGCGAACCCACGCAGTGGCTTGCGGAGATGCTGGAGCGTGGAGTGCTGCCGGACTTCATCGCCTGCATTCGTGACATGCGCGAGAACGAACAGGCTGCGCTGCAGTCGCTGCGTCAATTGGGCAGCCGCGACCTGAACCTGGCGGAGATGTGCGCCGCGCTCGACGGCTGGCAGATACAAAGCGGCTGGCAGATGGGCGAAGATACTGCGGCGAATCTTGCGGACCGTCGCCAGCGCGATGCTGCATTGCTTGCATCGTCCAAAGGCCTGATGCGCGATTGGCTGCGTGCTGCTCCAACGCTGTTTCCGCGTGAGTTGAACCGCGCTGTCTGGCTTCGTAGCTGACTACGCGGGGATGACCGATTCCATGCGCGCCCACAGTTCCTTCAGGCCGCGGCCGTTCTTGCCTTCCTTGGCAGCAACGGCGATGATCTCGTCCACGCCATGCTCGCGCTTGAGCGTTGCAATGGAGTTGCCAAGCGTATTGTTCGACAGGCGATCGCTCTTGGTGCCCACCACCACAAACGGCTGACGGTGCAGCTGCATGTACTTGATCATCTGTGCATCGCTCACCTGCGGCGGAATGTTGGTATCCACCAGGATGCAGCTCAACGCCAGCGTCTCGCGATCGGCAAGGTACGGGTCGACGAAGCTCGACCACTCAGACGAGATGGATTTGGAGATCTTTGCGTAGCCGTAGCCGGGCAGATCGGCCAGCACCAGCGCGGGCTTCGGACGCATCGCGCCGGAGTTCAACAGCTCATGCATCGCATAAAAATTGATGGAACGCGTGCGTCCCGGTGTGGACGAGACGCGCGCCTGGCCCTCGCCCAGCAGAGCGTTAATCAGGCTGGACTTGCCCACGTTCGAGCGGCCCAGAAATGCGATCTCCGGCACGCCGCCGGTCTTGGCGTCGGTGGGGAAGTGCTCCGGCGCAAAGGCCGACAGCAGGAATTGCGCGCGAAACTTCATGCCTTTAGTTTATCTATCCGCTGTCCTGCCGGACGGGCCTCCTACGCGGAGGGCGGGCGTTTGCACGCCTTTTTACTGCTGTCGCGTGGCCTTCCCGATGGTCAGGATTTGAACTTCGTGCCGCTGCCAGCGAAATGCAGGTCCTTCGACTTCGCTGCGCTCCGCTCAGGAGGACAATAATTTGTGGCGATGCGTTTGCTGCCGACCAGCGGGAGGGCGGGGCGAAGCCAGTAAAAAGGTGCGTGAGCACCCGCCCCGCGCGTAGCAGGCCCGTCCGGCAGGACAAGATCATCTACACTCGGCAGCATGATTCCGGCGCTTCGAAGGGACTTTAACGCACGCTACACCGATGCGAAGTACGCGGTGCTGCGCCGTAATCTGGACCACCGCACGCGTTCCGTCATTGATCTACGCGTGGCGGAGACGCCCGTCTTTCTGCCCGCAAAGATGATCCGTGAGATGGCCGATGCAGGCGCGGCTATGACGCATCAGCTGGTGCGCGACGGCGATTATCTGCAGCTGGCAGACGCCACCATTCCTGCCGGATTTCGTGTGGCCAACTGCGACGCCCATCCCAACTTCATGACGGCGGACTTTGCGCTGATCCAGGCGGGGGATGGAAGTCTTGAGCCGCGTTTAGTCGAGCTGCAGGCCTTCCCGTCGGTCTTCGGCTACCAGCACGTGCTGGCGGATGAGTACATGCGCTGCTTTGATCTCGATCCCGCACTGCAGACGACCATTGGCCTGGACGACGCGCAGTACTGGGAGGCACTGCGGCAGGTGGTGGTGGGCTCGCATGACCCCGCAAATGTCATCCTGATGGAGGTGACGCCGCAGCTGCAGAAGACGCTGCCGGACTTCCGTGTGCACGAGGATCGGCTGGGCATCCGCACCGTGGACATCACCGCAATCCGCCAGCGAGGCACGCGGCTCTTCTACGACCGCGATGGCGTGGAGACGCCGGTGCATCGCATCTACAACCGCTCCATCGTGGACGAGATGCTGCGCAAGGGCATCCAGCCGGGCTTTGACCTTACGGCCGATCTGGACGTCGAGTGGGCGGGGCATCCCAACTGGTACTTCCGCATCAGCAAGTTTTCCGTCCCGTACCTGCGGCATCCGTTTGTGCCACCGTCGGTCTTTCTGGATGCGTGGATGCGGGGAGCGCGGCCGGAGGGTATGTCTTCCAATCGTGAGGACTGGATCTTGAAGCCGCTGTTCTCCTTTGCGGGCAAGGGGATTGAATTCGCTCCCAGTGACGAGTTGCTGCACTCCATTTCGGTGGAGCAGCGTGGCGGGTACCTGCTGCAGCAACGGATGAACTTTGTCTCCAACGTGGAGACGCCCTTTGGCCCAACGCAGGCGGAAGTACGCATCCTGTACCTGTGGCCGGACGATGGAGATCTGCGCGCTGTGAACACGCTGGTGAGGCTGGGCCGCGGACAAATGATGGGCGTGGACCACAATCGCGACCAGCTTTGGGTGGGCGGCTCCGCCGGATTAATCTTCGGGCTGTAACTTCAATAATTTCTGCAAGCAATTCTTCTGAAACATCTTACGCACATAAAATCCGATTTTGATGGGCGAAAATATGGCGGATTTTGGCTGCAAGGTTCTCCATCGTGTTACAAAGGTGACTACGGTAACCATGCCGTTGTGGTGCTGATGCCTATGCCGTCTCAGGTTCAAAAAACACCCCCTGCTGAGAACTTCGCCGATCCCATGCGGAACTCCGTCCGCTTCCCGGTGCACCTGCCGGTGCGTGTGGAGACGGAGTCTGGTCCTGTGGATGCTGTGACGGAAGACATTTCCGCCACGGGGATTCTGTTCACAATGCCGGTTGCGCCTGCCATTAACACCCGGCTTACGTGGAAGCTGCGATTGCCCGGTGATGCGATGGGCGGCGCGGACGACGTGACGGTGAGCTGTGTTGGACGCGTCGTCTGGCACGGACCCGCGCCGGAGGGCAGGCAGGTGGGCGTGGTGATTGATGGTTATCGGATGGGGGATCGGTCCTAATGCCTGACACTGACCTGCAAGACACTGAAGACGATATTCTGGATGAGGGAATTCGCGTGATCCTGGCGGACTCCCAGGCGATTTACCGCGTTGGCATGCGCAAGGTCTTTGCACTGGAAGATGACATCCGCGTGGTGGCCCAGGCAGAGACGCTACTGAACCTGTACGCCGCGCTGCAGCGCTTTCCGGCCGACATTGTGGTTCTTGAGGGCCAGTTGATTGCTGGCACCGTCGACGCCATTCCTGAGCTGGTGCGCCGCGCACCCAAGGCCAAGCTGATTGTTCAGGTGGTGGAGGCCGACGAGGTCAACACCGTGGAACTGTATCGCCGCGGCGTGCGTGGCGTGGTGCCGCGGTCCATCTCGCCAGACCTGCTGGTCAAGTGCATTCGCAAAATCTCTGCGGGCGAAACGTGGATTGATAACCAGTCCGTAAGCTGGGTCATAGAGGCCTATCGTTCGCAGGCCACAGCGATGATGAGTCCGCGCACACAACCCAGGCTTTCCACTAAGGAAGTGCAGATCATCACCTGCATCACGCGCGGCATGCGCAACAAAGAGATCGCCTACCACGTGGGCACCACCGAACAGGTGATCAAGAACTACCTGCGCAAGATCTACGACAAGCTGGGCGTAAGCGACCGGCTGGAGCTGGCGCTGTACTGCCTGCACCACCAGCTGCTGAAGCACTACCCGCAAGAGACGATGACCGAAGTCCTGCAGTAAGCACTTCGTGCTGTCCTCGACGCGCGTGCTGAAACAATCGCGGAGAGCACGGATTCGTAAGAGCACGACTTCAGTCGTGCCGCAAAGCTACCGCTCAGGCAAGCGGCTTTAGCCGCTGAGGTAAGGTTTGGCGGTTTCGTCCCGCAAGCCTGATCCAAACGAATCTCAGGGGCTAAAGCCCGTCCCCTTCAAAGCAACCCTACGATTCGTCGCCTCTGCGTTCGCTTGCCTAAGCCTTCCTCATTGGAGTCACAGAAAACCATGCCTGTCATGCATTGGCTCGTGTAGCATCGCTTCACACATGGCAAACGGGATTCGTCAGCATTGGCAGGAGCTGACAGGCAAGCAGAAGAACGCGTTTATTGCGTGCTTTCTTGGCTGGACGCTGGACGCCTTCGACTTTTTCATCCTCACCTACTGCATTAGCGCCATCGCCACGGACTTTCGTGTGGGCGTGGAAGAGGTGACGGAGGCGCTGTTCTGGACGCTGGTCATGCGGCCCATTGGAGCGTTGCTGTTCGGCGCCATGGCGGAGAAGTTTGGCCGTCGGCCCACGCTGATCCTCAACATCATCAGTTTTTGCGTCTTTGAGCTTGCGTCTGGCTTTGCGCCCACGCTGGGCTGGCTGCTGGTTTGCCGCGCTCTGTTTGGCATTGCCATGGGCGGCGAGTGGGGCGTGGGTGCGGCACTGGCCTTTGAAACGCTGCCGGAGAAGGGCCGCGGCTTTTTCAGCGGTCTGCTGCAGGAAGGGTATGTGGTTGGCAACCTGCTGGCAGCGCTGGTCTACGGCTTGGTGTTTCCGCACCTGCACGGTACCGGTCTGCTGACCAACTGGCGCGTCATGTTCTTCCTGGGCGCGCTGCCGTCGGTGCTGGTGTTCTTCATCATGCACGGCGTGGAAGAGTCGCCGGTATGGCAGAGCGGCCAGGCCTCTGCTGTAAAGCCCAGCCTGAAGATGAGCGACGTATCGAAGTATGCGGGCTCGTTCCTTTTCCTTGTGGTGCTGATGTTTGCGTTCACCTCCTTCAGCCACGGAACGCAGGACCTGTATCCCACATTCCTGCAGAAGGGCAAGGGCTTTGACGCGCAGCACGTCAGCCTGATCGCCATCATTGGCAATCTTGGAGCGCTGGCGGGCGGGGTATGCTTTGGGACCCTGAGCGAAAAGTGGGGCCGTCGTAAGGCCATTATTGTGGCGTCGTTGCTGGCGCTGCCCATGATTCCTCTCTGGGCCTTCACGCACTGGCTGCCGCTTGTTGCGGTGGGTGGCTTCCTGATGCAGTTCATGGTGCAGGGCGCATGGGGCATTATTCCGGCGCATCTCAATGAGCTTTCGCCCGCTGCTGTGCGTGCCACCTTCCCGGGACTGGCGTACCAGCTGGGCAACTTGCTTTCGTCGCGGAATGCCAAATTTCAGGCGATGCTGGCCCGCAGATACTATGGCGGAGCTCTGCAGATGGTGCTGGCGCTTACCGTCGTTGTTGTCTCTTTGATGGTGGTCCTGCTGTCGTTCCTGGGTAAAGAGGCCAAGGGACAGGTGATGACGGCCGAATAAGTCGCTAATGACGGAAAAACCAGTGGTTGGACCACTCTTCCTGCCACTTCGGTGTCAAGACCGCCCGTGACCGCTGGCGGTCTTGCCGCTTTTCCGCGAGAATAGAAGAAACAGGACCCCACTTTGCCTCGCATTCATTTTCATCAACGGCTCTCCACACTTAAGGACAAACTGCTGGCCATGGCGGCGCTTTCGCAGCAGTCGCTTGAGTTGTCTGTTGAGGCGTACCTAACCCGCGATGCGGGTCTGTGCCGTTACGTTGATGACATTGAAGCGGCCATCAATGCTGCGGAGCGCGGCGTGGACGAGATGGCCTACGAACTGCTGGCGCAGGAACAGCCCATGGCCATTGACCTGCGGTTTCTCATTGCGGTGGTCAAGATCAACGGCGACCTGGAGCGTGTGGGCGACCAGGCCGCTGCCATTGTGAAGCGCTGCGACGAGTTGCAGAAGGTGCAGCCGGGCAACGGGCCTGAGAGTCTGCCGGGCGACATTGCAGGCATGGGCGAGATCGCCGGCAAGATGATCCGCCTGGCCATCCGCGCGTTGGTGGATGGCGATGCGGACCTGGCCGAAAAAGTGCTGACCATGGACGACGAGATTGACCGCATGAACCACATTGCGCAGGAGGCGTTGCGCAATGAGATGTCGCGCCGGCCTGAGATTACGGAGAATGCGCTGAACTCCATTATTGTGGCGCGCAACCTGGAGCGCGCAGCAGACCACGCCACCAACATTGCAGAAGACGTCATCTTCTGGGTGCGCGGTGCGGACGTGCGCCACACCGAAACCGTAGAAGTAGTCGACTAAGCACCACTCGCACCACACGCAAACTTGAGGATGGAAGAGAAGAGCATGGCAGACGAGACCACCAACACAGCTGCAGCACTAAAGCCGGCCGTGGAGAAGAAGGAAACCAAGGCGCAGAAGAGCGAGCGCCTGAAGACGGAGAAGAACCCCTGGGCCGCATGGGAAGAGGTTCGTCAGTTTGCGCGCGAGGGCCGCGAGGCCGTGCTGCCGGAGTGGGCGAACTTCTACTTCAAGTGGTGGGGCGTGTACACGCAGGGCGACGGCGTGGGCGCAGTTGGCGGCGTGGGTGGCGAAGGCGTCACGACGGAGTACTTCATGATGCGTGTGGCCATTCCCAACGGCATTTTGAACAGCGAACAGACGCGCGTGATTGCGGACCTTGCACACAAGTACGGTCAGGATCTGGCAGACATCACCACGCGCCAGAATATCCAGTTCCACTGGCTCACCATTGAGTCGCTGCCGCTGGTTACAGACGCGCTGGAAGCCGTAGGCCTCAGCCCCAAGGGCGCGTGCGGCGACGTGGTGCGCAACGTTACCGGCTGCCCGCTGGCCGGCCTGCACAAGCATGAGCTGATTGATGCCGCGCCGTTGGCGCAGAAGGTGGCCGACGAACTCATCGGCAACCCTGACTTCGTGAACCTGCCGCGTAAGTTCAAGATTTGCATCACGGGCTGCCCCGAGTGGTGCGCTTATCCGGAGATCAACGACATTGGCCTTACCGGCGTGGAGCGCACAGTCAACGGCACGCGCGAGGTTGGCTACTCCGTGCGCGTGGGCGGCGGCCTGTCGAAGGATCCGCACCTGGCGCTGCGTTTGAATGCGTTCATCAAGCCGGAGCAGGCGGAAGAAGTTTGCTACAAGATCGTCGAAATCTACCGTGACCAGCAGGGAACGCTGCGCGAGAGCCGCACACACGCGCGCCTGAAGTTCATGTTCATCAAGGATGGCTGGACGGCCGAGACCTTCCTTGCAGAGCTGGAGCGCAAGCTGGGCTACAAGCTCGATCCCGCGCCGGAAGAGTCCGTGCCGGACGATTTGTTCCGCGACCACACCGGCGTTCTGCCGCAACAGCAGGAGGGCCTCAGCTCCGTGGGCATCACGGTGCTGCGTGGCCGTCTTGATTCGCAACAGCTGACCGCGCTGGCAAATCTGTCGGACGAGTTTGGCAATGGCGACATTCGCTGCACCATCCAGCAGAACATCATGCTGGTGAACATCCCTAACGATCGCGTGGGCGAGCTGGTCACGCGCATCAACGCGCTGGGCCTGCATGTGGAGGCCACAAATTTCTGGCGCGGCACCGTGGCCTGCACCGGCACGGAGTTCTGCAAGCTGGCAATCGCGGAGACCAAGGGCTTTGCCCGCTGGCTGGTTGAGGAGATGGAAGAGCGTGTCCCCAACTTTGACCAGCAGCTGCGCATCAACGTAACCGGCTGCCCCAACAACTGCGGCCAGGCGTGGATTGCGGACATTGGCCTGGAGGGCAAGAAGGTAAAGGTCGAAGGCCAGATGGTCGATGCCTTCTACTTCTGCCTTGGCGGAGCGCTGGGCAAGCATGCAGGCTTTGCGCGTGCGGTGGGCTATCGCGTGCCCGCGACGGAGGTTCCGGAAGCGATGGAGCGTCTGTTGAAGACGTACCTGAAGGATCGCGGTAAGGAAGAGAATCTGCGCGAGTATTTTGCGCGCTTCAGCGATGAGCAGCTGCGCGGCCAGCTGGCAGGCGCGGTTGTGGAAGCAGCCGAGCGCGACAAGCCCAGCGGCCGTCCGCCGGCTGAGATGTAATTCGTTAGGAAAGTTAACCATGTCTCTGTTCCCCATCTTCCTGAAGCTCACGGCAAGGCGATGCCTCGTCGTGGGCGCTGGATCGATTGCAGAGTCGAAGATTCAAAGCCTGCTGGATGCTGAGGCCGATGTGACCGTAGTTGCGACGAGGCTCTCCGCAAGGGTGCAGCAGCAGGCTGATGCGGGCGAGATCAAACTCCACCTGCGCGAGTTTGTGGACAGCGACCTTGAAGACATGTTCCTTGCCGTTGCAGGCACCGATGTTCCTGAAGTGAATCGCGTTGTCTTCGCTGGAGCGGAGCGCCGCGGCATTCTGGTAAACGCCGTGGATGACCCACCGTACTGCGACTTTTACTTCCCATCCATCGTTAAGCGCGGCGACCTGCAGATTGCCATCTCCACCGCGGGCGAAAGCCCCGCGCTGGCCATGCAGCTGCGCAAGGAGCTGAACCAACAGCTGCCGCTGGACCTTGGTCCGTGGCTGATGGAGCTTGGCCGCCTGCGCCGTGAAGTCCTCGGCATGGAGCCGCTGGGTGAGCCACGCAAGATGCTGCTGCACCAGCTGGCGCAGCGCGAAGTGTGCGCTGCAGAGGCATGCCCGTCGCGCGAGATGGCGCGTGCGCATGCCCGCGAACATTATCCCGAACGGGATCCTGTGGAGGCAGCGAAGTGAGCGCGCCAGCACAGAAGGGAACTGTCTACCTCGTCGGCGCGGGGCCGGGCGATCCGGAGTTGATGACGGTGCGTGCGGCGCGGCTGCTTGCAACGGCGGACGTTGTGCTGCATGACGACCTGGTGCCTGACGAAATCATTGCACTGGCCAATCCGCATGCGCTGGTCACCAGCGTGGGCAAGCGTTGCGGCCGTCCGCGCATTACGCAGGCAGGCATTCATGAATTGATGATCGACTCCGCGCGGCGCGAACTAAGCGTGGTGCGTTTGAAGTCCGGCGATCCTCTGGTTTTTGGCCGCGCAGCAGAGGAGTTGAACGCGCTGCGTGAGGCTGGCATTCCCGCTGAAGTTGTTCCGGGTGTTTCTGCCATCTTTGCCGCAGGCGCTGCGCTGCAACTGCCGCTGACGGATCGACGCACATCGTCGAAGTTGATTCTCATTGCAGGGCAGCACGCTGCGGACAAGTCTGCACCGCCGCCGTTGTGGGCTGGACCGCTGCCGGAGGATGCAACGCTGGCAATCTACATGCCCGGCCGCGACCTTACCGCATTGGCATCGGAGCTTGCGGCTAACGGCGTCGCCGCGGACATGCCGTGTGTCGCTATCTCCTGCGCAGCCACGCCGCGTCAGCGTGCGGATGCTGCCACGCTGCAGAACTTCGGATTAGTGGAACCCGGCCCTGCGCCTGTGCTGGTACTGGTGGGACGTGCGATGGCGCCGATGCTCAAGAAGGCCGCAGATGACTCAGCGGTGCATGCTCTGATTCAGGAAGCATCGGCTGCGCTGGCTGAGCAGTAAGCAGCGCTAGCACGTAGCTGTCTCGCGCCGCTTTAATGCGCCGAGGCGTCCCGCCTCTTGGGGATCACAGACTCCGGCGATTCGTCCGACGGCAGGTAGCCGTAGAGCAGATACTTCTGGCGGCGCTCGCGAAAATCCCACAGCGACGGTTCCCATGTTGCAGCAACATCATGCGGATCCTTGCCTGCCAGCAACGCCTGCATCGTTGCATCATTCAGAATGAGTGTCTTCCCCTTCGCAAGCTGAAACTGCGTGGGGTACTGCTTCAAGACTGCAGACACCAGTTCCGCACCCATCGCGGGCGCATCCAGCCGCGTGCGGTCGCTGGCAGTCATGCGTATGCCGCGAATCTCTTTGCCCGCATAGGGGTATGTGCCCGTTGGCATGAAGGAGACGGCTGCAAAGGTGACGCCTGCAATCTTGCGCGCGGTCAATGTATCGGCCAGCTTTTGCGCTTCCGCGTCGGTGGCAATCCACGGCGCGCCAACCTGCTCAAACGCGTTGTCTGTCCCGCGGCCAACGGATAGGTTTGTGAACTCTGCCCATGCAGTGCCTGTGTAGACCGCGGCAGCGTTCATGGTCCGCAGATTGGGTGATGGACTGACCCATGGCACGCCGGTCTGGTCAAACCACAGGCCGCGCTGCCAGTTGCGCATGGGCACTACAGTTAGTTTTGCCCCAAGATGTTTTTCGCCGTTGAAGAAGCCAGCAAGTTCGCCCAGCGTCAGGCCCAGCGACATCGGCTCCTGCATGTAGTTGATGTAGCTTTCCGCGCCTGCATCGCTCACGGGGCCCGTCACCTGCACGCCGCTGGTCAGTGTTGGACGATCAAGCACGACGACCGTGGTGCCCGCGGCTGCGGCGGATTCCATCACGTAGCCTAGCTCCGTCTCATAGGTGTAGAAGCGTGCGCCTGCATCCTGCAGGTCAATCACGATTGCGTCCAGCTTCTGCAGGTCGGAGATCTTTGGCTTGCGGTCTGCCAGCTTCGCTCCAAAGAGCGAGATCACCGGCAGCCGCGTGGTCGCGTCCACCGCATTGCCCAGGCCTTCCTTGTCCTCCGCGCCCAGGATGCCGTGCTCCGGTGCGAAGAGTGTCGTGAGTTCAATGCCCGATGCCTTCTGCGCTGCCAGCACGTCAATGGTGCGTTTGCCATTTGCGTCCAGGCCGGTGTTGTTGGTTAACAAACCTAACTTTAGATGGTTAGCGTCTTTTGATGGCAACGCGTGAAGCATGCGGAAGTTCGTCTCTTCCAGCACGTCGATGCCGGTGAGCGTGTGCTTACCGGCAATCGGCTTGTCCAGCCCCAGCGCGCGCGCGGCGGCTGTGGCCAGCTTGCCACGCAGCGGCGTAATGGCTGCGCGGCCGCGTGGATGCACCGCGTTCGCGAGCAGGATCACGTAGCTATCGCTGCGCGGGTCCATCCAGATGCTGGTGCCGGTGAAGCCTGTGTGGCCAAAGCTGCCAACGGGGTAAATGTCGCCGCGTGGCCGCGAGTAGGGCGAGTCGATATCCCAGCCAAAGCCGCGCAGCGCCTTGGCTCCGGTGGGTTGCTCCGGCGTAACCATCAGCTGCAGCGTTGCACGCTTCAAAGGAAACTTGCTGGGCCTGCCAGCGAGGTCGTCAAGTAGAGCCTGCGCGAAGATGGCTGCATCGTGCGCTGTGGAGAAGACGCCTGCATGTCCAGCCACGCCGCCCATGCGGCGCGTAGAGGGGTCATGCACCTCGCCGCGCAGCAAGCGGTCATCGGCCATGGGCTTATCGTCGTTGTGTGCTGTGGGCGCAATTTTTGTCGCGTCGAATGTGCCTACACCAGAAACCATGATGGGCAACGGCTGATGTGTCTTGACATCAACAATCTGCACGATGCAGGCAGGGCTTTTCGTTTCGGGCTGATCGAAGAGGTGCGGGCAGTGCGGTGTGAGGTATGCCGTCTGCGTCATGCCCATCGGGCCGAAGATGTGCTTTGTCGCATACACATCCAGCGGCTCGCCGCTTAGCTTTTCAACAAGCGCGCCCAGCGTGATGAAGTTGATGTCGGAGTATTTGAAGGTTTTGCTCGGCGGCCCGTAGGGCACAGACTCCATCGCGCGCTTGATGCCCTCAGCTTTGCCGCTCCATGCATCGGTAAGTTTTACGTCTTCGCTCAGGCCGGAGTAGTGCGTGAGTAACTGGCGAATGGTGATGTTGCTTTTGCCTGCAGCGGCAAACTCCGGCAGATACTTCACCACGGGATCGTCAAACTGCAGCTTGCCTTGTTCGTACAGCTGCATGATGGCGACGGATGTTGAGAGGCATTTCGACAGCGACGCCATGTCGTAGATGGTGTCCTCCGTCGCGGGCTCAATGGCTGGGTCTTCCGCGCGATTGCCATAGGCCTTGTGAAAGACCACGTTCCCGCCGCTGCCAACCACCACCACGCCGCCGGGCAGCAGCTTCTGCTGCAGCGCATCGTGCATTACGGTGTCGATGCTGGTGAAGTCAGGCGCCTGCGCACGTGCAGAGGTCGCAAAGAGCATGACGATGAGCACAGAGACTGCGACGGCCTTGCGGCGTGCAGCATTGCCGCCGATGCTGAAGAGCGATCCGACCGCGAACGTTACTGCAGAGCCGAACAGTACGTACCAGGTATAGGCGATCTTCGACAGCGCGAAGCCGCCGATGTGCAGCGATGGCAATGGCAAAATGGTTGGCAGAAAGAGCGCGAGGTTGAAGGTGAAGCCGACGATCATGCCGATGATGGCGCCGGTCTGGGTGGCGTATTTGGTTAACGTACCTAACAGAAAAACGCCCAGCAGCGCTCCATACGCAACGGATGCAATGGAAAGTCCCATCTCCACAACGTGTCCTTTCCCGCCTACCTGTACTGCATAAATTGCAATGCCCACCAGCACCGCCCCCCACACCACCGTTGCCATGCGCGAGAGTGCGTTGCGCTGCTTGTCTGTCGCGTTTGGTCGCATGTGCAGGTAGAAGTCCACGATGGTGGTGGACGAGAGTGAGTTGAGCGCGGCGGACAGGTTCGACATAGCCGCTGCAAGAATCGCAGCGATCAGCAGGCCTGCGATGCCCACGGGCATCTGCTGCACGATGAAGGCAGGGAAGAGCCTGTCAGACCCATGCACCGTGAGCGCTGCGGGGTGCTGCGCGTAGAACACATACAGGCCAGCACCAATCACAAGGAAGAGCGTGAACTGCAGCAGCACCACCGCGCCGCTGGCCAGCAGAGACACGCGGGCATCGCGCAGGTTCTTCGCGGCGAGTAAGCGCTGCACCATCAGCTGATCGGTTCCATGCGAGGCCATGGTGAGGAATGCACCGCCGATGACTCCGGCCCAGAAGGTATAGGTGGTCGTCAGGTTCAGTGAAAAATTCAGCAGCTGCAGCTTGCCCGCGGCTGCTGTCACGGCATGCACGGTGCTCCATCCGCCGCGGATCTTGCTGCCCAGCACAAACAGCGCAACCACCGTGCCGCCCACGTACAGAAACATCTGCACCACGTCCGTCCAGATGACCGCAGCCATGCCGCCCTCAAAGGTGTACAGCAGCGTAAGCAGGCTGATGAGGATGATGCTCAGTTTGTCATTCGTGCCAATGGCAATGCCCACCACGATGCTGATGGCATAGACGCGCACGCCTTCTGCAGCTGCGCGCGTCAGCAGAAACAAGCCTGCAGTGACCTTGTGTAGCGTTGGTCCGAAGCGACGATCGATGAGCTGGTAGGCGGTAAAGAGCTGGCCCTCAAAGTAGCGCGGCAGAAACAGGATGCAGATGAGCAGGCGGCCCACCATGTATCCAAAGACCAGCTGCAGAAAGGTGAAGTTGCCGCCAAAGGCGATGCCGGGCACGCTGATGATGGTGAGTGTGCTGGTCTCAGCAGAGACGATGGAGAGCGCGATGGCCCACCACGGAATGCTGCGCTCGGCGAGGAAGTAGGAGGCGAGGGACTTGTCGCCGCCCTTACGAAAGCGCAGGCCAAACAGCGTGATGCCGATGAGGTAGACGGCGATGAGGCCAAGGTCGAAGGCGTGGAGCCGCGTGGGCATACCGCGAGTGTAAATGCGAGTGGCGTCTTTGGATTAGGCAGAAAAGAGTTATGCCGTCAGCACGCGTCCGCGCAAAATGCTGCCGGTGCGTTGGCCTGCATCGTTGTACAGGTTGAAGTCGGCTGTCTCGTCTTCATCGCTCAGCCCCAGCATGGCTGCGGGGTTGCGCGTTGCCAGCCGCGCCGCCGTCGCCAGGTCTATACCGGTAAATGCCTGCACGTTGGCTACGGCGCGGTCCATCGTCAGCACGGAGCCGGCCAGCGCGCCGTCATGCATGGCAACGCCGTTGGCTACCTGCGCCTTCATGCCGCCCAGCTGGTACTCTCCGTCGGGCATGCCCGTTGCGGCCATGCCATCCGTCACCAGGATCGCGCGATCAGCACTCTTCATCCGCCACCACAGCCGCACCGCCTCCGGCGATGTGTGTACGCCATCGCAGATCAGTTCGGCGTATAGACTCTGTTGGTCCAGCACCACGCCCAGCATGCCGGGCTCGCGCTGCGTCATGCCGCGCATAGCGTTGAAGGTGTGTGTGGCACTTACGGCTCCTGCGGCGATGCCGGCGCGAGCTTCAGTGGCCAGCGCATCGCTGTGGCCCAGGCTCACGCGCACGCCCTGTTTGGTTGCGTGTGCGATGAGGTCCAGCGCGCCCGGTAGCTCCGGTGCAATGGTCATCAGACGGATGTGTCCGCGCGATGCCTGCCAGAAGCGATCGAAGGTTCCGATGCTCGGCGGCAGAATCTCCGACGGCGGATGCACGCCTCGCTTGGCATGCGCGATGAACGGCCCTTCCAGATGAATCCCGAGAGGTCGCGCGCCTTCGCTGCCGCCTTCAATCGCCGTGGCGATACCATCGAGCCCGCGCAGCGTCTCGTCCATCGTCGCGGTAACGGTTGTAGGCAGATACGCGGCGACACCGCGCTTCGCATGATGTAGGCCGACTGCGGCCAGCGCGCCGTAGGTGCCTTCCATCACATCATGCCC
>JAMFTB010000276.1 GCA_026225595.1 Terriglobus sp. | reverse complement strand
TGCTCCATCCAGTGCGTAGACGGTGGCGTGCGTGCCCTTGGTGGCTGGCTTGTGCATGGTGCCGCTGCGGTCTGCGCCGGAGCTCAGAGCAAAGACCACGCCATCCACAATGATGGGACGACCCGGCGAAGCCATCTCCGCAGATGTCCACGCAGGCTGCAGGCCGCTGTCCGTCACCTTGTAGGCGTGGACGGCACCTTTGGCCTTGGTGTCATCCGTTGCCAGCAGCCAGTGTGTGCCGCTTGCGTCATCCCATGTGGACAGAGCGGTGGCCGTGTAGCCCTCCGTTGCTGCCTTGATGGGTGTTGCAGCGGAGCCGTTTGCAGGCATCAGCGCGATGCCGTCTTTGGTGCCAACGGCCAGCCATTCTTTGTCCTTGCCGGTGATGATGACTGGCGTGGACGTGACTGCAGTTTCCGCCACGGGTGTTGCGTCGAGAGACTTTGGCTTCAGAGCGTAGATGCCCTTTTCCGTGGAGACAAAGAGCGTGCCTTCCTTGTTGAAGGCAGGCGGTCCCAGCACGGTGGAAGGAGACTTCCATGCGCCGGTGGGCGCCATGTCCTTGGTGGCTACATCCAGCGCGTAGACGGAGTTGGGTGCGCTGCCGCAGCCGGGCATGGTGACGGCGTAGAGCACGTTCTGCACGACGATGAGGTCCGACGGTGCGCTGCCTGCCGGCAGGAACTGCACCGGCTTGTAGCCCTCCTTGCCTGAGTCGAATGTGATGCTGCGTGCCATGCCGTCAGACGTGACCATGAAGACCGGCACGGAGAAGCGGATGCCCGGCGGCAGCTGCATGGCCGGAGCGGCAACGCGAGGGGGTGCGCCTGCAGCGCCCAGGCGGCCGCCGACTGCCATGTCCATGGGCACGCCCTCATGCGGCTTGCCTGTTGCCGTGTGGTAGCCCGCTGCCTCGCGTGCCTGGCGCGGTGCAATGGGTGTCAACGAGGACAGCTTGCCCACTGCGGACGGCCATGCAGCGCAGGCGTCTGCCTTGGCAGGGCCGTAGTGCTTGTCGTAGTAGGGCACGCCCAGGTCGTAGTCAATGGTGTAGAGGTAGTTTGGCCCGGTGACCAGCGCCAGCGACTTGAAGCCACGGTAGCCGATGTAGGTGCTGATCATGATGGGCTCAGAGGGCTTGCCGTCTGTACCGGCCATCTTCATCGCCCACAGCTTGCCGAATCCCGGCTTGGTCATCTTCTCCGGCGTCACCTCAGGATCCCAGCGAACCCATGAGGTGCGCTGCGGATCGCCAGCGGTGGTGGTCCAGTCCGGGCCGCCACGCTGTGCGAAGGCGCGTGGAGCGAACGATCCGCAGACCAGAACGGCAGCGGTTGCAATGAGTGCTGTTGTTTTGTTCTGGATCATTGGGCGACTCCAAATGCGTAGACGTTGCCGTCGTAGGTGGGCAGGTAGACCTTGCCGTTGGCGGCAGAGATGCCGCTGAAGTGGCTCCATCCGGTGATCTGGTTGCCGCTGGTCCACAGCTGCTTGCCGGTCACTGCATCCAGTGCCAGCAACACAGAGTGGCGACCACCCTTGATGCGCATGGCAGACTGCGCCGAGACGGCACCTGCTGCGGGCACAGGCGGCGTGGGCTCGACGGTTTCGTTCCAGGCGGCATCAATGTGCGACTGCCGCGTATCTTCACCGCTGCCGTAGACGAAGATGACGCCGTTGGCGATGATAGCTTCGTCGGCCATGTCTATATCGACGGAGAGCCACTGCGGCTGCAGCGACCACTTGCCTGTGTTCTCCACCACCTTGAACGCTGCAACGCCGCCGTTGGTGGGGCGAGAGAATTCCATGGGTGCGTGGAAACGTTTGGAGACGGGACCGTTGAAGGGCACAATCACCCACGGCGTGCCGCTGGCGTCCTTATAGACAGAGAGCGCGCCCCACACGCCGGTGCCTGCGTAGTTGGGTTCGTCGTTGCAGATGAGGCCGCTGTCTGCCAGGTCTGTGCGATGGTCGTCGCCGCCAAAGTTGTCGCGGTCAAGCAGCCATACGCGGCATTCTTTGCTGGTGCCCACAAGCAGCTTCTTGCCCTTGTACTCAAACGTGACGGGCGTGGTGTTCACGTCCAGATCGCGCTTGAACAGGAAGGCTGCGTTTGGCGGAGCGAAGTAGTCGGTCAGCTTCAGTTCGCCCTTGCCGTCTGTCTGCGCTGCAATGATGCCGTTACCCAGGCGTCCGTGCTCGGCATCCCACAGGCCGTCGCCGGTACCCATGTAGGCCACGCCTTCCGGGCTCAGCGGAACGCCGCGGCGACCCCACATGCCGCCGCCACTGGGCACAAAGATGCTGGTGACGTTGGTCTTGAGGTTGTAGGAGTACATGGCGTTCACCAGGCCGCCGCAACCCTGCGCGGTGCTGGTATAGATCACGTCTTTGTAGATGTTCAACGCGTACGGCTTGCCGTTGGGCGGCATAAACTTCTCTGGCGGCGCAGCGTCTGTGCCGTCAGCCGCGTTGATGGTGCGCAGATGACCATCCCACTGCACGGCGTAGACGCGGTATTTGCCTTCGCCGGTCTTGAGCATGGCGGGTACGGCGGTCTGGCCGCCGGGGCAGAGTGTTGCCGCAGCGCGGCCTCCGCTGGGGTCGCCGCTGCCAAAGTTGATGTGCCACAGCGTCTTGCCGTCCTTGGTGTCGAGGCCGAATAGGTCATCCGAGACACCGGCGATGATGGCGATTTCCTTCTTGCCCTGCGGCGTGTCCACGCTATCCGCAATCAGTGGCGGATACAGGTTGGTCATCTCACGCGGCTTGCTGTCGAGCTTTGTCTTCCACAGCAGTTTCATGCCGCGGGCGTTGGCTACGGTGAAGGATTTGTCGTCCTTGAGCCAGCCGGTGCGCGCGTTATCCACGCCTTCCGTCAGGTAGTCCACGCACCAGGCCACGCTGCAGCTCAGCAGCAGCGCAGCTGTGGTTGCAAGGATGGTTTTGCGGTGATTCATAGGAACCTCTCTTTATGGTGTTGCAGAAACTGCAGCGGTGCGGTGGAGCAAAATTCTGAGACGATTCAATGCCGGTGGTAAATCAAACTCCGTACCTGCGTGCAAGGGCACGATTACGCTTCAGGCAGGAAGGATGGGAATGCATCGCCGAAACCGTATGCTTCTGCGGGGACTTCGTCAACATTATTTGTAATCGCGATGGAGGCAGTGTTTTGAAAGATCACCAGACAACGCTTAGCGGGGATCGGTTCGTAAAATAACGGCGTAAATCGGCGCATGGCTGTTTGTGAACGAGGCCAAGGCTTGCTAGAATCCGCGTCATCATGCGATTGATTTACACCTCGGTTTTGAGCCTGGGATTTGTGGCCGTGGCAGGCCTGCACGTACACGCGCAGCAGCTGGCAGATGGCCCGGACAAAGACCTGTTTCTGAAGACCTGCTCCAAGTGCCACGAGATTGATCGTGTACTTTCGCAGCGTCAGGATGCCGACGGATGGCAGGCAACCGTGGCCAAGATGCAGGGCTATGGACTGCAGGCAGAGCCCGCAGATTTGAGACGTATCATCGCCTACCTGGCGACCAGCCTGCCTGCGAACGCCATTGAAAAGCTGAACATTAATACCGCAACGCGCATCGACTTTGAATCGACCCTGTCCATGAAGCGTTCGGTGGCAGCGGCGGTCATCGACTACCGCGAGAAGAACGGCCCCTTCAAATCCATTGATGACCTGAAGAAGGTGCCCGGCGTGGATGCTGCATCGATTGACTCAAGAAAAGACAGCCTTACCTTTTAGGCCGGCTCCACC
This sequence comes from Terriglobus sp., assembly GCA_026225595.1. Lineage (GTDB taxonomy): Bacteria > Acidobacteriota > Terriglobia > Terriglobales > Acidobacteriaceae > Terriglobus. The sequence goes on along the minus strand of JAMFTB010000276.1, from coordinate 8,281 downwards.
GGCAGCGTGAAGGTGAAGACGGAGCCGTGATCCAGCTGGCTGGTCACCTGGATGCTGCCTCCGTGCGCCTCCACAATGGCCTTGCTGATGGCCAGGCCCATGCCCGTGCCTGCAACGCGCCCGGCCTGTGTGCGCGCGCGGTAGAAGCGGTCGAATATGAGCGCCAGTTCGCCACTGTCGATGCCGAAGCCGCGATCCGCCACGCTGATGGCCACCATCCCACTCTGCATCTGTGCGGAGAGGAAGATGGGCGAGCCATCGGCGGAGTACTTGGCAGCATTCTCCAGCAGGTTGCACAGCACCTTGTGGATGAACTCCGGATCGACCATCACGCGCGGCAGCTTGGGCACCGTTGTGGTTACAGGATTTTGCGCTGTGCTGCCCAGGCAGCTTGACTCCGCTTCCGCCAGCAGATCAGCAACGGCCACCGGCTGAAAGGTCATGTGTACCTGTTGCGAATCCAGCTGCGCCATCTCCGTTGCGCGCGAGACCAGCAGGTTCAGCCGGTCGCTCTCTTCATCAATCACCTGCAGCAGGTCGCGTCTTGCGTCGTGTGGCAGTGTGTCGTTGGCAAGCATGGCGCTGGCTGCGCCCTTGATGGAGGTGAGCGGCGTGCGCAGTTCATGCGTGATGGAGTCGATGAGCAGCGTGCGCAAACGCTCGCTCTCTTTATTGGCTTCGCCGCGTGCAACCTCCTCCAGCGCCTGCGCGCGGTCCAGTGCGATGGAAGCAAGGCCGCCGATTGTCTCAAGGCTCTCGCGCGAAAGGTCGACGCCCTGCAGCGTGAGCAATCCGCGCGGGCGCACACCGGCCTTCAGTGGCAGCATCGCGTGGCCGTGTTGCGATGTGTCCACCTGCTGCAGCGCCAGCGAAAGCTGCCGCAGGTGCGGAATCTCAACCCCGCCAAGAGCGGCGATGCCGTGTTGAAAGAGACGGTCACCCTCCAGCAGGTACAGCACCACGGTATGCGCGCCGGTGACACGCGCAATCAGCATGGGCAGCGCACTGGCCAGGTTGGCAATGTCATCCAGTTGCAGCAGTTCACGCCCAAGCTGAAAGCTCAGTTCCACCTCGCGCTGGCGTGCCCTGGCCTCGTCGGCTTCGTCGCGCGCGCGTTGTGACAGCCTGCTGCCGATGACCGCGGTTGATAGAAATGCGAAGAGCGCAAGCCAGTTCTGCGAGTCTGCAATGGTGATGGCGCCAATGGGCGGCAGGAAAAAATAGTTGTAGGCAAGCGTGGCCGCCAGCGACACCGCAACCGCATAGCGCAGGCTGAAATTCGCAGCCAGTACAAGGATCAGCAGCAGCAGCGTCAGTGCCACCGTCGTCTGGTTCACATGGAGCCAGCGGCTGTACACGAGTACAATTCCGGCCAGAGCCGCGAAGGACGCGATCCAACGGAAGATCATGACGACGCGTCGTGAGTTCATGGGGTGAATTGTAGACCGTGGAAACAGACCGCAAGACCCCAGAGGACTGGCTCGCATCCAGCGACAGCGAGAAAAAGACCGGCCGCTTCAAGGTCTTTCTGGGCTATGCGCCGGGCGTGGGCAAGACCTACAGCATGCTGAGCGAGGGCATCCGTCGCAGAAGCCGTGGTGAAGATGTGGTGGTTGGCGTGGTTGAAACGCACGGCCGCGCCGGCACCGCGGAACAGGCGACGCAGCTGGAGCAGGTGCCGCGCAAAGAACTCGACTATCGCGGAACGTTGTTTCACGAGATGGACGTGGATGCTATTCTGGCGCGCATGCCGCAGGTGGTGCTGGTGGACGAACTGGCGCACACCAACGTGGAAGGCAGCCGCAACGACAAGCGGTACGAAGACGTGCTGCTGCTGCTGGACAACAACATCGACGTGCTGAGCACCATCAACATTCAGCACATTGAGAGTCTGACGCCGCGTGTGCAGGCGCTTACCGGCATTGCCGTCCGTGAGCAGGTGCCGGACTGGGTGCTGGATCGCGCAGATGAAATCGTCATCAGCGATCTGACGCCGGAGGCGCTGGCCACACGCATGCGTCGCGGCGACATTTATCCCATGGAGCGCGTTGAGCGCGCGCTGTCGAACTTCTTCCGCAAGGGAAACCTCATTGCTCTGCGCGAGATGGCCTTGCAGCGCGTGACCAAGGCGGTGGATCGTAATCTGGATGCGTACGTGCGCCGTAAGCGGCTGGGCGCGCACTGGTCTGTGACGGAGCGCATTGCTGTCTGCATCAGCTCCAACCCGCAGTCGCGTGATCTGATTGCGCGTGGTGCGCGGCTGGCGGATGGACTGGATGGAGAGTTGTACGTGATCCACGTCGCAAGCGAGCGCGACACCGAGCCAGTGCGTGCGCAGACGCTGGAGGCACATGTGCAGTTTGCAAACAACCTGGGCGCGCAGGTGGTTCATCTGAAGGGCAGCAGCGTTGCCGCGGCAACATCTGCCTTTGTAAAAGAACAGCGCATTACGCAGGCTATCTTCGGGCGCTCCGCTCTGCATGGCATCCGCAAATATCTTTACTACCTGGCGATTGGAAACTTCATGTCTGAGGCACCGCACGTCGATCTGCATATCATTACTCAGGACACTGAATGAGAGACCCCGAATGAGCCGCATCCTCATCGTCGACGACGAACCGCAGATTCTGCGTATGCTTCGTGCATCGCTGCTGGGCAGTGGCTATGAGGTCACCAGCGCGGGCAACGGCCTTGAGGGCTACACAGCCTTTGAGCAGAACCAGCCAGACCTGGTGATCACGGACATGAGCATGCCCATGATGGATGGCCTGTCGCTCACAGAGGCGATCCGTCGCATATCGCAGGTGCCTATCCTGGTGCTGAGCGTGCGCGCGACCGAGCCGGTGAAGGTGAATGCGCTGGACGCGGGCGCGGACGACTATGTGACCAAGCCCTTCAACATGCCGGAGCTGCTGGCGCGTGTGCGGGCGCTGCTGCGGCGTGGTGAGCAGGCAGAGCCGTCGGCAGACGCGGATGTGCAGGAGGGTGACTTCGCCGTGAACATGGCGCGGCGTGAGGTGACGGTGCGCGGTGAGGGCGTTCACCTGACGCCTAAGGAGTTTGATCTGCTGCTGACCTTTTTGCGCAGCCCGGACCGCGTGCTGGCACACCGTGCGCTGGCGCGTGCCGTGTGGGGATCGCACACGGAGGCGCACATGGAGAACCTGCGCGTGCTGGTGGGTCAGCTGCGCCGCAAGATTGAACGCAGCGGCTGCAACTACATCCAAAGCGAGCCGTGGGTGGGATACCGGTTGCAGACGGTGTGCGGTTCAGCCTCCTCCTTATAACTTTTTTATGTCTTTGTTACTGACTTCATACGACATCCAGCGCTGAAATAGGCGTTGTGGTCGTTATGAAGCAGTTCGTGTTTACACCATCGCTCCTGCTGCCTGCTGCAGACGCTGACGCCGCGACTTTTTCCAATCAACAACTCATCCTCACAAGCCAGACGGGTGTGCCGCTGCATGCGCAGACCACGGCCGCGTTGGGCCATGTCTATTGGCGGGGGACGAAGCAGGGAAGCTGGTAACCGGCGCTGTCCGTTACTGGCTATGAAGGAAACACCCATGATCGACGTAGTGGCTTTGATCACCGTGCTGGCCTTGTTTGGCGCATGCCATTTGTATGTGTGCGGCTGTGACCGCCTGAAGAAGCGGAGGGCATGATGTTGGATCTTGTGTTGTTGGGCATCGCGCTTTTGCTGATGGTCTACCTGGTCTACGCCCTCTTGCGTCCGGAGAAATTCTGATGTCGTTAAACGGTTGGCTTCAAATTGCACTCTTCATTGCGGCGGTACTGCTGTTGGCAAAGCCAATGGGCACGTACATGATGCGAGTCTTTGACCGGCGCGGCACGTGGCTTGATCCACTGCTGCTGCCGTGTGAGCGGTTGCTGTATCGCGTGTGTGGCATTCATCCCGAAGAGGAGATGGCGTGGACGGCATACGTCGTGAGCATGCTGGTCTTCAGCGCAGCGAGCTTGCTGCTCACGTACCTGGTGCAGCGACTGCAGCATGTGCTGCCGCTGAACCCGCAGCATCTTGCAGCGGTGCCTGCGGATCTTGCATTTAACACGGCGGTGTCGTTCACCACCAACACCAACTGGCAGTCGTATGTGCCTGAGACCACCATGAGCTATCTCACGCAGATGCTCGCTCTGGTGCCGCATAACTTCTGGTCGGCTGCAGTTGGTCTTGCTTTGGCGATTGCGTTCATCCGCGGCATTGCACGGCGCGAGATGAGCACGCTGGGCAATTTCTGGGTTGACCTTACGCGTGGCACGCTGTGGGTTTTGCTGCCGATTTCTGCAGTGTTTGCGCTGGTGCTGGTGTCGCAGGGTGTAGTGCAGAACCTGAAGCCGTACGACACGGTGAAGCTGGTGGAAGCGCAGAAGGTGACCGGCGCCGACGGCAAAACCACCACCGTGACAACGCAGACCATTGCGCAGGGGCCCGTGGCGTCGCAGGAAGCCATCAAGATGCTGGGCACCAATGGTGGCGGCTTCTTCAACGCAAACAGCGCGCATCCGTTTGAAAATCCCACGCCGCTTACCAACTTCCTGCAGATGCTTTCTATCTTCCTGATTCCCGCAGGACTCACAGTCACGCTTGGACAGATGGTGGGCTCTCCGCGGCATGGATGGGCTGTGCTGGCGGCGATGGTGGTGCTGTGGTTCGCTGGCACGTTCACGTCGTTCTGGGCGGAGTCGCAGGTTAATCCTCAGCTGACGCATGTGGATCAGCACGTATCCGCAACGCAGGCCGGTGGCAACATGGAAGGCAAGGAAGTTCGATTCGGCATTGCGAACTCCGCGCTCTTCGCAACCGTGACCACGGACGCAAGCTGCGGCGCGGTGAATGCGATGCATGACAGCTTCACACCGCTGGGCGGCCTGGTGCCGCTGACAAACATCCTGCTGGGTGAGATTGTCTTTGGCGGCGTTGGCTCTGGCATGTACGGCATGTTGGTGTTCGTCATCGTTGCGGTCTTCATCGCGGGACTGATGGTGGGCCGAACGCCGGAGTATCTGGGCAAGAAGATTGAAGCGTATGACGTGCAGATGGCCATGCTGTACATGCTCATCTTCCCGCTCATCATTCTTGCGTTGGCTGCGGTTGCGGTGCGTCTGCCTGCGGGGCTTGCAGGGCTGGCGAATCACGGTCCGCATGGCCTCAGCGAGATTCTCTACGCGTACACCTCGGCCACGGGCAATAACGGGTCAGCGTTTGCAGGCCTGAGCGCGAACACGCACTGGTACAACTTCTCGCTGGGCGTGGCCATGTTCGTTGGCCGCTTCATGATGATTGTGCCCATGATGGCGATTGCCGGCAACCTTGCCGCAAAGAAGATCACGCCTGCATCCGCTGGCACCTTCCCTGTGACAACGCCGCTGTTTACGGTGCTGCTCACGGGCGTCATCGTCATCGTTGGCGCGCTCACGTTCTTTCCCGTACTTAGCCTTGGCCCCGTGCTGGAGCATCTGCTGCTGCGCGCTGGTCAACTCTTCTAGAAGAAGGCGAATCATGTCGACTCAAAAGCGGTCTTTGTTTGATCCTGCGATTGTGCGCAGAGCTTCAGTGGATGCACTGCGCAAGCTGCATCCACGCCTGATGATGAAAAACCCCGTGATGTTTGTGGTGGAAATTGGCAGCGTGCTGACCGCGGTTCTGCTGGTGCTGAACACTGCGACACACACAGGTCACTTCCGCTTTGATCTGCAGATCACGCTGTGGCTGTGGTTCACGGTGCTGTTTGCAAACTTTGCAGAGGCAATGGCAGAGGGCCGCGGCAAGGCACAGGCAGATGCGCTGCGCCTTGCAAAGTCTGAGACGACGGCCTACCGCGTGGGCAAGGACGATGAGGTGGAGGAGCTGCCGAGTTCGCATCTGCGCGTGGGTGATGTAGTGCGCGTGACTGCAGGGCAGATGGTGCCCGGCGACGGCGAGGTCATCAACGGCGTTGCGTCGGTGGATGAGTCGGCGATCACAGGCGAATCTGCGCCGGTCATCCGCGAGGCAGGCGGCGATCGCTCTGCTGTTACAGGCGGCACGCGCGTGTTGAGCGACGTGATCCTGGTGCGCATTACATCGAACCCCGGCGAGACTTTTCTTGATCGCATGATTGCGCTGGTGGAAGGTGCGGAACGGCAGAAGACGCCGAATGAGATCGCGCTGAACATCCTGCTTGCGGGACTCACCATCATTTTTCTGCTTGCGGTGGTTACGCTGCAACCGTTCGCGCAATACTCGGGCGCGCCGCAGACAGCGTTCGTCCTTATCTCGCTGCTTGTCTGTCTCATTCCAACCACCATTGGCGGCCTGCTCTCTGCCATTGGCATTGCAGGCATGGATCGGCTGGTGCAGCACAACGTGCTGGCAACATCCGGCCGCGCGGTGGAGGCAGCGGGCGATGTGAACACACTGCTGCTGGACAAGACGGGCACCATCACCATTGGCAATCGGCAGGCAACAGAGTTTCTGCCAGCGCCCGGCGTTACAGCACTGCAGCTTGCAGATGCGGCGCAGCTCTCATCCCTACCGGACGAAACGCCGGAGGGCCGCTCCATCGTGGTGCTTGCGAAGGAGCAGTACAACCTGCGCGGACGCGAGCTGGCGCAGCTGAATGCGGAGTTCGTACCGTTCTCTGCAACCACTCGTATGAGTGGCATTGAGGTGGATGGTCGCAGCATTCGCAAGGGCGCTGTGGATGCGATTGCGCGTTACCTTGAGGAGCACGGATCAAGCATGCACAACGATGTGCGATCAGCCGTAGAGACGGTGGCACGTAGCGGAGGCACGCCGCTGGTGGTTGCAGAGAACGGCCGCGCGCTGGGCGTGATCCACCTGAAAGACGTGGTGAAGGGCGGCATGAAGGAGCGCTTTGAACAGCTGCGCGCCATGGGCATCCGCACCGTGATGATCACCGGCGATAACCCGCTGACAGCCGCAGCCATTGCACGTGAAGCAGGCGTGGATGACTTTCTTGCCGAGGCAAAGCCCAAGGACAAGATGGACCTGATCAAGCGCGAACAGGCTGAGGGCAAGCTGGTTGCCATGACCGGTGACGGCACCAACGATGCGCCCGCGCTGGCGCAGGCAGACGTGGGCGTTGCCATGAACAGCGGCACGCAGGCCGCGAAAGAGGCCGGCAACATGGTGGATCTGGACAGCAATCCCACGAAGCTGATTGAGATTGTTGCCATTGGCAAGCAGCTGTTGATGACGCGCGGCGCGCTCACCACGTTCTCTATTGCGAATGACGTGGCGAAGTACTTCGCCATTATTCCGGCCATGTTTGCGGGCGTGTTTCCGGTGTTGAACGCGCTGAACATCATGCATCTGCACAACTCGGAATCGGCTGTGCTGTCCGCCATTATCTTCAACGCGCTCATCATTATTGGCCTGATTCCGCTGGCGCTGCGCGGCGTGTCGTACCGGCCGCTCTCTGCTGCTGCATTGCTACAGCGCAACCTGTTGGTCTATGGAGTCGGCGGAATGATCGTTCCGTTCATCGGCATCAAGCTCATTGACATGCTCATCACCGCGATCCACCTGGCATAGGAGCCAGACCTTCATGAAAAAGCAAATCATTACCGCAGTGCTTTACACCGTTGTTACCGCTGTTCTGCTTGGCGTGGTTTATCCGCTGGCCATCACGGCAGCGGCGCGGCTGCTCTTCCGCGACAAGGCAGACGGCCAGCTGATTACGCGCAACGGCGAAGTGGTTGGATCACGGTTGATCGGCCAGCCATTTACCGGAGCAGGTTACTTTCACAGCAGGCCGTCGGCTGCGGGCACGGGGTATGACGCCGGAGCATCCAGCGGGTCAAACCTCGGGCCTTCCAGCAAGACGCTGATTGACCGCGTGAACGCCAGCGTTGCCACGGAACAGAACGGCACCGCGCCGGTGCCGGTGGATCTGGTGACGGCATCCGGCTCAGGGCTCGATCCGGATATAACGCCTGCTGCCGCTACGTATCAAGTGGCGCGCGTGGCGAAGGAGCGTAACTTGTCGCAGCAGGCGCTGCAGCAGCTGGTGCAGAAGAACACCACGGATCGGCAGTTTGGCCTGCTGGGTGAACCGAGGGTGAATGTGCTTCAGCTCAATCTGGCGCTGGATGCGATGCACTAGGAAGCGTGAACGAAGCATCCTATGGGGGAATCGTAAGGGCCTGCGCTTCACGATGTGTTCGCACTCTGCGAAGATGATCGTGAGGGCGCGCACAGCGCCCATGGAGACAAAGCACGTGCCCAATACTCATTCCGATGCGCTGGTGTTTTTTG
>JAMFTB010000275.1 GCA_026225595.1 Terriglobus sp. | reverse complement strand
ATGGCGGTGAGCGGTTTGCCGTCCATGCCGGTCTGCGGCAGGCTCAAAATCTGTGCGATGGTTGCGGCCACGTTGATGTTTGGGAAGGACGGCTGCTCGCCTGCGTGCGGACGGATAGCTGCGCCGCTGGCGATGAAGATCTCCTGCATTAGCGGGCGCGTGTTGGGGTAGCCGTGCGCGCCGGTCTGCGGCTCATCCGTGGGGCTGTCCGTGCGATGTTCCTTGACGGCGGGGCCGCCAAACACCCAACCCTCCTTCGCATAGGCCAGTACGTCAAACGCAGTTGGGTTCTCGCCTGGCGCGGGCCATCCCTGCGCCTTCACCTCAGCGGGTGTGGGCACGGACTCTGTTGCAGGGTTTGCTGCAAAGGCTGCGCGAATCTTCGCTGTCAGCTCCGGTGTTGCGTGCGCCTCGTAGATGTAAGTAGCTCCGCCCTCGGCCAGCGCGGTCGCTTCCGTGGCGGGAATGCCGGCTGCCGTCAGGATGGAGCTGGGGTCCACGCTGTGATGAACGCTGCTCTGGCCGTGGTCGCTCACGATGAGGAAGGTGGTGCGGTCCAGGTCGCCTGCTTCACGTACCGCGTCAATCACTTCCTTAACCTGGTCGTCCAGAAAGGCCGCGGTGTTCACGCCGGCCATGGTGCCAAAGCCGTAGGTGTGTTCTGCGCTGTCCATTGCGAGCAGGTGCAGCAGCACGAGATTTGGGTGGTGATGTTTGATGGAGTAGGTCGCGCCGCGCGTGTACAGCCGGTCGCGATAGGCCTGCGAACCTTTGCGGAAGTTATCCAGCTCCGTCTGAGTCAGGCTGCCGTCTGCCAGCATTTCCTTGATGAGGGGCATCGTCGGCAGCGGCTGTTCAAAGAAGCTCCAGTCGATGGTCTTCGCATTCTCCACCGCAACCCAATCCATCTCCGCCGTCACCAAGGCCGCCTGATGCGCGTAGTCGTACACGGTGGGCACGTGGACGAGCGCGGTCTTGTCTGCGTGAAACTCCACGGTGATTTTGCCGCCTGTACGCTGACCGGTGATCTGTCCGTTGGCAATGAGGCCGTGCTTCGCGGGCGCGACGCCTGTGACCATGGATGTGTGATTGGGCCAGGTGACGGTTGGATTCACCGGCTGCATGCTGGCCGCGTAAGCTCCGCTGGCCATCAGTGAATGCAGTGTTGGAACCGGCAGCAGCGGGTCGTTCAACAACGACGCACCAAAGGCGTCCAGGCTGATGACGACGACCATGGGCTTGCGCTGAGTGCTTTGCGCAGGCGCGATGACGGTGGTTGCAATGGCTGCGGCAAAGCAGAGGGCGGCACGAAGAGAAATCTTCATGCCGCCCATTGAAGCACAAACGATGTTGCGCTGCGGTTACACCATCTCAGGCGGCAGGGCGGGGAACAGCGGCTTGCGGCGTACGCTGGCAAAGCCAAACGCCGCAATGAACAGGTAGCAGAGCACGGGCAGAAACAGCGCGTGCTGCAGGCCGTTCGCGTCCGCGAGTTTGCCTACCAGGTAGGGGATGATGGCTCCGCCAACGATGGCCATCACCATCACGCTTGAACCCATGCTGGTCAGCTCGCCCAAATCCACCAGGCCCAGCGCGAAGATGCTGGGGAACATGACGGAGTTGCAGAGGCCCACCGCAATCAGCGTCCACATGGCCACGTTGCCGTGTGACGTAAGTGAGATCGCCACCATGACCACTGCTGCAAGAGCACACGCGCCCAGCACATAGCCGGTGCGGATGCGCTGCAACACGGCAGCACCAATCAGGCGGCCTACAAGCGCTCCACCCCAGTAGTAGCTGACGTAGTGCGCGGCCTCGCGCGCCGTGAAGCCGGCAATCTGCGGCAGCTCAAGGTAGCTGACCAGCAGGCTGCCGATGGAAACCTCAGCACCCACGTACACGAAGATGCCGACAGCAGCAGCCATCAGCCACGGGTGCTGAAAGATGCTCTCATGCGTCAGCGGATTAGGCCGATAGTCCACGGTGTTGTTGCGCGACGAGGGAAGCTTGATCAGCAGCAGCGCAACCGCAAGCACCACCAGCGCCGCGGCGATGACAATGTAGGGCAGCCGCACGCTGCTGGCCTGCGCTGCGCGGTAAGTCTGCAACGCGCCCGCGCTCAGCGCCTGCAGCTTCTCTGGCGCCATGGCTTCTTCCGCGCTCAGGATCAACGCGCCGCCCACCAGCGGAGCGACCGTGGTGCCCAGCGAGTTCAACGCCTGCGCAAAGTTCAAACGGCTTGACGAAGTCTCTTCCGGCCCAAGGCTGGCCACATAAGGATTAGCCGCAACCTGCAGCGCCGTGATGCCTGCGGCAAGCACGATCAATCCACCAAGAAAGAGCGGGAACGAAGCCAGGCTGGACGCGGGCAGAAACAGCAGCGCGCCAACCGCCATCACCATCAGGCCCGTCACCATGGTGCTCTTGTAGCCGCGCAGCTCCACCAGCTTGCCCGCGGGCAGCGCGAAGACCACGTACGACGTGAAGAACGCAACCTGCACCAGCATGGCCTGCGCGTAGGTCAGGTCAAAGATGGATTTGAGATGCGGGATGAGGATGTCGTTGAGGCAGGTAAGAAAACCCCACATGAAAAACAGCGCGCAGGCAATGCCCATGGCGCGGTAGTCCGTGCGGTTCTGCAGCGAGAAGCTGCCGTTGGTATTCGGCGAAGCGGAGAAGGCCATTCAGAGATTCTTTCTGGCGGCGGCAGTTTGCGCGCCTATGCACCTACAAGGTTAGCGCGACCGGCGGCGCTGCGTCACGGATTCGTGGGCAGTTTTACCGCGCGGGAACAAGCTCTGTCTACTTTTTCGCTTCGTGGTACTCCTGCTCCGTGTTGATCTCCCACAGGGGCGCCTTGTCCACGTTGCCAGCGATGATGTTGTCCACCGCCGTCATGGCGGTCAACATGCTGTGGTCCTGGTTGTTGTATTTGTGCATGCCGTTGCGGCCAATCAGAAAGAGATTTTCAAAGCCGTCCAGATAAGCGCGTAGCTCGCTGAAGCGGTTGTACGTGCCGAAGTACGCGGGATAGGTCTTGGGGACGCGTTCCACATGCGCATCCTGCACTGCGCCCGGCTCCAGGATGCCAATCTTCTCCACCTCTGCAATGGCAAACTGCTTCATCTCCTCGTCCGTCATGCGCCACAGCGGATCGGCGTCATAGCAGAAGTACTCCAAACCAATCCAGATTTTGGACGGGTCAGCTAGCAGGTGCGGGCTCCAGTTGTTGAAGATCTGCAAGCGGCCCAGCAGCACATCCGGCTCCTGGATGTAGATCCACGTATCGCGCAGGGTGCCGCCGTCGCGCTCGCGCACTTTCAGTCTGTCAGCCAGCAGGCCCACGGTGATGAAGTCGCGATACTGCAGGCCTGCAGCCACTTCGCGCACATCTGCGGGCACGGCGCGCGCGGGCTCTTCAAAGGTCATGCACTCCACCAGCTCGCGCATGGGCATGGTCGAGAAGAAGTAGTCGCCGGTATCGCGGCGGCGTTCGCCCTCGGGGTTCACACTCTCAATCCACTGCACACGATTGCCCGCGCAGTGCACGCGGACGACCTTCCACTGCATGTGAATCTCTCCGCCCTTCGCGGTGATGAGCGATGCCGCATGCTCCCACAACTGGCCCGGTCCAAGCTTGGGGTACAGGAAGCGTTCGATCAGCGATGTGTCCGTGCCCTTTTGTGCAAGGTCGTTCTTCGCGCTTTTGCCCGCGAAGGTCTTCTTCACAAAATGCTTCACCGCCGTGGTCAAGGACAGGCCTTTGATGCGCTGCGCACCCCACTCTGCGCTGATGGTTTCGCATGGCGTGCCCCACACCTTCTCCGTATAGCTTTTGAAGAAGGTCAGGTACAGCTGTTTCCCAAAGCGATTGATCAGAAAATCCTGCAGCGTTTTTTCCGGCGCAATCTGCCGCACACGCGACAGCATGTAGCTGACGCCAATCTTCACCGTGCGCACCGGTCCCAGGTTCGCCAGCGTGGCTCCGTTTAACGCAATGGGGTAGTCAAAGAAGCGGCGCAGAAAGTAGATGCGGCTCTTGCGCGGCCGAATCAACATCACCAGGTCAGGGTCCGCAGGCGGATGAGTTAGGACGGTCGCGGTGTGTTCCTCCGCTTGTTCATCCACTTCTTCATCTACATCTTCAGCATCTCTTTCCAACGGGCCCATGCCGCGCAGTGGCGGTTCCTCAGGCTGCGCCAGCGGCACGGTTACAGCGCGCGTCTTACCTTGATAGGCAATGTTGATACTGCTGATATTCACGCCGGTGGGCGCGCCGTCGGCATCGAAATCCGCAGGCGGCATCAGGTCAAGCCACCAAGCCATGACGCGGTCGCTCTTTGAGAAAAAGCGATGCCCGCCAATGTCCATGCGGTAGCCCTTGTACTTCACCGTGCGACTAATGCCGCCAATCTCCGCGCTGCCCTCAAGCACCACCGGCTGAATGCCGGATCGGCGAAGGAACTCAAGCGCGGCGGTAAGGCCTGCGGGTCCTGCTCCAATAATGATTGCGGTTTGGGGTTTCTGCATCAGGATGGTGAGACGGTGTGCGTCCGCATGAGTATACCGGCGCGGAGAAGACAGCGCACCGATGTCCTGCCGGACGGGCCCGCTGCGCGTGGGGCGGGTGCTCACGCACCTTTTTACTGGCTTCGCCTTGCCTCTCCCGATGGTCGAGATGAATCTTCATGCCGACCATCGGGAGGCCCGCTCCGAAGGAAGGAAAAAGACGTGCAAACGCCCGCCCCGCGCGCAGCGGGCCCGTCCGGAAGGACATGCCGCAGTATTTTGAGACAATAGAGGGCGATGAAGAACATTGCGATTCTGGGTTCCACGGGCTCCATTGGAACCAGCACCCTCGACATCTGCCGCAGCTATCCGGATCGCTACCGCGTGGCGTCGCTGGCGGCTGGCCGCAACCTTGATCTTGCGTTCCGGCAGGTGATGGAGTGGCGGCCGCGTGTGGTCTCCATGGCCAGCGAGTTCCTGGCTGACCAGCTTGCAGAGCGTCTGCGCAACGAAGCGGTTCACGGCGTTGAGGTCGTTCACGGCACTGCGGGCACGGTGCATGCGGCAACATTGCCTGAGGTAGATTTTGTCGTCAGTGCCATTGTGGGTGTTGCGGGGCTTGAGGCCACGTACGAGGCGGTGCTGGCAGGGAAGACTATCGGCCTTGCAAACAAGGAAGCGATGGTTGCCGCGGGTGAGCTGATTACCGCAGCCGCGCGCAGGAACAACGTCGCGCTGCTGCCCATCGACAGCGAGCACAACGCCATCCACCAGGCCATGCGTGCGGGCACCGCGGCTGAGGTGAAGCAGATCTGGCTGACGGCCAGCGGCGGCCCCTTCCGCAATACGCCACTCAAGGATTTTGAAAGCATCACGCCCGCGCAGGCGCTGAAGCATCCCACGTGGGTGATGGGCCAGCGCATTACGATTGACAGCGCCACCATGCTGAACAAGGGGCTTGAGATCATTGAGGCATGCCGCCTGTTTGATCTGCCGCCGGAGAAGGTGCGCGTCACGGTGCATCCGCAGTCCACCATTCATTCTCTGGTCGAGTACGTGGATGGCAGCATCCTTGCGCAGCTTTCGGTCACGGATATGCGCCTGCCGATTCTGTATGCGATGGCGTATCCGGAGCGCGTGCCGTCTGACCTGACCTTCGATTTGGCAGCGCTGGCTCAGCTTGATTTTCAGCAGCCGGATTTTGAGCGCTTTCCGTGCCTGCGCCTGAGTTATGAGGCGGCAAAGGCTGGTCCGGCGCACTGCATTGCGCTGAACGCGGCGGATGAGATTGCCGTGGCGGCGTTTCTGGCGGGCGATCTGCCCTTCCTGGGCATTCCGCAGATGATCGAGCGGGTGTTGGCGCTGACGCCTGCGGCCAACCCGGGCAGCATTGCTGAGGTGCTGGCAGCGGACGCAGCCGCGCGCGAGACCGCGCAGTCTGTTGTGGCGGAGATGCTGGTCAGGCCGTAGGAAATTGTCGTTCGGCAATACCCAGCCTTGTCATCCCGCACTCCCGAATCTGTCATCCCGCAGCACCCTTAACCGTTGTCATCCCGCAGCGCAGCGGAGGGATCTGCATTTCTGCTCATCCGTTGATGCAATCGTGGAGGAGTGGCAGTAAAGACGGTCGCGCTCTGCGCGACGGGCACGCCTTTTCGGCCTCTGGCGTGGGATTGGCGGGTCGGCCAACATGCAGATCCCTCCGCTGTGCTGCGGGATGACAAGGTTCGAAAGATTGCCCGGCGAGCCAACATTCATCACTTACGTCTAAACTTAGATTGGGCAGGCGCTACGCCCTGTACGGGGACTTTCTTTGCACATGCCGCACTTCCTCATCGTTACGGTCTACTTCCTGGTCATTCTGGGCATCATGGTTCTGGTGCATGAGTTTGGCCACTTTGCCGCTGCCAAGCTGTGCGGCGTGCGGGTTGAGGCCTTCTCCATCGGCATGGGCAAGCGGCTGTTTGGATGGGTGCACAACGGCACGGACTACAAGGTCTGCATGCTGCCCATTGGCGGCTACGTCAAGATGACCGGCGAGACCGAGATGGAGATGATCCAGACCTCGCCGACTGAGACGGAGACCGTCGCGCAGGCGGGCGGTGACACCGGCAACTTCAATACCAAGCCGCGCTGGCAGCGCATGATCATCGCCTTTGCCGGGCCCATCGCAAACTTCATCCTGGCCATCGTTATCTTCACCGGCATTGCGCACTACCACCACGAGACGGTGGAGTGGCTACAGAGCCGCAGTGAAGTGGATTACGTCACCGCGAACGGTGCAGCCGCGAAGACGGGCATTCAGGCTGGTGATTCCGTGGTGCAGTTTGCCGACGTCGAGAATCCCACATGGCAGGACATTGACATGCACGGCGGCCTGAAGCAAAACCTGACCGTGCCGTTTGCTTATGTGCATAACGGAACGCGTGTTGATTCGACAATTCCGGTGAATTTCACAGGTGGCCCGGAGGATTTTGATAGTGAGGATCTCGGCCTGATTCCGCGCTTCCAGGGCGGGCCCATCGTCGTTCAGGACATACCGGATGCGACCTCACCTGCGGCGCAGGCGGGCTTGCAGGCGGGCGATACGCTGCTTGCGCTGGATGGCCACACCTTCCACAGCGCTCTGGCGACTCGCGCATACCTGAAGGATGGCAACGGCAAGCCGGTGACACTGACCATTCTGCATGGGGGCAGCACGCGCAACGTGTCCATTAAGCCCCTTGCCAGCGCGGGCAAGAACGGCGCCGAAGACTACACCATTGGCTTTGCCCCAGTCCTTCCGCCGGTTGTGACCACGCGCCAGCCAATGGCGCTGGCTCTGAAGACCGGCTGGCAGGACTTCACCAAGAGCAGCTTATTGATCTTCGACGTGCTGGGCGGCATGTTCAAGCACCAGGTTTCCGTGCGCAACCTGAGCGGTCCGGTCGGCATTGCGCAACAGGTTGGGCTTGCGCAGAGCATGGGTACCTGGAAAGTGCTGGAGTTGATGGCGGGCATCAGCCTGAACCTGGGCATCTTCAATCTGCTGCCCATGCCGGTGCTTGATGGCGGCATGATCCTCTTCCTGCTGATTGAAAGCGTGATGCGCCGCGATGTGAATGCAGAGGTGAAGGAGCGCATCTACCAGGCGGCCTTTGTCTGTATCCTCATCTTCGCGGCATTCGTCATCTTCAACGACATCACGAAGCTGTCGATCTTCACGCACAAACCCAGCTAAGACAAGCCAAGCTAATGAGCGACCTGAACGCGATTCGTATTTTGATGGTGGGCACCGGCGCGACCGGCGGCTATTACGGAGGCCGGCTGGCGCAGGCCGGGCGTGACATCACGTTCCTTGTCCGCGGCAACCGCCTGCGCGAGCTGCAGACCAAGGGCATTGAGATCGTCAGTCCACTGGGCGATGCCACTGTCCCGGCAAAGACCATCACCGCAGCAGAGCTGCCCGCTACCGCTCCATTTGACGTCGTGATGTTGTCGGTGAAGGCTTACTCGCTTGAGAGTTCCATACCGGACTTTGCCGCTGCCGTCGGGCCGGATACAGTCATCATTCCGCTGCTCAACGGTATGCGACACCTGGATGTGCTGGCAGAGCGCTTTGGCCGCGAGCGCGTCATGGGCGGCTCTGTACGCATCGTGTCTGACATGGAAGCGGAGGGTCGCATCCTGCAGCTGACGGAGCTGGATGCCTTCACCTTTGGCGAGCTGGACAAGCAGCGCACGCCGCGTGCGGAACAGCTCTTGCAGCTGTTTACCGTCTTCGGCTTTACCACCACATTGGCAGACGACATCGTCGCCGCCATGTGGCAGAAGTGGTGGATCCTTGCGACCATGGGCGCGGTATGCGTCGTGGGCCGCGGCAACGTGGGCGACATGGTGGCCGCAGGGGCTTGGGGTGTGGAGACGGCGCGGGCCATTGCTGACGAGTGCATCTCCATTGCAGAGGCGAACGGATATCCAGCGAATCCGCAGATGCGCGAGTCGCACTACAAGCGCATGACGGAGCTGGGCTCGTCGCTGACGTCGAGCATGTATCGCGACATGACCAAGGGCCAGCCCGTTGAGGTGGATCACATCCTGGGTGATCTGCTTGTTCGCGGCAACGGCGTCCCAACGCCGCTGCTGAAGGGCGCGTACGTGCAGCTGAAGACGTACCAGCGTAATCGCGTTTCGTAAATATTTCGTGTAGTAAATCCGTGTCCTGCCGGACGGGCCCACTGCGCGTGGGGCGGGCGTTTGCACGCCTTTTTACTCCTTCGGGTGGCCCTTCCGTTGGTCGGGAAGAGCGTTTGTGGCGCCGCTAGCGAAATGCAGGTCCTTCGACTCCGCTGCGCTTCGCTCAGGATGACAAATCTTTGAGGGGCGAGGCGAAGCCAGTAAAAAGGTGCGTGAGCACCCGCACCGCGCGTAGCGGGCCCGTCCGGCAGGACGGAACCTTTAGAGCAGGGAATCGCTGGTGATGCGGCGAACCCCTGCGGAATCCCAGCGCTGGTTCATTGCCGCGATGGACTCCGGCGCAATGCCTCGGACCGCATCTTCGACCACCGTGACGTCAAAGCCCATGGCGCGGCCATCCAGCGCGGAAAATCCCACGCAGTAATCCCATGCAAGGCCGCAT
>JAMFTB010000274.1 GCA_026225595.1 Terriglobus sp. | reverse complement strand
ACCGGGCTTTGCGCTGTTCGATCGTTTGAAGGCATCGCTGGGTGGATCGTTGCCGCTCATTGCGGAGGACCTTGGCGTCATCACAGACAAGGTCGACAAGCTGCGTACGGACTTTGATTTGCCTGGCATGCGTGTGCTGCAGTTTGGCTTCTCCGGCCGCGGCGCGCACATCCATCTGCCGCACAGGTACGACCGCAACACCGTCTGCTATACCGGCACGCATGACAACGACACCACGCTGGGCTGGTGGCTCTCAGCGGGTGAGAATGATCGCAAAAACCTGCTGACCTACCTTGGTCCGCTGCAGCATCCCAACGACTGCGTTTGGGCGATGATCCGCTGCGCAGAACGGTCAGTCGCGGCCATCTGCATTCTGCCGCTACAGGACCTGCTGCACCTTGGCTCCGAGGGCCGCATGAATACGCCCGGAGCTCCAGAGAACAACTGGACATGGCGTTACAGTACGGACGCTCTGCATCCGGACCTGGCGACGCAGCTGCGCCACATCACCGAGGAATGCGATCGTGACGCGTACGTGCCTGATGAGGTCATTGCAGAGTCCGCTGCGCAGCCACCTGAGGCGCTGGCGGACCAAAGCGGCGAGCAGCAGGGAACAGCTCCCGACACGTTAGCTGAGGCTTCTGCCTAATCCACCGGCAAATCTGCTTCTTGCCAGCGATGTTCTCGCGGTAACTCTTAGCGGCCACTTCGACTACACTGGCATAGTAAGGAGTTTCGACACATATGCCGCTCTCCGGTGAAGCAATCCGCACCATGAACTACGTTGACGACATCTCTGTGACGCTGCGCCGCATTCTTGCGGTGCTGCCGTCGCTCACACCTGAGGAGCGCACCCGCATTGCGGAGCACATCCGTCAGGCTGACCCCAGCTACGCCTCGGTGGTTACGGCCATCGAAGCGGCTTAGTCGCTCCATTGACATCACAGCAACCCAACGGCGGCCCGCTTACCCTTGCGCTCATTGGCGCGGGCAAGGCGGGCCGTTCGCTTGCTGCTGCGGCGGTGCGCGCAGGGCATCGCGTGGTGCTGGAAGATGTACTGCCCAGCCGCCTGCGCGAGGCTCTGGATGAAATTCCAACTGCAGGCATGCCCGGCACGCTGATCACGGTGACCACCGTAGAAGACGCCGTGCGCGAGGCTGATCTGGCCATCGACTTTGTGCCGGATGAGCTGGAGTCAAAGCTGGAAATTGTCTGCATGGTGGACCGCATGGCACCGCCACGGACGATGCTCTGCATCCAGACGCGCGCGCAAAGCGTGACGGACCTGGCCAGCTGCACCTACCGAGCAGACCGCAGCATTGGCGTGCAGTTTGCCGGTGACGCGGTCACGTTGGTGCGTGGCACGCAGACGTCTGATGCAACGGTGGAAGCAATCAGCGGATTCTTCGAGACGCTGTTCCCAAGAGTAGAGATTATTGAAGAGACGGTTACTTCCGCAGCTGTCTAAGCCTTCATTCGCTCACTTAAAAGACACCGGACCTGAGCAACAACGGCATATTGCTGCCGCTGTGCCCGGGCCTGTCAGGTGTTTTAGCGCTGGCCTGAAGGCCGTGGCGAACTGTCGTGAGGACGCGGTGAGCTGTCATGCGGGCGCGGCGAGCTGTCGTGCTGCGCGAATGCATGGGCTGGCGTAAGAGCAAACAGAATTGCAAAAATAAAAGCTGAGAAGACCGAAGAAGAAAGGCGAGTCATAGTTCGCTCCCTTGGGCCTGGTCGTCGAGCGGTCGCGACCATGGTCAGTTTCTGCGTTACATTTCGCACCGGCGATTACCGTTCGTTCGCCCGGCGCGCGTGACGAACTTCGCCACCACACTTCAATAGATGAACGAAACGAACCGAGGATGCAGATTGGGTGAAATGGCGTTGCCTGATTGAATACGCATTTTGGCGGGTCCGGCAGGACGATGCATTTAGTCCATGGACCGGGCGCGTTCGAAAGGTTTTTGCAGCAGTGCACGTGCCTCGTTGATGGCGCCCTGCGTGTTGTCGTTGGTCTGCACGGCCAGCCGATACTCCTGCACGGCGCGGTCGCGCTGGCCGGTCAGGTCAAAGATGCGGCCCAGGCCAATGTGACTCCAAACCTGGGTCCAGCGCGGGTCGCCATCGCCGCGCAACGCATCGCGATAGCTGTTGGCCGAGCTTTGGTAGTTGCGCTGCGTGTAGAAAATCTCTGCGATGCGGTAGCTGGCCAGCGATGAGTTCTTGTTGCTGTCCAGCGCCTTCTGGTACTCCGCCAGCGCGCCAATGAGGTCACCCTGCGCCACTAGTTGCTGGCCCTTAAGCACGGCCACGCGGACGGCAAGATCGGGCGTGCTCTTCAGCACCCAGTTGTCGGGGTCGATGGCAATGCGCCGTGGCCGGCCAAAGGTCTCAATGGTGTAGGCGGAGTCGGTTCCGGCCACGTCAATCTTGCGTGTCTCCGTCTTGCCGTCTGTCTCCACGCGCAGATCCACCGGCATGCGGAAGAGGTCAAGATCCTGCGAGAGCGAACCCACCGTGCGGAAGCCCTTGCTGTTGCCCAGCCGGTAGACGGTGAACTTATCCTGGAACGCCGGTGCGCCGGTGCCGTCAATCCACTGCGCAAAGAACGGCGTCAAGTTCTGTGTGGGCACGGTGGCCTTGGCCATCTCTTCCAGGTCGGCACTGCGTACGGACTTGTCCGTGTAGGTGGAGAGCAGGTTCTTCAGGAATGCGAGGAATTTGTCGTCGCCCATCTGGTAGCGCAGCATGTGGAAGACCATGGCACCCTTCTCAAGCGTCATGGACTGGAATTGCGGCGAGAACGGGTCTGTACGGCCAAGCGTGCTGAGCGGCGCGGTGTCATAGGCCAGCGCTCCTGCTTCAATGTCAGGAATGGCGGTTTGCAGTGCCGTTTTGCCTGCGTTCTCTTCCACGTTCATCAGCTCCGCATAGCGGGCCATGCCGTTGGTGATCCATGCATCGTTCAGCGTGGCCGGTGAGATTTCGCTGCCGAACCACTGGTGCGCAATGGTGTTTGAGAGCAGGCGTGAACTGTTTTTGTCGCCAATGCGATTTCCGGCGATGGCGACGATCTCCGGTGCCCACGCTGCGGAGACGGCATCCTCCGGGATCTCAACAATCTGCAGCTTGCCACTCTCAACCTGGCCAAAGCTCTGGGTGAAGAACTCCTGCTGCCGCGCTGCGAGACCGGCATATTCCAGCGCAGTGGCCTTGCGCTTGTCTGTGACGTGAATGGACACCTGGCGCGCGTCGCCGGGTTTGGACGCGGGCAGGAACTTGCCTGCGATCAGCGTGCCGGGGAAGCCGGGCTTCTGCCAGTCAAAATCGAACTCGGTGGTCTTGCTGCCAGGCAGCGCTTTCTTGATAGTAAAGCCGCTGCCGATGGCCGTTTCGTCTGACGGAACGGTGGCGTGCAGCGTCATGGTGAAGCGGTTGGTATACAGGCCAACCATGGGGAACCAGCGGCCCGGATACAGCAGCATGGAGATAGGTTCCGCCAGTGCGGCAGTCTTAATGCCCTCCACGGGACTTGTATCTGCTTCTTTCAGGATGCCGGCGTAAGTAAAAATAAAAGTTGAAGTTGTTCCCTTGGCAATGGTGGCCGGTAGAGACACCGTTACTGTGGACCGGCGGGCGTCGCGGTCACTGTCCAACGGCTTGCCGTCAGGGCCGGTGATCTTGCTGACGCGCAGGCCGTTGTTCAATTCAAAGGTGGCGGAGGTCAGGTCCTGCACCGCGGTGAAGGTGACGGCGGCGGTTGCGGTCAGGCGCTGGGCCACGGGGTCCAGCTGCGCGTCAATCACGTAGCCGGTTACGGTCAGCGGCTGGCGCGTGCTGTTCTGTGCGGCGGCGCCAACGCAGAATGCGCCCAGGGCAAGGGCGCTGAGGACGGGGCCGGATACGGCTTTGGAAAAAAGGCTTGCTCGGTCGTTCATGTGGATTGGAAGCTTCACTGCTTTAGACGCAGATGGTGCCGAGGCGATTATGTCATTGCATTGTCGCGCATGGCTCGCCATGTCCTGTTATCGGCCGTTGGATGTGGCTGTCAGCTCGGCATCCAGGGGCTTCAGAGCGTCCAGAACGGCGTCGCACAGGCTCTCAATGGCGGTGCGATGGGTTGGCGAGAGCAGGCGGCGGCGTACCTCGGTCAGCGCCTCAATCTGCTCCTCGCGCTGGGGAGTGTTGGCCAGCAGCGGCCGCAGCGAACTCGCAACACTTTCAGCCGTGAAGTTTTCCTGCAGCAGCTCTGGGACGACGCGGCGCTGGGCAATGAGGTTGACCATGGCGATGGGCAGGTTGCCATGTTCGTCCACCTGCGCTGGAATCTCGATAGGGTAGCGGACCAACGCCTTTGCCATACGAAACGTTGTTTTGGAGACACGGTAAACAACCACAAATGGAGTACCGATGACCGCAGCCTGTACCGTTGCGGTGCCGCTGGCGACTACTGCGGCTCGGCTGTGCAGCAGCGCGGCCCTGGCGTCGCGAACCATGTGGATGTTCACGCCCTGCATGCATTGCTTCAACTCCTCAAGGCTTGTTTCTGAAATGGTCGGTGCAATCGGCAGGATGTAGTCGTAGTCGCCGCCCAGTAGCTTCGCGGCGCCCACCATCGCACCCACGTTGGCCTTGAGTTCGCCACCACGGCTTCCGGGGAGCAACGCAATCCACGGTTTGTTGGGATTCAGGCCGTACTTCTCCGCATACTCTTCTCGGCTGATGGTTGGCAGCGGCTGCTCTGCCAGCGGGTGGCCGACGAACTCTGCCTGCACGCCGCGCGCTGCATAGAAGGGCTGCTCAAACGGAAAGATGGTTAGCATTTTGCTGACACGCTGCTGCACCCAGCGCAGGCGGCTGCGCTTCCACGCCCACAGCTGCGGACTTACGAACCAGATGACGGGAACGCCCAGCCGCTTGAGGTGCTTCGCAAGGCGGAAGTTCACGTCCGGGAAGTCGATGAGTACAGCCACGTCCGGCCTGTTGGCCTTGATGGACGCGACCAGCCGGCGATAGCTGCTGACGATGGTGGGGATGTGGCGAAGAATCTCCGTGATGCCCATCACGGCCACGTCTTCTGCGCGGACGACGCGCTGCTGGCCCTGCTGCTCCATGGCGGTACCGCCCAGCCCAGTGAAGCGCGTCTGCGGCAACACGGCTTTCACTGCGGTGATGAGCTCCGCGCCATAGTGGTCGCCGGAGGCCTCACCGGCAGAGACGAAGATGAGCGGGTCGTTGCGCACGCTTCGCTAGTGTAGCGACAATTTTTCCTTGATATGCGTCCGCAGCTTCTCTGTTTTGTCATCCCGCAGCGCAGCGGAGGGATCTGCTTGTTGGCATGTTTGCCAATCCTGTACTGAGGGGCACAGAGCTAAACCCGTTCGCGCCTTGCGCGAACCACGCATTCATTGTTGCCCTCTGACAGGGAGTTGATGGGCCAGCACACATGCAGATTCCCCCGCTGCGCTGCGGGATGACAACAGGGCTGCGCTAAGGGATGACACTTCAAAAGGGAAGAACTCTTAATCGCCGGGTTGCAGGTTCAAATTCAATGGCATGGCCGCAAGCGGGATCACGGCTGCTTCCTGATCCTTGTACTGCAGGCGGTAGAGCCGCCAGTACAGTCCGCGTTCTGTCAGCAGCTGGTTGTGCGTGCCGCTCTCGCGCAGCTGGCCCTTGTGCATCACCAGGATGGTGTCTGCGCGTTGAATGGTCGACAGGCGGTGCGCGATGACGACCGATGTGCGGCCGGTGATCATCCGCTCCAGCGCAAGGCGCACGCGCAGCTCCGTGTCTGTATCGACGGAGCTTGTTGCTTCGTCCAGAATGAGGATCTGCGGGCGATGCGCCAGCGCGCGCGCAAAGCTGATGAGCTGCTTTTGCCCGGTGGAGAGTGTGGCGCCGCGCTCTTGCATGGGCTCTTCAAAAGCCAGCGGTAACGTGCGGATGAAGTCGCCAATGTTGACCTCGTCGGCTGCGCGTTCTACTTCCGCATCGGTGATCCAGTCGCTGCCCAGCCGAATGTTGCTGCGCACGGTGCCGGTGAACAGCACCGCATCCTGCAGCACCACGCCAAAGCGGCGGCGCAGCGCATCCAGCGGCAGCTCGCGCACGTCCACGCCGTCAATCAGAACGCTGCCGCGCTGTACGTCGTAGAAGCGCATCATCAGCGCGGTGATGGTGGTTTTGCCCGCGCCGGTGTGGCCCACGATTGCGGCCGTTTCGCCGCGACCCACGCTGAAGCTGACGCCCTTCAGAATCCATTCAATCTCAGTGGATGCGGCCAGCTCCGCATCGCTTGCCAGCGCAACCCATGCGCGCTGTTCGTCGGTTAGCGTGGCATAGGTAAACCACACGTTGCGAAACTCAATGGCGCAGGCCAGTGTGTCGTCAGGCTGCTGCGTGATGGTCGTGGGCGAAACAATCTCCGGCTCGGTGTCCAGCAGCTTGAAGACGCGTTCGCTGGAGGCCATGGCCGCCTGCAGGATGTTGTACTTCTCGCTCAGGTCCTGGATGGGCCGGAAGAAGCGCTGCGCGTATTGCATGAAGGCAACCAGCACGCCAACGGTGACGGTGCTGCCAAAGAACTTGCTGCCATGCAGCACGCCCAGGCCACCCTTCCACACCACCATCGCAATGGCAATGGCGCTGAGCAGCTCCACCGCTGGGTAGTAGAGCGAGTAGGCCTGCACCTGGTCGACGAAGGCGTCGCGATGCTCTGCGTTGATGGCTTCAAAGTCGCGGTAGGCGCGCTCTTCACGGTTGAATAGCTGCACCACGCTCATGCCGCTGACGTGTTCCTGCGTGTACGCATTGATCTTTGCAATGGCCACGCGGATGCGCCGGTAGCTCGATCGCACGGCAATGCGGAAGAGGCGCGTGGCATACATGATGAGCGGCAGCACGGAGAGTGTAAGCAGGGCCAGCGGCCAGCTCATCTGCAGCATGATGATGACAATGAAGGCCAGCACAAACACGTCTTCAAAGATGGCCAGAACGCCGCTGGTAAACATCTCGTTCAATGCATCAATGTCGCTGGTGACGCGCGTGACCAGGCGGCCCACGGGATTGCGATCGTAAAAGCCAACATGCATGCGCTGCAGGTGGCGAAAGATCTGCGAGCGCATGTCAAACATAATGCGCTGGCCCGTCCACTGCATCATGTACGTCTGCACAAACTCCAGCACATAGCTCACCAGCAGCGCGGCAAAGTACAGCGCGGCACATTGCGCAATGCCGGTCATGCCGTTGCTGCTCAGATGCCTCGCCAGCCACAGTGTGTTCACGGAGGGCGTGTGCGTCATGTAGCGGTCAATGGCGACCTTCACCAGGTACGGCCCTGCAACGTCCGCGCTTGCCTTGGTAATGACGCACAGAAAGCTGATGAAGACGTGGCCCGTGTAGGGCTTCAGGTACGTCATCAGGCGGAGCATCAACCGGCTGTCATACGCCTTGCCCAGCACATCTTCTTCGCCTGCTGCTGGCTTTGCGCTGGCCTTTGTGGGCTTTGTTGCTTTGCCGTCCTGTTTGTCCGTCTGCTTGGCCATGGCTCTGTTTCATTGTAGATGTGCGCCGTTACAGCTCTGATGCAGCGTTTGCGCAGCTTGAATGGGATGTGGCGTGGGAAAATGGATGTGATGGATTCGCTTGGACTTTATCTTTCGGTGCCGTTCTGCAAGGCGAAGTGCAGCTTCTGCAACTTTGCCTCAGACGCCTATCCGCCTGCGCGCATGGCCGCGTATGTGGACAGGTTGTGCGCGGAGATTGAGAACTCGCGGGCTGTTGCCGTTGCACGTGGGCTGCATTTGCCCGCGCGGGTGGATTCTGTGTTCCTTGGCGGCGGTACGCCATCGTTGTTGGAGCCGGAGCAGATGCGCCGCGTCTTCACCACGCTGCGGCAACATTTTGATGTGGCTGCCGATGCAGAGATCACGGTGGAAGCTGCACCGGGCCAGCTTTCCGATGACATGCTGAGCGCGTTGCTGCAGAGCGGCGTCAACCGCATCTCGTTGGGCGTGCAGAGCTTTGTGGATGCGGAGTCGCGCGCGGTGGGTCGCACGCACACAGCTGCTTCCTGCATGGCAGAGCTGGATCGGCTGCGCTCTGCGGGTGTGCGCGACCTGAACGTGGACCTCATCGCGGGGCTGCCGCACCAGACGCGCGAAAGCTGGGCAAGTTCGTTGCAGCAGGCGATCGACAGCGGTGTCGATCACGTCTCGGTCTACATGCTTGAGGTGGATGAGGACTCGCGGCTGGGCAGGGAATTGATTGGCCCGGGTGTTCGCTATGGCGCGAACGCTACGCCGTCTGACGCGCTGGTCGCTGAGTTGTACACGCAGGCATGCGATGCGCTGAATGCAGCTGGCCTTGAACAATACGAGATATCGAACTTCGCGCGGGCAGGCCACCGCTCACGGCATAACTGCAAGTACTGGACACGCGCGCCGTACCTGGGCTTTGGCTTGGACGCGCACTCCATGCTGCTCGACGCGAATGGTCTGGCAACGCGCTTCGCGAATGGCGATGAACTTGATGCGTACTTTGCGGGCGGAGAAGCTGCCGAGCCGGAGCAAGTGGACGAATTGGCTGCGTGGGAAGAGACGGTCTTCCTGGGGTTGCGGCTGGTGGAGGGTTTGTCGTTGCCTGCATTGCGCGCGGAGTATCCGCGGGAGTGGGTGGAGCAGCTGGTATCCACGGCGCATGCGCTTGCAGCCGATGGGCTGATGAATGTCACGGCAGATCACATTGCGTTGACGGCGCAGGGGCGCATCGTTTCTTCCAGCATCTTTGGGGAGCTGCTTGCCGGGGAACCGGCAGAGGCGGGCACGGCAACGGCAGCATAGAAGTCCGAAAACTTTAGGAGACACATGAGCACCGACATCATTGATCTGCGCAGCGACACCGTGACCAAGCCCACACCCGCCATGCGTGCCGCCATGGCCTCGGCAGAGGTGGGCGATGACGTGTACAGCGAAGACCCCACCATCAATCGGCTTGAGGCGCGTGCCGCGGAGATCTTCGGACGTGAGGCGTCCATCTTTGTGCCCACCGGATCGATGGGGAACCAGATTGCTCTGCGTCTGCACACGACACAAGGGCAGGAGGTGGTGTGCGAGTCGCGGTCGCATGTGATGGACTGGGAGATGGGCATGGCGGCAGTGTTCTCCGGCTGCCAGTTGCGCACAGTCGTGGGGCATCGCGGCATTCTGCGCTGGAGCGATGTGGAGCCTGCGTTGGCGACGACGGGGCTGTACTACAAGGCGCAGACCGGCCTGCTATGGGTTGAGAACACGCACAACATGGCGGGTGGCACTGTCACTCCGTTGGAGGTGATGCGTGAGATGGTGGCTGGCGCTCGCAGCCGCGGCCTGCCCATTCATCTGGACGGCGCGCGCATCTTCAACGCGGCAACAGCGCTGGGTACGGACGTGGCCACGCTCACGGAAGGCTTTGACACCGTGAACTTCTGCCTCTCAAAGGGGCTGTGCGCGCCGGTGGGTTCGTTGCTGGTTGGTTCACACGCGCAGATTGAGCAGGCGCGCCGTCTGCGCAAGGCGCTGGGTGGTGGCATGCGTCAGGCGGGTGTATTGGCTGCCGCAGGACTCATTGCGCTGGAGGAGATGCCGCACCGCCTGCATGAGGACCATGAGAATGCAAAGCTGCTGGCGACTGCAGTGTCATGCATTGATGGATTGCAGATTGATCCGGCAGAGGTGGAGACGAACATCGTCATCTTCCGCACGGAGTGTGACGCGGCGCAGCTGGTTGCTGCCATGAAGCAGCAGGGCGTGCTGGCCAGCGCGACAGGCCCACGCAGCGTGCGGCTGGTAACGCACCATGACGTGAGTACCGTTGCCTGCGAGCAGGCCGCGAAACGCATTGCAGTGGCGGCGGCACAACAGGTGTCGCTGGCATAACTGCCGCGGAACCCTGCAGGGCGATACACTAGGGTTTGTCACACCTTGCGGCTATGCGCATAGAAGTTATTTGCAGCCGTGTTCAATCGCGCCAAACGCAATGGAATGCAATGGGAAGCGCGGTGAAATTCCGCCACTGCCCCGCAACTGTAAGCGCGTTCCTCCTAAGTTTTTAGGAGACGCTGCAACCCCTCTGAGGAACGGACGTCACTGCGTAAGCGGGAAGGCGTTCGAACCCTGTGACGAGAGTGCAGCGAATACGCGCGAAGTCAGGAGACCGATTCCGATGCCGGCATCAAACCACGCCCCGAGGGGGAGCGTAGGAGAGACCCAATGAATCGCAACGCCATCTGGCGAGCGGCGTGCATCAGCACGCTTGCAGCCGTCGCAGTCCTCACCCATCCAGGCATCGCCCACGCCGTTGTTGTTCGCGGCAGTGTCCGCGATCCGCTGGGCCGTCCCATCCCATCCGCGCGTGTGCAGCTGGTGAAGGGCAAGCAGGTTGTCGGCTCTACCATTACACTGTCTGACGGCTCTTACGAAATTCGCTCCGCAGACGAAGGCCGCTTTCTGCTGCTGGCTGTAGCGCCCACGTTTGCTGTGCAGGTAAGCCAGCCCTTCTATGGCAGGCCGCTGGATGTGGTGTCGCAGAACATTGCACTCACCATCTCGCCGGTGCGCCAGGAGGTTACGGTAACCGCAACGGGACTGCCCACGCCGGTGCAGCAGATCAACTCGAGCGTGACCACCGTGCAGGACCAGGCACTGGCAACGCGCGTGGATATTGCGCAGGAGCTGCGTCTGCAGCCGGGCGTCTCCATTGTGCCAACCGGCCAGTATGGAGGGGGCGTGTCGATGTTTGTGCGCGGTGCAGAATCCAGCGCAAACAAGGTGCTGGTGGATGATGTGCCGGCCAATGACATTGGCGGTGTTTTTGACTTTGGTCCTTTCTCATCGACCGCAGTGCGCGCGCTTGAGACACATCGCGGACCAGACAGCGTGCTGTATGGCACGGATGCGCGCGCAGGCGTCATTCGTTTGGAGACGCCGCGCGGTACTGCGATCAGGCCGGTGCTCACGTACTCCGGTGATGGTGGCAACTACCATACCTGGCGCAATGAAGGCACGCTCTCTGGTACGTATGGCAAGGCGGATTACTACACCGCGTTTTCGCGCTTTGACAGCTCCAACGCTCTGCCCAACGATCGCTTTCATGCAATGACGGAAGCGATGAACGTGGGGTATAACTTCACCGCATCGACCAGCGTGCGCGGCACGGTTCGCAATGGAGATTCTGCAGTTGGCTTGCCGGGACCGTTTAATTTTCAGGGGCTGACGCAGCTGGGCAAGCAGGGTGACCAGGATACGTATATCTCCGGCGTAATTGATGACACGCGCCGCAACCGCTGGCAGAACACCTTTCGTTACATTGGCGCGCGCAAGCGGGAGCAGGCGCAGCAGTTTGCCAGTGTGGGCACGCCTGACGGCTTTGGCGATTACTTCGGAAACTTCGTCACCATTGTGGGCGCCAACGGCACCTTTGCCAGCGGACAAGCCATCGTTGGTTACGATCCGTTTCCGACGAAGTATGAGCTGGTATCAAACCGCGATGGCGTGGACTACCGCAGCACCTATCGCGTGAACGATCAGTTTGCCGTGACGGGTGGCTTCCGCTTTCAGAATGAGCGCGGTGCCTATCGCTATCCGGTGTTTGACACCTACCAGCAGACCACCCGCGCAAACTACGACTACACGCTGCAGATGCAGGGGAGCGTGCGTCACCGGCTGTTCTACACGCTGGGTGGAGCGGTGCAACGCAACTCACTGTATGGCACACAGGGCGAGCCGCAGTTTGGCATTGGCTACTATGTCATTCGGCCGGGGCGTGGATGGTTTGAAGGCACACATCTGCGCGCGAATTTTTCCAAGGGTGTGCAGGAGCCAAGCCTGTCTACAGAACTGTCGTCACTGTATGTTGCGTTGCAGGGCATTAATGATGGTGCGGATATTGCGAAGTTCCACGTTGGCCCCATTGATGCGCAGCGCAGTCGCAGTTATGAAGGCGGCGTTGACCAGAACATCTTCACGGACAGTGTTGTGCTGAAGCTGAGTTACTTCCATAACACTTACGATCGCGGTATTGAATATGTCACCACGTCGCAGTACAACGGTTACTTCCACCAGAACCTGCCCCAGGCACTGTTTGGCTTTTATCTAAACTCGTTGGCCACGCGGAGCGAGGGCATTGAGGCAGAACTGCAATGGCAGCTGATGCCGCGGCTATTTTTTCGCGGTGGCTACACCTACCTTGACTCCACCGTGCTGCAGTCCTTCTCCAGCGATGCGCTCAACGCGCTGGGAGGCACGCCCACCATCAATCCGCGGTACCCAGGCGTTCCGATTGGAGTGAGCTCGCCGCTGGTGGGCGCGCGTCCCTTCCGTCGTGCACCACACACCGGCTTCGCAACGCTTTCATACTCCGGCGTCAAATGGAATGCTGCTTTGCAGTACGCCATGGCTACAAAGTCAGACGACTCAACGTTCATTGACCAATATTCCAACGCTAACTTCGATAACTCCATGCTGCTGCCCAACCGCAATCTTGCCTATGGGTACAACAAGCTGGACGCGCATGTGACTTATCAGTGGAAGCCTTCCTTCGCGATTTTTGTGCAGGGAGACAATCTGGTAAACGAGAAGAATATCGGCGCCTTCGGCTATCCCAGTCTGCCGATCACCTTTCGTGCAGGTTTGAAAGTTCGCTTTCCTGCGGAGTAGCGGAGTAACTTGAGTAGGTGTAAACCTTTTCAAAACGGGGCGATGCGGACCAATTTGACGTTCGCATCGCCCCATCCTCATAGCGCACACTGGAGTCTAACCAGTGGCGCTTGTGGAACCCCGGAGGTTGTTGATGACGCGTATGTTCAAGTCTCTTTCCGTTGCTGCTTTGCCTTGTGTCGCCTCGCTGGCATGCATGTTGCCGCTTGCGATTCACGCGCAGGTTGAAGGGCCGGGGCCGGTGTCGGTCATCGTCCGTGCAGAGAGCAAGAATGGAGAAGCCTCGCTGTCGCCCACGGACCTGAAGCTGCAGTTCAACGGCGCAGTCGTTCCGCTGGATTCGCTCCGTCCGCTGCTTGGCGCAGGCAGCAATAACCGCGTGGCCGTTGCGCTGCTGATTGATGACAGCCTGCGCGGCAACTTTGGCAACCAGCTGCAGGACATTGAGACCTTTGTACAAGCAACTATTTCTCCGCAGGTTGCGATTGGTATTGGCTACATGCAGAACGGCGGCGCGGTCTTTCCAGCCGGCTTCAGCACAGAGGCAGAGCAGGAGATAAAGGCCATCCGCATGCCCATGTCCGTCGGGAACATCACGGCAAGCCCTTACTTCTGCCTGCAGGACCTGCTGAAGAAGTGGCCGCGCCACCAGGGCGAAGCGCATGTGGTGATTATGATCACCAACGGCATTGACGCCTACAACGGCTCAGTGAATCCCGCCAACCAGGACAGCCCATACGTGAAGCAGGCCATCACGGACGCACAGCGCGAGGGCGTGCCGGTGTATTCCATCTATTACGGCCGGCGCGAGGTGAACAGCAACCTGGGCAGCTTCAGCGGACAGAGCTACCTGAGCGAAGTGGCAGAGGGAACCGGCGGAGACAGCTTCAACGGCGGCAGCATCAATCCTGTCTCGCTCTCGCCTTACTTCAAGCAGTTTCAGAATGCGTTGCACGAGAGCTACATGCTCACATTTCAGACCGGCAACACAAAGATGCAGCGGCTGAAGGTTACTTCAAACACGAAGGGTGTGAAGCTTTTCGTTCAGGAGCAGGCTGGTGTGGCTGGCGCAAAGTAGACACTGTCCACTATGCTGTTGGGCAGAGGACGCGCCGATGAGAAAGCTCAAGATTATGGAACACATGTCGCTGGATGGTGTGATCCAGAACTCCAACGATGGCGATGGTTTTCCTTATGACGACTGGACTGCGCCCTATCGCACGCCTGAGGGCAGGGATGCTGTCATGGCGGCGCATGGCGGGGAACTGGACCTGCTGCTTGGGCGCCGTGTCTATGACATGTGGTCGGGCTACTGGCCAAAGGCGCCCAGTAGTCCATTGTCAGACGGAATCAACGCTGCAAAGAAGTATGTCGTAACGCATCATCCGGAGACGCTTGAGTGGGGTCCGTTTGAGGCAGTCGGTCCGGACCTGGTCGAAGGCGTTCGCAGTATCAAATCGCAGGATGGACCGAACATTGTCCTGTGGGGCAGTTCCACGCTTACATCCACGCTGCTGGAACATGGGCTCGCGGATGAAGTCTTGCTGCTCATCTATCCAGTGCTGGTGGGCACAGGCAAGCACTTCTTCGCAGAAGGCACACCCGCACAAACCTTCGAACTCATCAGCTCAAAAGCAACACCAACCGGCATCGTCCTCAATCACTACAAAGTAATCGGCGCGCTCAAGACTGCTTAGGAGTCTTTTGTAACGGGGGTTCTTGGCTGCCCCCATTTTCAAGATAACAAATGACCCCGGGCTTGCCGCAAGGGCGGCAGCTTCTTCATGATGTGCGAGTACGTCGCACGCAAAGGAGCACCAGGCCCATGTCCGCAGTTGCAACCATGTTTCGCCAACAGTTCTTCCATGGAACCCGTGCA
This sequence comes from Terriglobus sp., assembly GCA_026225595.1. Lineage (GTDB taxonomy): Bacteria > Acidobacteriota > Terriglobia > Terriglobales > Acidobacteriaceae > Terriglobus. Next base: position 2,804 of record JAMFTB010000274.1, on the reverse strand, counting down.
GACCTCGCGCCGGGCGATCTGATCTCGGTTGGCTACAACTCCAACTTTGGGGAAGGGACGCCAATGTCTTGGGTGTATTGCGCGGCGACGCTGGATGCCGCTATATGGGGCGCTGAGCTGGCCGCCGGCGAGGGTGATGGAAGGATCTACGTGGTCGAGCCAACGGGCGAGATCGTCGACGACCCCAACCTGACCGACAAGAAGTTTCCCGGCAACCCAACCATGTCCTACCGCTCGCGCGATCCGTTGCGTGTGGTCGGTGAGGTGACCAAGTGGCAGGGGCATCCGGCGGAGCAGGTGCAGAACATGAGGAGTGGCGTTGCGCGCCTGAAGACCGAAGGCGCCGAGATTATCGATTGAAGCAAAGGCAGCTAACGATTATGAATCGAGTAAACGCATGAACGCGAGTATCGAATATTTCGCTCCAACCGCGCAGATGAGCAGCGCTCTCCGCGCCATGGCGAGGCAATGTTTCTCCGAAACCTTCGCACATCTCTACGACGAAATTCCGTTTTCGCGCTTCTTCGAAGATGCCTATGGTGCCGGAGGCTCGATGGAACGCGGACTCGCCGATCCAGAGATTCGGTGGCAGGTTGCCGTGGCATCCGGCGAGATCATTGGCTATGCAAAACTCACACCCTTGCGGACTCCCGCACCAGCACCGCAACCGGGCGCATTAGAGCTGCAACAGATCTACGTGCTCAGCCCCTGGCACGGCCGTGGTGTAGCAGAGACGCTGATGAACTGGGCACTCGAAACCGCTCGCGCCGACGGAGCACCGGAGATTTACCTAACCGTGTTCGACCACAACGAACGAGCAAAGCGCTTCTACAGCCGCCACGGCTTCCACGAGGTAGGCCACTGCACCTTCCAACTAGGCGACCGAGTAGACGACGACCGCATCTGGCGCAAAGCGCTCTGACTTGAATGGGCGCTTCGCGGAGAGCACTAGCATCATCATTAAAGTAACCGACTTGCTAAAGACTGTGTAATTCGAAGCCGCATTGGACAAGTGACCAGACGCCCTAGCGCAGCTTTACCTCTACCAAATCACATCGTAGGAGGTTTAACTGCAATAAGAATTTCAGCATCCGGGGATGGTCCTGAGACACCGTAGACCATTTGCATACCGCCAGACATCGGCGTGTCTGCGGGAGCAACCAGTAAATTTCCATTTAGGCTCAATGCACTTCGCAATGCAGATGCTAATTGAACATTAGTTCCTGTGACGATGATACCGAGTGCAAAGCCACCTACTGGCGAGATCGAAGCAGTTGCATCGACTACTTGCAAATTTGCTTTATTGAGCGCGGATACCACTTGCTTCGCTAGAACGGCAGATTCGGCATCCATCGAGTATGAAGACACTCTTACTCTTCGTCCGTTGTAGCGATTGATAATAAGAGCGATGGCTGTTTGTTGATCCTGAGAAAGCCGTCTAGGTGCAATTTCTGCCTCAAGCTTGGTACGCTCTAATCGCTCCTGTTCCGCCAAGCGATTTGCTTCAGCGGCCCTTTCATTTGCATGTGCAGCATCTGCACCTGCATGAGAAATCTGGAGTGCCGCCTCTTCCAACAGTTGTTGGTGTCGGCTGGCTTCGGCATGAAGTCCGGCAATTTGGACATCCTTGTCCCGTAGGTCGATCTGTAATTCCCGATCCTTGGCAGCAAGAAGATTCCCTTGTACTGTCGCCAGAAGTCGGCTTTTTCTGATGATGATGAACTGAGCAGTAAATACAAAGAGCGCGATCAAGAGCGCAATGCCGCCAAACCAGACATAACTGCTATTCCAGCGATCTATAGAAGCGGAGAGGTTGTTGCTCTGGGTGGTGAGACTCTGTATCTCGCTGGATGAGGTCGGCATGAATCTCCTCAACTGACTTCTGTGCGAAAGCCCCGGATTGCTCCGGGGCTTTTCTTGTTTGAGTGAACCCACGTCTCAGACGCGAGACGTGGGGCACCCGGTTTTGTGGTCGCAGCTTTTGCGGCGAAGCCGCGTCTGCTGCATGCAATGCCTTAGTACATGCCGTCCATGCCGCCGCCGCCGTGGTTGTGGCCGCCGCCTGCTGGGGCCTTCTCCGGGATGTCTGCGATCATGGCTTCCGTCGTCAGCATAAGGCCGGCGATGGATGCTGCGTTCTGCAGGGCGGTGCGGGTTACCTTGGTGGGGTCGATGACGCCTGCGGCAACCAGGTCCTCGTACTTGTCTGATCCGGCGTTGTAGCCGAAAGCCATGTCCTTGGAGTCTGTGATCTTGCCGATGACGACTGCGCCCTCTTCGCCTGCGTTGTAGGCGATCATGCGAAGCGGCTCTTCGATGGCGCGGCGGATGATCTGTGCACCGATCTTCTCGTCGCCTTCGAGGGTCTTCAGCAGAGCGTCAACGTCAGGGATGCAGCGGATGAGAGCCACACCGCCGCCGGGGACGATGCCTTCTTCCACGGCAGCGCGGGTTGCGTGCATTGCATCTTCAACACGAGCCTTCTTTTCCTTCATCTCGGTCTCAGTCGCAGCGCCAACCTTGATGACCGCAACGCCGCCGACCAGCTTGGCCAACCGCTCCTGCAGCTTCTCGCGATCGTAATCGCTGGTGGTCTTTTCGATCTGGCTGCGAATCTCCTTTACGCGGCCCGAGATAGCGGCTGCGTCGCCGGAGCCATCGATGATGGTGGTGTTGTCCTTATCGATGGTGATGCGCTTGGCGCGGCCCAACTGCTCCAGCTTGACGCCGTCCAGCTTGATGCCCAGGTCTTCGGTGATGGCTTCGCCGCCCGTGAGGATTGCGATATCGCCCAGCATCGCCTT
>JAMFTB010000273.1 GCA_026225595.1 Terriglobus sp. | reverse complement strand
GGCGACGGCTGGGCCTGCGCCTTCAAGATCGAAAGCCACAACCACCCCAGCTACATTGAGCCGTATCAGGGCGCAGCCACCGGCGTCGGTGGCATTCTGCGCGACATCTTCACCATGGGCGCACGTCCCATGGCGGTGATGGATTCGCTGCGCTTCGGCCCGCTCACCCCGAACAGCGTTTTGAAAGGGACGGGCTTTAGCCCGTCCGTCAGCCCTTCAGAGAACAAAGGGGCTTTAGCCCCTGAGGGGACTGCCTCCGCTGACGATATCGACTACGCGAAAAACCGCTCCGTGATGGAAGGCGTCGTCCACGGCGTGGCCGGTTACGGCAACTGCTTTGGTGTGCCCAACGTTGGCGGCGAAACTCGCTTTGAGGAGTGCTACAGCGGCAATCCGCTGCTGAACGCATTTGCGCTGGGCCTTGTGCGGCACGACGAAATCTTCTATGCCAAGGCCACCGGCGTCGGCAATCCTGTGATCTATGTGGGCGCAAAGACGGGCCGCGACGGCATCCACGGCGCGACCATGGCCAGCGAGGAATTTACCGAAGGATCAGACCAGAAGCGGCCCAACGTGCAGATGGGCGATCCGTTCCTGGAAAAGCTGCTGCTTGAGGCCTGCCTTGAGGCCATGAAGACCGGCGCGGTCAGCGGCATTCAGGACATGGGCGCCGCAGGCCTGACCTGCAGCACATGCGAGATGGGCGGCCGCGGCGGCGTTGGCCTTGAGATTGAGCTGGACAAGGTGCCGCAGCGCGACAGCGGCATGACCAGCTACGAGATTATGTTGAGCGAAAGCCAGGAGCGCATGCTGCTGGTGGCGCACGCAGGCCGCGAGCAGGAAGTGCTGGACGTCTTCGACAAGTGGGGGCTGGATGCTTCGGTTGTCGGCACCGTCATCCCGGAGAACCGCATGAAGGTGCGCCACCACGGCGAACTGGTTGCGGATCTCTCGAACGAATCGCTCACCGACGATGCGCCGGTCTACAACCGCCCCGTCGGCACGTGGAAGGCTCCTGTATCGCTTGATCCTCCGGCTTGGGTTTTAGAAGAACTGAAGAAGCCTCGCGACTACACCGCAGACCTGAAGAAGCTGCTGGCATCCGCAAACATCTGCGACAAGCGCCACATCTTTGAGCAGTACGACAGCATGGTGCAGACCAACACCGTGCAGGGCCCCGGCTGCGAGGCTGGCGTCATCCGCATCAAAGGCACAGGTGGAGCTTTGAAGGGGACGGGCTTCAGCCCGTCCGTTGAGGGCATCCAGGAGAACGGGGCTTTAGCCCCTGAGGGAACGAAGCCAGAGCGAGGCCTCGCCATGGCGCTAGCGGGCAACGGCCGCTGGACGTGGCTCGATCCCAAGCTGGGCGCGATGCACGCAGTAGCCGAGGCGGCACGCAAGGTGGCCTGCACCGGCGCGACGCCCGTCTCCGCCACCAACTGCCTCAATTTCGGCAACCCCATGAAGCCTGAGATCATGGCGCAGCTCTCGCAGGCCATCGACGGCATTGCAGAAGCCTGCACCGCACTGGGCACGCCCATCACCGGCGGCAACGTCTCGCTCTACAACGAGACCAAGGGCGAAGGCATTTACCCCACACCAGTACTCGGCATCGTCGGCATCATCGACGATGTGAGCAAGGCTGTGCCGAATGCATTCCAGAGCGTTGGCGATACGGTGATCTTCCTCTCAGCATTCCGCGGTGCAGGCCGCGCATGGCAAAGCGATCTTGGATCGTCAGCCTATGCGCAGGCCGTGTTCGGTGAGACGTGGGGAGCACCGCCGGTGCTTAGCCTTACGGAAGAAGCTGCATTGCATAAAGCACTGATTGCCCTTGCAGACAAGCGGCTGCTCAAGAGTGCCGCTGATCTTTCAGACGGTGGCTGCATGACGGCATTTGTTCGCGCGGCATTCCCGAAGGATCTTGGCGTTCACATCAGCATGAAGGTTGGCAATGATCCTGCGATGTATGTCGAACGCTTGTTCAGCGAGATTGGTTCGTCGGTGATTGCAACCATTGCGCCAGACAAGATCGATGAAGTCCGCGCAGCTCTTGCAGCGATTGAAGGTGTCTTTGTTGCGCCGTTGGGCGAAGTTATTGCCGGCCGCGTGGAGATTGTGCTCGACGGCGAATCCGTCATCGACATTGCAACATCAGAGCTAGCGGCTACTTGGTCTGGCGCACTTGTAGAACAGCTTGAAGCAGAGGTGGTACTGGCGTGATCGACGAACTGGAGCTCAACGACATGCAGGTCGCTGACAACGAAGCGGACGATCACTTCGACAAGCTGCGCGAAGAGTGCGGTGTGATGGCGATCTACAACCACCCGGACGCGGCGCGGCTCACCTACTGGGGCCTGTATTCGCTGCAGCACCGCGGGCAGGAGAGTGGCGGCATTGCCACCGCGGACGGTGAAGAGATTCACGACCTGAAGGGCATGGGCCTGGTCAGCGAAATCTTTACAGACCCTGTGCTGGCCAAGTTGCCCGGTTCGCTCGCCATCGGCCACACGCGTTACTCAACAACCGGTGATTCTGCTTTGCTGAACGCGCAGCCCATCAAGGTGGAATCGACCAAGGGCCTCATCGCCATTGCGCACAACGGCAACCTGGTGAACCTGGGCACGGCGCGTGAACGGCTTGAACGCGACGGCGCAATCTTCCAGACCACGTCCGATACAGAGATCATCGTGCAGCTCATCGCGCATTCGAAAGAGACAACACTCGTCGATTGCATTGCCGACTCGCTGGGCCAGGTGGATGGTGCGTTTTCCATCGTGATGATGACGCGCAACCGCATCTTCGCCGCACGCGATCCGCATGGTTTCCGTCCGCTGTCGATGGGCCGCATTCCCGGTGTGGACGGCGCACCGGACACCTTCGTCTTCGCGTCGGAGACGTGTGCGTTTGATCTGCTGCACGCCAAGTACGAGCGTGATGTGGAGCCGGGCGAGCTCGTGATGGTGAGTGAAGACGGCGTCACCTCGCGCTACTTCAACAAAGATGTGCAGCAGGCAAGCTGCATCTTTGAGCACGTGTACTTCGCCCGGCCCGACAGCAAAATCTTTGGCCGCTGGGTGCAGAAGAGCCGCGACGAGATGGGCCGCACGCTGGCCCGCGAGAGCGGCGTGCCTGCAGACGTGATTGTGCCCGTGCCCGACAGCGGTGTGACCGCAGCCATTGGTTACGCGGCAGAGAGCGGTATCCCGTTCAACTTCGGCCTCATCCGCAACCACTACGTTGGTCGCACGTTCATTCAGCCGGAGCAGCGTGTGCGCGACTTCGGCGTCCGCATGAAGCTGAACCCGGTACGCGCCCTGCTTGAGGGCAAGCGCGTCATCCTGATTGACGACTCCATCATCCGCGGCACCACCTCGCGAAAGATTGTGCGCATGGTGCGCGCAGCCGGAGCGAAGGAGGTGCACATGCGCATCTCGTGTCCGCCCACCATTTCGCCCTGCTTCTACGGCGTGGACACGCCCAGCACGCGCGACCTCATCGCAGCGAACAATTCGCTCGAAGAAATCCGCGCCTACATTGAAGCCGATTCGTTAGCCTACTTATCTCTTGAGGGCGTGGTGCACAGCTGCACCACCGACCAGGTAAAGCCCACCGGCTACTGCACCGCCTGCTACACCGGCAAGTACCCAACACAGTGGGTCGATGTAGAAGAAATCCTGCCCGCAACGGCTGTGCCCGCTTAGTCGATGCGTAAGCCCCTGCTTGCGCTTGCCGTTGCCGCCTTTGGCATTGGCACCACTGAGTTCATCATCATGGGTCTGCTGCCGGACCTGGCGCGTGACTTCAGCGTCAGCATTCCGAAGGCGGGCACGCTGGTGAGCGGATATGCGCTTGCCGTTACGCTTGGCTCGCCGCTGCTGGTGCTGGCGCTCGCCAAGGTCGATCGCAAACGCGCTCTCATCCTGCTGATGAGTCTGTTCGTCGTCGGCAACTCCGCATGTGCGCTTGCGCCCACGTTTGGCCTGCTGATGGCGGCACGCATCCTGACCGCTCTCACGCACGGATCGTTTTTCGGCATCGGCAGCATCGTCGCATCCAACGTGGTGCCGCGTGAACAGCGTGCGCGAGCGGTCGCCATCATGTTCAGCGGACTCACGCTGGCCAACGTGATGGGTGTACCCGCGGGCACAGCGCTGGGGCAGGCCTATGGATGGCGCGCTGCGTTCATCGCAATTGTGCCCATCGGCATCCTTGCTGCAATTGGCGTGTGGCGACTGGTGCCGCATCAACCAGCAGAGCCTGTACACCTGATGCACGAGCTGCGCTCCGTCATGCGCAAGGAGGTGCAGCTGGTGCTGGCCGTCAGCACGCTCTCCTCCGTGGCGATGTTCTGCGTGCTCACTTACATCACGCCCATCCTTGAGATGGTCACGCACATCTCGCCGCATGGCGTAACGGGCGTGCTGGTGCTGTTTGGTGTGTCCATCACAATTGGCAATCTGCTGGGCGGCGTCATGGCAGATTGGAAGGGCATTCGCGCCGTGGTCGTCGGCTTCCTGGTGCTGACGGTGCTATTCCTTCTGATGCCTGCAGCGTTGCCGCATCTACCCACATGCCTTGCGGCCATTGCGCTGTGGGGCGTGCTGCACTTTGCCGTGGGCGCTCCGCTGCAAACGCGCGTGGTGGACCAGGCACGCGGCGCGCAGAACCTTGCATCCACGCTGAATCAGGGCGCGTTCAATCTTGGCAACGCCATCGGCGCCAGCCTTGGCGCGATTATGCTGACGCATGGTGTTGGCTATGGCAGGTTGTCGCTGGGTTCGGCGGCGGTGTGTGCGGTTACGTTTGTGTTGTCGTGCGTAGCCGCTATGTGGGATCGCAGGGAGACGATGCTGCCTGATCAGGTCAGCGCGCAGCACTCCAGTGGCGACGACCTTTAGCTTTCGGAAGGGCACAGCTTCAGCTGTGCCGAAACATCTCCGATACGAAACGGCTTTAGCCGCTGAGGTGCGCTTTCGTATCTTCGCCGTAGAAAAGAAAGCAGACTTCAGGGGCTAAAGCCCACCCCATTCAGGAAACTGCGGCACAGCTAAAGCTGTGCCCTTCCGAAAACCCGCATTGAGAGACTCAACCATCGCTGCGTGCGAAGTCGATGAAGGCGCGTGCGGCGTCCGTGTGCACCAGCGTTACGTTCACGCGATCACCCACATCCAGGCCCTCGCCGCCATGCACCAGCATGCCTTCCACAGCGGGCTGCAGCACACGCACAAACGTTCCCTTGGGGCCGGCGCCAGTAACGATTGCGGGGAAGTGTTTGCCTATGCTGCCCTGCATCGCCAGTGCCTGCGTACGCTTCAGCATGGCGCGCTCCACCTTGCGTGCGGCTTTGTCGGTGGTGTTGCAGTGGTCCGCAATCGCGGCCAGTTCGTCGTCGGTATACGGAGCGGGCACGTTCGCCAACATGGCATGCAGCAGGCGCTGTGTCACCATGTCCGCAAAGCGGCGGTTGGGCGCAGTGGAGTGCGCATAGTCCTGCGCGGCCAGCGCAAAGTGCCCCGGCGGATTCGGGTCATCGCCACGTACCAGTACATACTC
>JAMFTB010000272.1 GCA_026225595.1 Terriglobus sp. | reverse complement strand
GCGTGCTGAAACCCGGCGGCATCGCACTCATATGCGATTACAAAAAGACCGGCGAATATGCAGAGTACTTCCGCACTGCAGGACTCACCGTCACAAAGAAGCGCGGCAGCTTTCTCACCACCTTTCCACCACTCACGGTAGTAATCGCGCGCAAGCCCTAGCGCGTGCTGTGACGGAAATGCTTGCGCCATCACGCCGCGCACGGTACTTTCAGGTTAGTTTCCAAAACCATTTCCACGCAGATGACGGCGCAACGCGCGCGATGTTGTGCGTTTCCATTTGCCGCTCTGCGACAGGCCAGGGAGAGACACTATGGGACTTACGCGGCGCAGCTTTCTGAACCAGGTAGCGCAGATGGGCGGCTACTCCGCCGCATTCACCACCATGGACATGCTTGGTCTGCTGCCGCGCGCAGAGGCATCGCCGCTTGCAGGCGGCCTGGCACCGGACACAGGCAAGGGCAAGTCTGTCGTGATCCTGGGCGCAGGTATTGCGGGCCTTGTCTCTGCCTATGAGTTGAAGAAGGCCGGCTACACCGTCACCGTGCTGGAAGCGCGCAGCCGTCCCGGCGGCCGCAATTGGAGCATCCGCAAGGGCACCGACGTCGTCTTTACCGACGGCACAAAGCAACACTGCACATGGGACGAGGGCCACTACCTCAACGCAGGTCCAGCGCGTCTGCCCTCCATCCACAAGACCATGCTTGGCTACTGCAAAGAGATTGGCGTGCCGCTTGAGGTGGAAGTCAACGTGTCGCGCTCCGCCCTGCTGCAAGGCAATTCGCTCAACGGCGGCAAGGCAGTTGAGCAGCGGCAGGTGATCTACGACACCCGCGGTTACATTGCAGAGCTGCTTTCAAAAGCCATCCACAAACATGCTCTCGATTCAGAGATCGGCATTGACGATGCGCGCATGCTGCTGGACTTTCTCAGCGGCTACGGCGATCTGGACAAGGCGAGCAAATACGGTGGCACGCAGCGCGCAGGATTCACGGTGCCGCGCGGTGCGGGCGATGATCCAAGCAAGCTGCATGAGCGCCTGTCCCTGCATGAACTGCTTGTCGCGAACTTCCAGAAGGCAGAGTTTTACGAAGACCAGATTGACTGGCAGGCAACGATGTTTCAGCCAGTCGGCGGCATGGACCGCATCCCCTATGCATTTGCCGCGCTGCTCACGCAGGAGATTCACTACGACTGCCCCATCACGGAGATTCGCAAGACAGCCAACGGCGTGCGCATTGGTTACACACACGGCGGTACACCACAGCAGGCCACGGCAGACTTCTGCATCTGCACGCTGCCCATCAGCGTGATGCAATCGGTACCAAACGACTTCAGCGCGGCCACGCAGATTGCCTTCAAAGGCATGCCCATGACCAGCAACTACAAGATCGCGTGGGAATCCGAACGCTTCTGGGAGCGAGAGAACAACATCTACGGCGGCATCTCATTCCTGAATCAAGCAGTTGACCTAGTCTGGTATCCCAGCGATCGCTTCTTCAGCCAGAAGGGCGTCCTGCTCTCAGGCTTCAACGTCATGGGTGATGAAAACGGCGAGCCCACTGAGTTTGGCAAGCTGGGTGACAGCCTCGATACGAAGCTGGCCGCGTCGCGCTACTCGGTGGAACTGCTGCACCCCGGCCACGGCCGCGATCTGACCAAGCCCATCTACGTGGAGTGGATGAAGATTCCCTATAGCCTGGGCTGCTATGGCAACAACCATCTTGCGCAGTCGCAACCCGCGTATAACCAGCTCATCCAGCCAGAGGGCCGGCTGATGCTGGCAGGCGACTACGTAAGCCGCCTCGTGGGCTGGCAGGAGGGCGCAGCCCTCTCCGCACACCGCGCCGTCGCGCACATCGCCTCCATGACTAAAGGCTAGACACAAACAGCTTGTCCTGCCGGACGGGCCCGCTGCGCGCGGTGCGGGTGCTCACGCACCTTTTTACTGGCTTCGCCTCGCGCCTCCCGATAGTCGGCAAGAGAATTTCATCCCGACCATCGGGAGGGCTACGCGAAGCAGTAAAAGGCCATGTGAATGGCCGCGCAGGAGGCCCGTCCGGCAGGACCGGGCTCTTCCTTTACGACATTCGCGTAACCTTAGCGTCCTTCGCGTTCTGCCTTTAGAATGAGCGCGAAGTGCGAACAGTTACTCGTCAATCGGCCGTGTGGTCAGGTGGCCTTCCGGCTTGTCCTGCACGTCCCAGCCGGGCAGCGTCTGGTCGCCCACAATCAGTCGCGAACCTTCTTCGAAGAAGGCATACGTCCACGCCCACGAGCGGAAGACACTGAAGCGGTTGCGGAAGCCAATCAGAAAAAAGATGTGGACCGTAAGCCATGTGAACCACGCGAAGAATCCGCTAAGGTGCCCTTTGAATGGCCACTTCACGTTGGCTACAGCAGCCTTGCGGCCGATCGTCGCCATGTCGCCCTTATCAAAGTAGTGGAAGGGCTTTTGCATCTGCTTGCCCTGCACCTCAAGCGTAATGCTCTTGCCTGCATAGTCGCCCATCTGCATGGCGGGCTGCGCTACTCCTGGGACGGGTTTGCCCTCGCTGGTGGCCGCGGCAAGATCTCCGCACACAAAAATCTCTGGATGCCCCGCTGGATGCAGGTGATCGTCCACCACCACGCAGCCGCGCCGATCCACCTCAACGCCAAGCATCTTGCCCAGCGGTGATGCCTGCACGCCAGCCGCCCACAGTGTTACAACGGAATCGATGCGTTCTTCGCCCAGCATCACATAGCCCGGCTGGATATCTGTTACACGCGCGCCCGTGCGCACCTTCACATCCAACGCCGCCAGTTGTTTCAATGCACTTGCCTGCAGGTCAGGCGGATACGCGCCGAGGATCGCCGGCGAACCTTCTACGATGATGACCTCTGCCTTTGCCGGGTCAATGTGTTTGAAGTCGTGCCGGATGTAGAGCCGCGCAATGTCTGAGATGGAGCCGGCAAGCTCCACGCCTGTGGGACCGCCGCCAACGATGACAAAGTTCAGCGCAGGATGCCGTCCTGTCTCCTGCATCTGGTTCTCTGCCAGTTCAAATGCAAGCAGCACGCGCCGGCGAATCTCCACCGCGTCCTCAATCGTCTTCAATCCCGGAGCAAGATGCGCCCACTCCTCCTTGCCGAAGTAGGAGTGCGTCGATCCTGTGGCCAGGATGAGGTAGTCATGCTGCAGCACAGTGCCGCTCTTCAGCGTGACGCGCTGCGCAGCAGTGTCCATGCTGACCACTTCATCCATCAGCACCTGCGTGTTTGGCGCGCGCAGAATCGCGCGGATGGGCTGCGCAATCTCATTGGGCGACAGCACCGCCAGCGCTACTTGATACAGCAGCGGCTGAAAGGTGTGGTGGTTGCTCCGGTCCACCAGCGTCACATGCACGTCAGCATCTGCCAGCGCCTGCGCCGCTTTCAAACCGGCAAAACCACCGCCCAAAATCAATACACGTTTGCGCACTGCACCATTCGCCACGCTGTCACCCCAGAAGAAGTTTCGCATCTGTCAGATGCAGTGCGAGTGACCTTTGTCTCATGGCGTAGCGAATTCGTCGGGCTTCGTCGCACAAGGTGCGGCAAATAGTTCAGCACGAAACTGCCGATGAAGTTACTCCGCGGCGAAGGGCCTGAGCTGCTCCGCAGTCGGCGCAGGCGTCAGCAGGCTCACCACAACAAGCGCAAGCAGCGACACCAGCAGCGCCGGCAGAATCGCATCCCGCTGTGCAATCACCGCCGGAAAAACCCGCGCCACCAGCGGCGAATCCCACCCCACGGTGACCACCGTACCCAGCGCAATGGATGTCACCGCGCCTGCAGCCGTAGCCCTCTTCCAGAAGAATGCAGACAGGATGACCGGCGTAAGCGAGGCCGAATAAATTGTGTACGCATACAGACTCTTCGCCAGCACACTCTCCGTGCCCAGCGACTGCCACAACGCCCACACACCCAGCAGCACCACCATCAATCGCGACACCAGCAGCACCTGACCATCTGCGGCCTTGGGACGCAGGTAGCGCACAAAAACATCGTTCACCAGATTCGTCGCGGGTGAGAAGAGATAGTTGTTCGCAGTGGAGATGATCTTGGCAAAGATGGCGCCCATCATCAGCGCGCCCAGCAGCTGCAAACCCCACGATGACCCCAGCGTGCCGACCCCGTGCATTGCCGTGTACGCAAGAATCTCGCGCGGATGTTCGTGAACCTCGCCCGTGCGGAACAGCGCAGAACCAGTGACCGCAAGCGCAACAATCACCGTCTCAAGAATCACCGTGCCGATGATCCATCCAACAACAGCATTGCGTGCATCACGCTCACTCTTCGCGCTGAAAAACTTCTGATACATGGACTGATTACCCAGCATCAACAGGCACGTGGGCAAAAACAGTTCCATTGCCTGCACCGGCGAAATGTCGCCCAGCACCATGAAGTGTGTGGCCGGCAACGCCGCATGCACAGCGCCCCATCCGCCTGCAAAGTGGATGAGGATAGGCAGTGCAACCAGCATGGTCACCGTGGCCAGCGATCCAATCACCACATCCATATACGCCACAGAGCCCATGCCAGCGATGGCCGTAAACACGATGACAAACGCCGCCAGAATGTATCGCCCGGTGATGTTGCTAATGGCTCCCGGAAAGATGAGGTGCAGAATGTCTCCGCCGCCAATGAGCTGGTAGCTGGTGATGGCCGTGTACGTGAACAGCACCGCGATGACCCCAAGCACGCGCGCCATCTGGTTGTAGCGCGCCTCCAGCAGATCGGGAATGGTGTACTGTGCAAACTTCCGCGCGCGCGGCGCAATGAAGTAGATCAGCAGCAGCCCGGCCCAGCCGCCGCCGCCCTGCCACAGTGCGGCAAAGCCATGCTTGTACGCGTTCTCCGCGCCACCCAGTAGCGAACCCGAGCCAATCCAGCTGGAGAGCAGCGTAAACACCAGCACAACGGCCGGCAGCGACCGCCCCGCCACCAGGTAATCCACCTTGGTGCGGGTCGCGCGCAGCCGCGACAGCGACACCGCCAGCAGCGACACAACGATCAAACCCACCACGATGCCGTACAAATTCATATTCGAATGAGTCTACTCTGACGCCTATAAGGCACACATGCCATTGCATCCCATCGCATTTCCCCGCGATTCACAGCACGACCACCGCATCTTCACACGCGCCGCTTACATCCAATTCAACGTGAGTAATCGGCGATCCTCGGTTTTTCAAAAACTGATGCAGTTGTGGGGTGTGGTGCGCGAGAGCCATCGCCAGCCCATGACCGGCGAGCCCGTGCCGCCGCAACTGGTGGACGCGGACGAGATGGGCGTCACTTTCATAGGCCATTCCTCTTTTCTTATCCAGATCGCCGGCCGCAACATTCTGGTGGATCCTGTCTTTGCCACGCGCCTGGTTCTTCTGCGCCGCGCGCGCAAGCCGGGTATTCGCATTCAAGACCTGCCGCCCATTGACGCCGTTTTGTTGACCCACGCTCACATGGACCATCTGAATCTGCCGTCGCTGCGACGCATTGTGAAACACGCGCGCAAGCTGACCGGCGTGGCGCCGCAAGTGATTGTGCCCGGCGGCGTGCGTGACCTGGTGGATCGCCTGGGCTTTCGCAGCGTTACAGAGCTTGAGTGGTGGCAGTCTGCCCCGCTGGACGCCGACACGCCGGAGCAGCGCATTACTGTGACCATGACTCCGTGCAAACACTGGGGCGCGCGCATGTTCAACGACACGCATCGCCTGTACGGCGGCTACGTTCTGCAGGGTGGCGGCCACAGCATCTACCACTCCGGCGACACGGCTTACTTCAACGGCTTCCGCGAGATTGGCCAGCGCCTGCAACCGCAGGTAGCCCTGCTGCCCATTGGGGCCTACTACCCGGACAGCTACCGCGGCGTACACACCAGCCCGGAGGAGGCGCTGCAGGGCTTCCTTGATCTGGGCACCGCAACAACCATGATCGCCATGCACTTTGGCACCTTTCCACTGGGTCGCGAACCCATGGACGAGCCGCCCGAACGCCTGATGGCCGCAGCAAAAGAAGCCGGCATTGCAGACCGCGTGCTGGTGCTGCCGGAAGGCGGCATGCATGTGGAAGAAGCGCGGGATGCCGCAGGCTCAACGCGTGCCTCGCTCCGCCGCTCTGCGTAAGCGATCACTTTGAATCAGCCGTCATCCTGAGCGCAGCGAAGGATCCCGACGCCTTCGCTGCGACCTCAGCTCCCGATAGTTTCTAACTTTAAAATTCGCACCGCGGAAGAGCACAAGAGTTCAGGCAAACAAAGTCCTGAGGGGATTCTTCGCTGCGCTCAGGATGACAGCGAGCTACTCCTCGTCCGGCTCGTCTACTTCATCCTTCACGTAAGCGCGCTTGCCAAAGATGGCCGAGCCCACGCGGATGCACGTTGAGCCTTCTTCAATGGCCACGGCAAAGTCGTGCGACATACCCATGGAAAGCTCCGGCAGCTGCAGCCCCGGAATCTCCGCAACGACAGCATCGCGAAGCTCACGCAGGCGGCGGAAGTAAGGCCGCGCACCTTCCGGATCGTCCAGGTAGGGCGGCACCATCATCAGGCCGCGCACCTCAATGCCATCCAGCTCCAGCAGGTTACGCAGCAAGCCTATAAGCAGGTACTCATCCACGCCCTGCTTGGTTTCTTCTTCTGACAGCTTTACCTCAACCAGAATCGGCAGCACCTTGCCCACCTGCGCACACACATCGTGCAGTCGGCGCGCCACCTTCATGCTGTCCACAGCGTCTACCGCGCTGAAGAGCCACGCAGCCTTGCTGGTTTTGTTGGACTGCAGGTTGCCGATCAGGTGCATATCAATCTGGCCCACATCTTCACCCAGCACGGTGTGCAGGTCGGTCCGCTTGTGCTCCCACTCCTGCACGCGGTTCTCGCCAAACAGACGCTGCCCCGCGCGAAACGCCTCAGCCACTGCGGCCGGGTTCCACGTTTTGGACACAGCCATCAACTTCACATCATCAGGCGCACGGCCTGCCTTGGCGCACGCCGCGGCCATCTCCGCCCGCACACGCTCCAGATTTTCTGCAATCGACATACTTCCAGCTTAGCTGTTTCGGTGCATTCAAGCACTTACTTCTCTGAAGCGTCATCCTTCGCTGCGCTCAGAATGACAGCGCGACAAGAGAAAAGGCCAGCCTGAATGGCTGGCCTTCATCGTCTACAGAACAAAGCAGCGTTACCGGCCGTGCTCTTCCAGGTACTTCTCAGCTTCCAGAGCAGCCATGCAGCCCGTGCCCGCGGCCGTAATGGCCTGGCGGTAGCGCCGGTCCTGCACGTCGCCCGCGCAGAAGACGCCGGGGATCACCTTGCCGTTGTGCGTGGTGAAGACGTTGTCGTGGCTCTTGATGTAGCCATCCGCGTCCAGGTCCATCTGGCCCTCAAAGAACTTGGCATTCGGAATGTGACCAATGCCGAGGAAGAAGCCGCTCAGCGCAAGCTCGCTGACCTCGCCACTGACGGTGTTGCGGATGCGGATGCCGCGTACTTCCTTCTCCTCAACGCCCAGCACTTCCTCAATAATCGTGTTCGTCAGGAACTCAATCTGCGGATGCGCCATCGCGCGCTCCAGCATGATTTTGCTGGCGCGGAAGCTGCCCGAGCGGTGGATGAGGTAGACCTTCGTAGCAAAGCGCGTCAGGAAGATGGCCTCTTCCATGGCCGAGTCGCCACCGCCGATAACGCAGATGACCTTGCCGCTGAAGAAGAAGCCGTCGCACGTGGCGCACGACGAAACACCGTGGCCAATCAGCGCCTGTTCACTGGGCAGGCCAAGCCAGCGCGCGCTTGCACCAGACGCGACGATGAGCGTGCGCGTGTGCACGGTCTTGCCGTTGCCAAAATCCAGCTTGATGGGCGATGCCGACAGATCAGCCGCGACCAGGTGGCCCATCTCAATCTCCGCGCCAAACTTCTCTGCCTGCTTGCGGATGTTCTCCACCAGCTCCGGCCCCTGGACGCCGTCAGGCCAGCCAGGAAAGTTCTCTACCAGAGTGGTGATGGAGAGCTGGCCGCCGGGCTCGTGGCCCTCAATAACCAACGGCTTCAGGTTCGCGCGCGCCGTGTAGATGGCAGCGGTAAGCCCGCTGCAGCCGGTGCCCAGGATGACGGTGTCGCGTGTGGTGCTGGTGGAAGGGGTCGACATGAATTTCCAATCTGC
Organism: Terriglobus sp.; assembly: GCA_026225595.1. Classification (GTDB taxonomy): domain Bacteria; phylum Acidobacteriota; class Terriglobia; order Terriglobales; family Acidobacteriaceae; genus Terriglobus. Next base: position 21,649 of record JAMFTB010000272.1, on the reverse strand, counting down.
GTGGTCCATCGCCCGCAGGTTCGCGCGTGTCGCTGTTATTCCTGTGGCGATGCAGCACTTATTCTAAATGCGCAGACTCCAGAAAGGATTCACGGAGGCCACCCGCAACCGGTATTGCGGCGTCCCACCATTGCCATGAAAAAGTCCGTCAAACCGCTCCCCAACCGCACCCAGGACATTCTGAAGGGCGCACTTGCCGGCCTGGTGGGCGGCCTGATCGCCACCGCAGCCAAAACCGCGGCCGAACGCATCTACCCGCCGCACAGCCACGGCGACCCCAATCCGCCTGCCTCGCAGGGCATTCGCTGGGGCATGGGAGCAGCCACCGGAGCAGCCTACGGCGCCATCGCGGAGCTGTATCCGGAGGTGACCGCCAAGGGCGGCACAACATTCGGCCTGGCGCTGCTGACGGTGAGCAACCACGGCGTGCTGCCCGCAATGGGCCTGGCAACCGTGCCGGATCCGGAAGAAGGCCGCGAACACCGCAGCGAGATGGCCACCCACGTGGTCTACGGCATCGTCTGCGAAACCGTCCGCAACCTTGTCCGCCGCGTTATCTAATCGCTCTTAAACCAATGTCCTGCCGGACGGGCCCGCTACGCGCGGCGCGGTCACTTCGTGACTTGTACTCGGCTTCGCGTTGGGTCTCCCGATGGTCGGCAGGAAATTTCATCCCGACCATCGGGAGGGCTAAGCGAAGCAATAAAAAGGCGGTGCGAACGCCCGCACCGCGCGTAGCGGGCCCGTCCGGCAGGACATTATTATTCAGCTAGATTTGCGAGAAAGCAGTTGGGGTCAGTACCAGGTTGTCGACGTGCGACACCGTAGGCTCACTGGCGTAGCGCGGATCGTGTGAGAGCTTCACCCAGTCCGGATGCGCGTTGAACGCCTTCCAGTTTGCGTCCATCGCGGTAAGGTCCTTATGGCACAGCATGTAGGTAAGGCTGGGCATGCGCGGGCCAATGAGGTTGTCGCTATAGAAGACGCCCTTTGATCCCGACTCCGTAAAGATGCGGAACTCGCCTTTGTGGAACATCTCCACCTTGCGCACGTGCGCGGCGTAGGTTGGGCTTTCGTAGGTGCGCAGCTGCACAATGCGTGGCTCCTTGGGCGGCGCGGTCAGCTTTGGATATCCCTCAAACGCCACGGAGAGCTGGCTCTCAACGCGCTCAAACGAGGGCGAAATTGCGGCCGGTCCCCAGAACGCCGCGCCATCCTTCATGAAGGTGGCATCCGCGGCAAGGTTCAGGTCCAGCATGGCCAGCGCCTTGATGTCTGTGCTCGGCATCAACACAAAGGTCTGCGGCGTGTTGTCGCCATAGGTGAGTGAGAAGACACCGACGGGGCCAATGCCCATGCGGCCCAGCGCGGGCAACAGGGCGCCAGAGAAGTACTTGTTCGCCACCCCACCCAAAGGGCCAGCCGGCAGCTTGTAGCGGCGAAGTAGGTAGTACTCGCGGCCGGGACCGGCGGCTGCCTGCGCCTGTGCGTTTTCTATTACGCTTGCCGCCGCCAGTGCAGCAGCTCCGCTCTTCAGCCAATCACGACGATTCATGTTCCACTCCGGGGTTTGCTAGATTCAGTTTTGCTTCTTAAAAATTTGCCCGTACGCATTAAGAATTGCTCGTACGCAAAAAGTGTAACGGCGGCTTGAAACAAAAGTGAATGGCCTCCGTACGTATGTCCTTTCATGGCGGCGCATTTATGCTGTACGCATGCGAAAGCTACTCTGTCTCCTCGTCGTTGTTGCGCTGCTTGCACCTGTCTCCGCCAACGCATGGTGGGAGAAGGGTCATCGCCTGGTTGCAGGCATTGCCTGGGCCCACCTGACGCCTGTTGCGCGTGAGAACGTGAAGGCGCTGCTGGGCACGGAGTCCATGGCCGACGTTGCCGCATGGGCCGACGTGGATCGCCCGCTGGAGACGCAGACCGGCAACTGGCACTTCACGGACATCCCCGGCGATAAGACCACCTATGACCGCGACCGCGATTGCCCCACGCAACCCGGCGTCAAGCTGGGCAGCTACAACGACAAAGTCCGCGACTGCGCTACGGATCGCATCCTCTTCTTCGAGGCACGCATAGCCGACCCCAAGCTCGATCCCATTGACCGCGCCACGTCGCTGAAGTTCCTCATCCACCTCATAGGAGACATTCACCAGCCCTTCCATGCTTCCGGTGTGGAGCGTGGTGGCAACGGCATCATCGTCACAGCATTTGGCCAGCCCACCTGCGGCAGCACCGCAAAATGCAACCTGCACGCCATCTGGGATGGCTACCTGATTGACCACGCCAAGTTGAGCGATGAGGACTACCTGAAGTACCTCGAGAAAGACATCAGCAAGAACCCGCCAACGCTTGGACCGAACGACCCAGTGTTGTGGACGCAGGAGTCCAAGGTGATTTCAGACGCAGCGATGGTAGCCAACAATACGAACATTGACGAGGAATACTACACAGCAAACATGCCCGTGATTGACCAGCAGCTGGAGCTGGCCGGCGTGCGCCTGGCATCGGTTTTGAACGCCGCCTTCACAACGCCGCCTGTTCCCTTCAAGCCCGCGCCAATCGATCCCACACGCTAGTCAACGCACAACGAAAGAGGGCTGACACGCATGCGCGTCAGCCCTCTTCGTTTGAATCAATCGCTTACTTTGCGGGGGCTGCGGCGTCGCCCTTCTTCAAGGTGAAACTGCCGCTGACGCCAAACGGATCCACATCGAGCGTGCCAGTTACCAGGCCATCGGTACCCGCCTTGCCGCTGTAGGTCATCACCAGGTCAGAGCCGTCATACTTGCCGCCGTGGTGAAAGGTCAGCGTCTTGCCGGTGACGAGGCCTGCAACGTCATACTTACCGGTGCTGGTATCGCAGGAGCCCGCCACCTTGGCGTCTGCCGTCTGCGTAAAGGTGCAGGTCTCCTCAACACCAATGCCTTGCACGTCAGCCGCAAGATTCCATGTGCCGGAAAAGTCCGCCGGTGCTTCCGCGGGTGCTGCCTGTGCGCGTGCTGCAGGCGCCATGGCCACCAGCGCCAAAGCCGCAATCGTAAACCACTGCTTCATAAGTATTTCCTCCTGACGAACGCTTGTCCCGGCACTGCGACAGAACACGACACAAGACCGTGTACATGCAGCTTACTGGCCCACCCTCTTCATGGCAAAGGCACCGCCTGCATTGATGGGCTGTATGTCGATGGAGCCCGCGACCGTCTCTGTGGGTGCGTCGTACTTACCGTAGAACGAGACTGTCATGTCTTCCTGCTGATACGCAGCCGGGTGAGAAAAGTTCACGCTGGTGTCTGTTACCTTGCCGGTCAGCTTGAAGGTGCCACCCGATGTCTCGCAGGTGCCGGAGAGCGCGCCATCCGCGGCCTGTACCAGCTTGCAGGTTTCGTTCACTGCAATGCCCTGCACCTCGGTCTGCGTGGTCCATGTTCCCGCCACGTTCGCGGGCGGCGGAGCGGCTGCAAAGGCCAAAGGTGAGACCAACAAACAAGCTACTGCCAGAAAGCGCTTCATGGGGCGGAGACTCCTGATGGGAATGCTCCCAATGTATCGCACCGGCAGACGCCCTCAGCAGCTACTTCTTATCCGCCGCGCGCTTCGCCGTGAACGGCGTGCTCATGCCAAAGGCATCAATACCCATGTCACCGGCAAAGTTGCCGTCATCTGCCACCTTGCCAACGAACGACATCGCCACAGAATTTCCAGCTATATCCGCCATGTGTTTAAAGGAGATATTCGTCCCCTCCAGATCGCCCACAATGTCAGCCTGGCTGCCGTCTTCCATGACACATGTGCCCTTCAGCTTACTGCTCTCATTGTGCAGTGTGCAGGTCTCAGCAAGGGAGTTTCCGAGAAGCTCCATGTCAATCTTCCACGTGCCTGCAAACGGTTTCGCCTGTGCGTGGCCATACGTTGTGGCCAACAGCAAAGCAAGACAAACAAAGACAATACGGCGCATGGGAAAATCCCTCCGACTACTTGCCAACTGTAGCTCTGCAGCGATGTGCAGTGCAACGACAGCAGGAGTTGGATGCAATGGCGGGAAGGTTCGACTTAGAAGCTGCCTGCAAAAATGGACTTCAGCTTCTGCTTCAGCCCCATCTCTTCACTGGCGCGGCGCACCTGCGTGCGGTGCGTGTACAGCAGCATGCCGATGGCCGTTGAAAACTCCGGTGCGGCCAGCTCCTGCGGCATGCGCGACAGCGGCACCGGTGAACCAATGCGCGCGGGTGTGCGCAGCAGGCTCTCTGCAACGTCCAGCATGCCGGCCAGCTTGGCTCCGCCGCCGGTCAGCACGCAGCCTGTACCCAGCGCCTCAAGCACGCCGCCCTGCCGCAGATTGTCACGCAGCATGGTGAACAGCTCGCGCGCGCGCGGTTCCAGAATCTCTGCCATGAAGCGCTGCCGCACCAGCCGCGGAGCCGTACTGCCGCCCGTGGCCAGGTTGCCGCCCACTTCAATCTCATTCAGCGAAGGCACGCTGGTGACGACGCAGTTGCCATACGTAATCTTCAGCTGCTCTGCCTCTTCTGTACTCACATGCAGGCCCACGGCAAGGTCATTGGTGAAGTGGTCGCCGCCGATGGGCAGCACCGCCGTGTGCGCGACCGACCCCTCAAAGAAGACCACCAGCTCCGTGGTGCTGGCTCCGATGTCGGCCATGCAGACGCCCAGTTCGCGCTCGTCGGCACTCAACACCGCTTCCGCGGAGGCGAGGCCTTCAAAGACAGTATCGACAACTTCAAGACCCGCGCGATTGGCGCACGTGACCACGCTTTGCGCCACGCCGCCGCTGCAGGTGGAGAGGTGCAGATTCACCTCAAGCTTGGTGCCCACCATGCCGATGGGGTCGTGAATGCCGGGCTGGTCGTCCAGGATGAACTCCTGCGGCAGCAGGTGCAGAATTTCGCGGTCAGCGGGCAGCGCGACGGAGCGCGCGCGATCCACCGCGGCGCGAACTTCTTCACGCGTGATTTCGCGCATACGTGTGCCCATGGAGATGCCGCCGCGCGAGTTGATGCCGCGCACATGCGTTCCGCCTACGCCGACTACAGCCGTTTCAATGCCGCGCTGCGTCATCCGCTCTGCCGTAAGCGCCGCACGATTGATGGCGTCAGCCGCCGGTCCCAGCTCCGCGATTAACCCCTTGCGCATGCCGCGCGACCGCTCAATGCCGTGGCCGCGATACCGCAGCACGCCATCCTGCAGTTCCGCCACCAGCACGCAGCTTTTGGCGCTGCCGGCGTCCAGCACGGTAATCAGGTTGTCATTGCGGTCTTTCACGGGTGCGGCTCTGTCCTCGATGAAATCTTACGACTGCATACTACCTTGGTCCGGGGACCTGTTCCCAGAGTAGTGCTGAACCCTGCAGGATGTCATCCCACCTGTTTGAGTGAGATGCTGCTGCCCTGCTTACAGCCCCTTCGCTGCGGCAGCACGCATCTTTTCGCGCTTCGCCATCCATGCCTTGATGGCTTCAACGCGCTTGCGTGTAGCGGCGTCGTTTGCAGCCTTGGTATTTTTGACGGCCTCCGCATGATGCGCAGGCGGCGTTGCTTTTGCCACTGCAGCCGATGCGGGCTTTGTCGCAGCGAGCTTCGGTGCGGCTTTAGGCGCTGTTGAAACCACGACGGCATGCACTGCGGGTTTCTTCGCAGACGGCGTGCTCATTGAAGCCGCTGCCATCTTTGCAGCTACAGCCACTGGAGTCACGGAAGCAGAAGTCGCAGCCGCGTCCCCACCCTGCGCTGTCACGGTTGAATCCTTTGGCGGCATCTGCAGCACAACCTGCCGCTCATAGCGCATGTCCACACCGCTAAGGTGCGGATACTGCGACCGCCACTCGGCGATGTGCTCTTCAAAGCGGTGATAACGCGCCAGGAAATCCTTCTGGCCAAAGTGCACCAGCACCTCGGCATTATGGTCCGGGATGAGTGCCTTCACGTCCTCAGGATCAGACAGGTCCACCTCGCTCAACTGGCTTGAGGTGCCTTTGCCGTCCGAGTCCAGGTCTTTCAGAAAGGCGGCATAGAGCTTCATCCGCACCGCACGCGCGGCTGGGTCATCCTCCGCGCGAACACCTGTTACCACAGGAAATGAATAGCTGGGATTCCCGGGCGCATCGGGCGGAATATCCAGCAGCACGCCCGCCGCATCCACCAGGCTGATGGCCCCGCCCTGCCGCACAAAGGCAACAGGCACACGCTCCTCCACGTGGACGCGCAGACGGTTGGGCAGCAGCCGCATCACCGTGGCATGGTCCACCCAGGGCATCTGTTCCAGCTGCGCGCGGCGCTCGTCCAGCGGAACACGGAAGATGTTGCGATCCACATCCTCACCAAAGACGCTGAGCATCTGCGCACGCGATAGGTGACTGTTGCCGTCAATCTCAATCTGCTGCGAGGACTGTATACGGAAGCGCGAAGAGGTAGTGGCGAAACGCACGGTTGCCACGGCACCTGCGCACACCGCAAGCAGGCATACCGTACCGGTAATGCCAAAGGCGATCCAGCCGGTGCGTGTGCGTGGGATGAGGCCGCGGCGGATGCGGCGGTTGCGTCCGCTGGCGCGCAGAAACGCCTCCGTATCCGCGTCGTCGGCGAAGTCATCCATCAGATCGCGATGGGGGCGCAGCGGGCTGCGCGTGCCATTTTTCTGGCTGCGCTGGGCGTCTTTACCTATTGCATGAAAGGGGGCCGCGGGCGGACGCGAGGGTGCAGCGTGCTCGGCGTCTAACACCGCCGATCCGCCACCGCCGTACTTATCAAGCTTCCGCATGCCTGAGCCGGGCCGCAGAGAATCGCCTTTGGCCATCTTACAGCGCTGAGATGGTGCCGGGAGCGGTGGCGGCTACCCGGCGAAAACGGACGAACCACACTGGGTAATGGCTCAGGGAGTGGCCGGACAGAACATTGGACAATAACCGTCTCGACAAAGGATCATCAGAAGCCGCACACAAATGACCCGGGGTCTGGCCCTGTACGAAGGATCTGCTGATGCTGATTGAGCGCTACACCCGCCGCCGCTTCAACTCACTTATCGCCTCGGCTCCTTTCTGGCCGGTCGCAGCAAAAACCGCCTTCGCCGCCCCTGCTCGCGAACTGCTCATCACAAAGACCGGCGCCGTCGCCGACGGCCACACCGTGAACACCAAGACCATCCAGGCTGCCATCGATCAGCTTGCCGCCAGGGGCGGAGGCACGGTTGTCGTGCCCAAGGGTGTCTTCGTCGCCGGCGCTCTGTTCTTCAAGCCGAAGGTTCACCTGCGCCTTACCGAAGGCGCAGTCCTCAAGTGCTCCACGGATCTTTCGAACTTTCCTATGCAGCGCACACGCATTGAAGGCCACTTCACGAACTTTACCCCCGCCTTCATCAACGCAAAGAACTGCGACGGATTTCAGCTGACCGGCGACGGAACCCTCGACGGCGACGGCATGCAGGTGTGGGAGGCGTTCTGGGCGGGCCGAGCGAAGGACAAGAGTTTTGCCAATACCGGCCTGCCCCGCGCCCGGCTCGCGCTCATTGAAAGTTCAAAGGACGTCAAGATTGAGGGCATTACCTTTAAGGACTCACAGTTCTGGAACTGCCATCTCTACAACAACGATGGGGTGCTGGTGCACAACGTCCACTTCCAGGTGCCCGACGACTACAAGCAAGCGCCCAGTACAGACGGCATCGACATTGACAGCTCACGCAACGTCACGGTGGATGGCTGCGTCTTCTCCGTCACGGATGACTGCATCGCCTGCAAGGGCTCCCGCGGGCCGCACGCCGCGGAGGACAAGGATAGCCCCGCTGTCGAGCACATCCGCGTCCGCAACTGCACCTTCAAGCGCGGCGGCGGCGTTCTTACCTGCGGCAGCGAGGCAACCACCATCCGCGACGTCATTGCAGAAGACTGCAAGATTACTGGCAGCGTCCGCATCGCAACCCTCAAGCTGCGTCCAGACACCCCACAGCATTACGAAGACATCACCTTCCGCAACATCGTCTCGGAAGGCCCCTCCAGCGGCATCATCAATATGGCGCCGTGGACGCAGTACTTCGATCTGCAGGGCATGGAGCCGCCAAAGTCGATCGTTAAGAACCTTAACTTCATCGGCATCAAGGGCACCTACAACTCCTTCGGCACCATGAAGCCCAACCCAGGCCAGACCGACATTAGCAACGTCCTGCTAAAAGACTTCGATGTCACCATCAAGGCAGGCGAACTCAACACCTCCGGCGTCACCGACCTGAAGTTTGAACACGTCATGGTCAACGGAAAGCCCTATTCGGTCTAAAGCTGTTTCTTAGCTGCTGAAAGTTACCAAACTTTCTTTTAACCAGCTTCCGGTGAGCAAATGTTCCGGTTTCAACATTTACTTAGGGCATCCCTGCCAATATCTGGCGCGACAGTGATCGTCTCACTAGCCGCAATGGGGGCAGTCGCGCAAACTGCTAAAAATGAGCCCCTTCCTCAGCGTCCTTCCTTCGAAGTGGTCTCAATTCGAGCGCACGACCCAAATGACCGGAAGGTTTTCAATAGTTTTCAAGCGTACCCAGGCGGGAAGTTCACATCTTTGAATTGCTCGTTTTGGATGCTCATTCACTATGCCTTTCAAATTCAGCCATACCAGATTCCGGATGGACCCGGCTGGATCAAATCCGTGGGTTTCGACTTGAATGCGAAACCCGGTGAGGCCCACGACTTCGACGATATTCCAGTCATGCTCCAGGGAGTATTGGAAGACAGGTTTCAACTCAAATATCACTGGGAAATAAGAGAACAGTCAGTCTATGACCTCGTAGTCACCAAGTCGGGCAAGCTGCGGCCATCCATCGTAAAGGCAGAATGCCCTCGCCCCTTCGCCGATTCTGAAGGGGTTCCACAAGATGCTCCTTGCGGAGACCTGGATAATACTTCGGGCTACACGAAGGGATATAAGTTGACTGGCAGCGAGTTGGCAGCGAGCCTCTCCTGGCTCTTGTCAAAACCCGTAGTCGACAAGACAAATCTTGCGGGTGCGTACGACGTTGAGCTGCGGTGGACTCCAGACTCGGTCGAGATGAAATCAAACGGCTCTTCCGAACATGACACTCCCGACATCTTTACAGCTCTCCAGGAACAACTAGGTCTAAAGTTGGAACCGAGCAAGGGCCCGGTCCGCGTGCTTGTCATCGATCACGTTGAAAAGCCTTCAGACAACTAGCCCGGACTTAGATGACTACTTGCGCAGGGCGTCCAGGATGACCGGGCCTGCCTGCGAGATGCTGCCCGCGCCCAAGGTCAGGATGACCTCGTCCTTTGCTGCAACCTCTGCCAGCCGCGCTGCTCCGTCCGCAAAGCTGGGAGCGTAGTAGGCGTCCACGCCTGCGGTACGCATGGCACGCACCAGCGCCTGGGCTGAGATGCCCTCAATGGGCTGCTCGCTTGCCGCATAGATGTCCACTACTTCAACCCGAGCTGCGCCCGCAAAGGCGGTGGCAAAGTCGTCCAGCAGATCGCGCGTGCGTGTGTAGCGGTGCGGTTGAAACAGAACATGAACGCGCCTGTATCCGCAGTCGAGCGCTGCCTGCAGCGTGGCGCGAATCTCCGTTGGGTGATGACCGTAGTCGTCCACCACGGTCACGCCACGCTCTTTGCCGCGCGTCTGGAAGCGGCGGTCCACGCCGTTGAAGCGAGCCAGTCCCGCTGCAATCTGCGCAGGCGGCACGCCAAGCTCTACCGCAATGGCAACCGCGGCTGTGGCGTTCAACACGTTGTGGCGGCCGGGCACATGCAGCTTGAACGGCCCAAGCAAAATGCCGCGAGCGCTCACCTCAAACACGTTCTGGCAGCCCGGCTCCTTGGGCAGCATCACCAGCCGAAAATCCGCCTCGGCCGACTCACCATAGGTCATCACGCGGCGCTGCACGCGCGGCAGAATTGCCTTCAGTAGAGGATCGTCAATGCATGCGGTGGTTGCGCCGTAGAAGGGCACCTTGTTCATGAAGTCGACGAAGCACTGCTCCACGTCACCCCAGCCGGAGTAGTTCTCCATGTGCTCGCGGTCGAGGTTCGTAATCACGGCAAGGATGGGCGACAGCTTCAGAAAACTCCGGTCGCTCTCGTCTGCCTCTGCCACCAGGTAGCGTGACTGCCCTGCGCGTGCGTTTGATCCAAACATATCCACGCGGCCGCCCACCACCACCGTCGGGTCAAGACCACCCGCGTCCAGCACCGCGGCAATCATGCTGGTGGTGGTTGTCTTGCCGTGCATGCCTGCGACGGCGACACCATACTTCAGCCGCATCAGCTCTGCCAGCATGTCACTGCGATGGATCACGGGAATCTTGCGCGCGCGCGCCTCAACCACCTCAGGGTTGTCTGCAGCGACGGCGGAACTGGTGACGACCACATCAGACGGCCGTACCTGATCCGCCTTCTGGCCCACAAAGATGGTGGCGCCCAGCGCCTGCAGCCGGTCCGTGGTGGGGGATGTGCGCAGATCGGACCCCGAGACAGGGAATCCCAGCGACAGCAGAATCTCTGCAATGCCGCTCATGCCGATGCCGCCTATTCCGATGAAGTGAACCCGCTGTGCCGCTGCAAACAAAGCCTTTGCTGTCTCCCTGAAAATGAAGAGGATAAAGAATCAAGGATCAATCTAGCAGCCATCGCGTTGCCTCTGCCGCCCCTTTTTGCCCTTGTTCTTCAGTTTCCCGTCGTGGATTACCCGTGGCGCAATTTCTCCGTGGCGCATTTCTGTGTGGCAGCATGAGGATGGATTGCAGTATCCGCATTGCAGGCATCGCAACATCCGCAGACAATTCGCGTCTGAACAGTACGAAAGCCAGCGGGACCCGCACGAATGCAGACCGCATGGCAAAAGGAGATTTCCCAGCATGAAGCTGAAACGAATTTTTGCGGCACTTGCGCTCACTGTAGCCCTGGCTATCGCGCCCGTCCGTTCGCAGGCAGCGGTGTTTGTCAGCGTCAACGTGGCGCCCCCGGTGATTCCCATTTATGACCAGCCCGTCTGCCCCGGCCCGGATTACCAGTGGACACCCGGCTACTGGGCATGGGATCAGGATGTGTCGGACTACTACTGGGTGCCCGGCACCTGGGTCATGGCGCCACAGGTGGGCTACCTGTGGACGCCCGGCTACTGGGGCTATGGCAACGGCGCGTACCTGTGGAATGCCGGCTACTGGGGTCCGCACATCGGCTTTTATGGCGGCGTGAACTACGGCTTTGGCTACTTTGGAACCGGCTTTGAGGGCGGCTACTGGGGCGGCGGCCACTTCTTCTACAACACCAGCATCCTGCACGTGAATACCGTCGTCATCCACAACACCTACGTGCATAACGTAACGGTGGTGAACAACTCCCGCGTGGCCTTTAACGGCGGCCCCGGCGGCGTTGCCATGCGGGCCACACCGGGCGAGATGGCGGCCGTCCATGAGAACCATGTGGAGGCCACGCACATGCAGGCGCAGCACGCAGACTTTGCCCGGCAGGATCGCAGCCAGTTTGCCGGTAGCAACCACGGCCAGCCGCCCGCGGCAGCCATGGCGCACCCGGCTGAGTCGGCCAGCGCCTTCCACGGTGGAAATGTCACACCGGGGCACGCTCCCGCGGGTGGTGCGCAGGGCTCCAACGGTGGCGCTCCGCAGAATCACACGGCTCCGGCTGCCCAGTCCCACTCCCAATCGTACGGTGGACCGCAATCGCATCCGGCACCTGCATCCCACCCTGCGCCTGCCTCTCACGCTGCGCCACACCACTAAACTGCTTCCTATCAACAACAAGCGGGCGCTCTGGGAGATCCGGACGCCCGCTTTCCAATGCAGAACGCGGAGTGCGCGGTGTTTCTCGCGGGGGTACGCGGTCATGCCTGCCGCGAACTCCGCGACATACTCCGCGCACACCGCGTTCTGCCTTTCGCCTTTCCAGAGTGCGTTTTCGCCCTTCCTTTTCAATACAGGGCAACCCGTGCAGCACACGGGATAAGACCGCAACCTAATGGAAGTTTTCGGGTTCTAATAAGTGAACCTGAACCCCAGCCGGAAAGCCGGTGAGGCAGGTGGCAGAACCGCTCCGATCGAACCCCGCCGCACGCAGACGGAACAGGCGAACAGGACGGGCGAGGTGATGGTAATGACGAATTTAAACAACAGCACGGGACGAATTTTGAATGCCGGCAAACTGCTGGTACTGGCTGCACTTGTAGCTTCTCCGCTGGCAGGCATTCGCGCCCAGGCGCAGGCAGTTGCCGTTTCTGCCAACTATGGCGCTCCGCCCGCGATTCCTGAGAATGACCAGCCGCCCGCACCCGGCGATGGCTACATCTGGACACCCGGCTACTGGGCATGGGACGCATCTGCCAATGACTACTACTGGGTAGACGGCGCATGGGTTATGCCGCCCTACACCGGATCGCTGTGGACGCCCGGCTATTGGGGCCCCGGCTACGATGGCGGCTACCTCTGGAACGCCGGCTACTGGGGCCCGTATGTGGGCTACTACGGCGGCATCAACTATGGCTTTGGCTACTTTGGTCTGGGCTATTGGGGCGGCTACTGGAATGGCGGCCACTTCTGGTACAACCGCGGCCTGAACCACTTTGGGGCCGGCTTTGGCGGCCACTTTTATAACGGTGGCTACGGTGGATATCGCGGTGGCTTGCGTGGCGGTGGTGTTGCGTTCAACAGCCATCCGGCGGGCGGCTTCCAGCGCGCTGGCATGAACAATGGCGGTGGCGCACGCGGCTTCCAGGGTGGAGCGAATGGTGCCAACCGTGGCGGAATGAATGGCGGAGCAAATGGCTTTGCCAACCGCGGTGGAGCGCAGGGTCAGAGCTTTAACGGTGGAGCTCGTCAGACGCAAAGCTTCAACGGCGGAGCTCGCCCGGCGCAGAGCTTCAACGGCGGCGGCGGACAGACCCGTAGCTTCTCCGCACCCAGCGGTGGCGGTGGCTTCCACGGCGGCGGCGGTGGTGGATTAAGCGGCGGCGGTGGTGGCGGCTTCCACGGTGGTGGTGGCGGCGGCGGATCGCACGGCGGCGGCGGTGGTGGCCATCGCTAACACAGGATGCGCGTAGCTCCAGGCAAACCAGCCGGGGCAACCGCACACCGGCGAATCACCTCACAATAAGTTCCCTCCCCCAGAGGGTAAGAGAGGCCCGGCGATATCGCCGGGCCTTTTCCTTTTTGCCACTAACCTTGTCATCCTGAGCGGAACACCGAAGCACCGCTAACTTTTGTCATCCTGGACGGAGCGCCAATAACTTTTGTCATCCTGAGCGGAGCGCAGCGGAGTCGAAGGACCTGCATTTCGTCGACTGGTCTCAAAATCCAACCGTGCGAGGTACCTCTTCGCTATTGCGCTGTCGCTGCGGCAATCATGCCGGTAATTCGCTGCAGAGCATCCGGACGTGCAGCCGCACGCGCGGCAGCAGCCATCGCCTCCAGGCGCGGAGCATCCTGCAGCAGCTCTGTCAGAGCCTGCAGCAGACCGTCCGGTGATAGCTCTGCCTGAGGAATCATCTCTGCCGCGCCCACACGCACCATGGCCTGCGCGTTCTTGGTCTGGTGATCGTCCGCAGCCTGCGGGAACGGCACCAGCAACGACGGTCGCCCAGCCGCGGCCAGCTCTGCCACCGTACTGCCGGACCGCGCCAGCACCAGCGTCGCCTGCTGCAGCTGTTGCGGCATGTCCCGCAGAAACGGCAGCACAGCCACCTGCTGCGGTGTGATGAACGCATTGTGGTACGCCGTGCGAGTTGCCTCATAGGCGCGGTCGCCGGTCTGGTGAACGATCGTCAGCCCCGGCAATGCCTTCAACAGCTTCGACGCGATCCGCGGCAGAACTTCGTTGAAGACCCTGGCGCCATTGCTGCCAGCGGTGATCAACAGCCGCGGCGGGTCGAACACCAGCGGGCCGGTGGCGAAGATTTCCTCACGCACGGGCACGCCTGTGACCTGCGACTGGCGGAAGTAGCGCTGCGTCTCAGGAAACGCGACAGCAGCATCGCTCACAAAACGGCCGATGTACCGGTTGACCATGCCCGGCACAGCGTTCGGTTCATAGGCAACCGTCGGCACGCGCAGCAGGATGGCAGCAATCATCGCCGGCCCGCTTGCATAGCCACCCACACCCACCACTACATGCGGACGAAAAGAACGGATAAGGCCAATGCAACGCAGCACACCGCGTGGAAGATCAGTCAGCGTCTTGATGCGCGTGGTCAGCGACACATTTGCCAGCTGACCCACTTCGATCAGCTCCAGCGGAAAGCCCGCCTCCGGCACCAGCCGCTTCTCCACACCACGCGCCGTGCCAACCAGCCGCACGTTAGCCTCGTAGCCGTCGCGCAGCGCACGCGCAATGGCTAACGCAGGAATCACATGGCCGCCGGTGCCTCCACCGGCGATGAGTACGCGCAGGTGTTTGCTTTCGGTGGACACCTTAGTCAATCTCGCGCGTAATGTTCAGCAGCACACCCATGCATGCAAGCGTAATAAACACACTACTGCCGCCGCTGGAGATGAACGGTAACGGAATGCCCTTGGTGGGCAGCAGCGCCAGCACCACGCTGATGTTGAAGAACGCCTGGATAAGGATGGCGCTGGTCATGCCGAAGGCAAGAAAGCGCGCAAAGGGATCAGTAGAAAGATATGCCGCGCGCAAACCGCGATAGCCAAGCATCACAAAACCCGCAAGAAGAGCCAGCGCACCCAGCAGGCCAAGCTCCTCACACACGGTTGCGTAGATGAAGTCCGTATGTGGCTCCGGCAGATAGAAGAGCTTCTGCATGCCTTCGGTCAGTCCCTTGCCAAAGAAGCCGCCCGTGCCAACCGCAATCAACGACTGAAGAATGTGGAAGCCCGTGCCGCGCGGATCAGCCTCAGGATTCATGAAGGCCAGCATGCGCGCGCGCCGAAACGCCACGTGAAACAGCATGTAATACATCACCGGCGCAGCCGCAGCAACAGCCATGCCGATGTAACGCAGTTGAATGCCCGCAAGCAGCAACATCAAAATCGTAACGCCCGCGCATACCAACGCCGTGCCAAGGTCCGGCTCTTTCAGGATGAGCAGGATAAACAGCAGCGGCACCGCAGCCGCACGTAGCAGCGTGTTGCGCCAGTCATCAATCTGGTGAATGCGGTTCTGCAGAAAATAAGCCAGAAACAAAACCACCAACGGCTTCGCCAACTCAGACGGCTGCAGCGTCAGGCCGCCGATACGCACCCAACGATGAGCGCCGTTCATGCCGCTCATGAAGAAGACGCTGATCAGCAGCAACGCTGTAATCGCAATTGCGGGAAAGACAATCTTGGGATTGTTGTAGCGGCGGTAGTCAATGCGCATCAATACGAACAGTGCGGCAACGCCAAGCACCACCCACAACGCCTGCATCGCCACAAATCGATAGGGCGAGCCGAACTGTGCCTTGGCCATCACGGCCGAGGTGGAGAAGATCATCACCAGGCCGAACAGCACCAGCGCCAGCACCGTGCCAAACAGCCACTTGTCCGCGCCTACACGCTTCGCCATACACTTCGCAGCTTAGTGCTTTGCCGCCGCGAATACTGCACTGCATGTGCTGCACGTACCTTTGATGGTTCCGTCATGTACAAGCTCAAAAACCCGCTGCGCGCGGGGCGGGCGTTCACACGCCTTTTTACTCCTTCGGGTGGCCTTCCCGTTGGTCAGGATGAAGTTCTCTTGCCGACCATCGGGAGGGCGAGGCGAAGCCAGTAAAAAGGTGCGTGAGCACCCGCTCCCGCGCAGGAGGTCCGTCCGGCAGGACATGCTTATGCAGGCAGTGCGCGTACCAGATCGACAAAGACGTGGCCGCGGTGTTCGTAGTTTTCAAACTGGTCAAAGCTGGCACACGCCGGAGCAAGCAGCACCGTCTCACCCGGCGCGGCAGCCTCGTGCGCCATACGTACTGCCTCAGCCAAAGTTCCAGCATGCGTGGTGCCGATGCTGCCCGCAAGCTGCCGCTCAATCAACTCTGCCGCAGCGCCAATGGTGTAGATGGCCACGCTGCGCTCGCGCAGCAGCGGCAGCAGCTGCGTGTAATCGCTGCCCTTGTCTTTACCACCCAGGATGACGCGCACACCGCCCGCAAACGATGCCAGCGCCTTTGCCGTCGCATCCACATTGGTCGCCTTGGAGTCGTTGTAGTAATCCACGCCGCGCACCTTCGCGACGAACTGCAGCCGATGCTCCACTGCTTCAAAGCTCGCGACGGCTTCGCGAACCTTCGCCGTCTCTACACCGGCAAGCTTCGCCATCGCGATGGCCGCGAGCACATTCTCGACATTGTGCGCGCCACGCAGAGGAATTTCCGCCAGCGGCATGATGGGCTCAGGTGTGCCGCCCTCACTAGCGAGGAAGTACACACCATCGCCATGCACAAACGCGCCCTGCTTAATGCGTCGCACGCCGCTGAACCAGAAGATCTGCGCCTGCGTCTTCGCTGCGACCATCTGCGACGGCTTGTCTTCTGCATTCAGTACCAGGAAGTCTTCGCCAGTTTGATTCTCTGTAATGCGCGTCTTCGCGGCCGCATAGTTTTCAAACGAGCCGTGGCGGTCCAGGTGGTCCGGCGTAATGTTCAGCACGGCGGCAATGTGCGGACGAAAGGTGTCGATTGTCTCAAGCTGAAAGCTCGATACCTCAAGCACGCTCCACGTCTTCTCCGTCGAGCCTTCTACCAGCTCCACCACCGGCACGCCGATGTTGCCGCCCACCTTCGTCTCAAAACTCGCATGCTGCAGAATGTGGCCGACCAGCGAAGTCGTCGTCGTTTTGCCGTTGGAGCCAGTGATGGCGATCACACGACCATGCAGCCCCTGCGACGCCAGCTCAAGTTCGCCGATGATGGGCACGCCAAGGCTCATGCTGCGCTGCACCTCCGGCGTGGAGAGTGGCACACCCGGCGACAGCACAATCAGATCCTGGCGACGGAAGGTGAGCATACCGTGACCGCCCGTCTCCACCATCACGCCCGCGCTCAGCAGCGTGGGGATTTCACTCGCCAGCGCCTCACCCGTGCGCGAGTCGCTTACCGTAACGCGCGCGCCAAGCCCACGCAGATATAGCGCCGCGGAGATGCCGCTCTTCCCAAGGCCAACAACAAGGACGCGTTTGTTTTTCAAATCCATTTCAGATGCCACCGTGTGCGCCCGCATGTTTGACGACGTAGAACAGGATAAGCGCAATCAGGGCAGCAGAGAATAAAAGGCCGCAGATGACAACCCACGCGGCCTGCCGAGTGATCTTCAACGCAGCTTGAGAGTGGTGAGAGCAAACAACGCGAAGACCAGCGCCATAATCCAAAAGCGCACAATGACCTTGCTCTCGCTCCATCCACTCAGTTCAAAATGATGGTGCAGCGGCGCCATCTTGAAGATGCGTTTGCCACCGCGCAACTTGTAGCTGCCCACCTGCAGCATGACGCTCACCGCCTCCAGAATGAAGACACCGCCGATGAATGGCAGCAGCAGCTCCTGCTTAATGACGACCGCAACCGTTGAAATTGCACCGCCAAGCGCAAGCGATCCAACATCGCCCATGAAGATTTCAGCAGGGTGCGCGTTATACCAAAGGAAGCCAATGGACGCGCCCACCATCGCTCCGCAGAAGATGGTCAGCTCGCCCACCATGGGCATGCGCTGCAGCTCAAGATAGTCGCTGAAGACAACGTGGCCGCTGACGTAGGTCAGCATGGTAAGCGCGCCCGCCGCAACAATGGTGCAGCCAATGGCAAGGCCATCCAGGCCGTCCGTAAGGTTCACCGCGTTGCTGCTGAAGGTGATGACCAGCATGACGAAAATCACAAACGGTATGAAGCTGAGCCAATAGAAGCCGTGCGTGTGATGCAGTGCGCCAATGATCAGGTCAGGCCGAAATTTCTTCACAAACGGCACCACCAGCCGCGTGGAGTACATGCCGCGCGTCTGCATCCACACCAACGCTGCGGCCACACCAAAGCTGGCCACAAATTGCAGCAGCAACTTCTGAATGCTGGTCAGGCCAAGGTTCCGCTTGTGCACCACCTTGATGTAGTCATCCGCAAAACCAATGGCGCCAAACGCCGTGGTGGAGAGCACCACCATCCACACAAACGGATTCGACAGATCGCTCCACAAGAGCGTGGGCACAAGAATGGAGATGCAGATGAGCACACCACCCATGGTGGGTGTGCCGGTCTTCTTCTGGTGGCTGGCAGGGCCCTCTTCGCGGATGTACTGGCCGATCTGGAATTCGCGCAGACGGCGGATGACGAACGGCCCTATGAGCATGCCGATGAGCAACGCCGTAAGACTGGCGAAGACGCACCGGAACGTCAGGTAACGGAAAATGCGAAAGACCCGGAAGACCGGGTAAAGCTTTTGATAGAGCAGCCAGTAGAGCAACGGTCCTCCCGCATCAGATCGTTTTCAAGCTTACGCGCGCCGCGTGTGCGAAAGCTGCGGCAGGTTCCGCCTCAGTTACCGCTTTCTTTTGGAACTTCTTTCAAAGCGTCCAGCGCCTTCTCCAGACGCACGCCGCGGGATGCCTTCAGCAGCACCGCGTCGCCTTCGCGCAGGTTCGCCAGCATCCACGCACCAGCCTCTTCCGGCGTGGCTGTAAACGTGGCAACACTGCCCGCGCCGTCAACCATTGCCGCAGCATGGCCGCGCACGCCAATCACGGCATCCACGCCGCACGCACGCATATGTTCGCCACAGGCGCGATGCAGAGCATCGGCATCCGGGCCCAGCTCCAGCATTTCGCCTGCAATAACGATGTGTCGCTTCGCATCCACGGCCATCAGCGCATCCACCATTGCATTCAGCGCACGCGGGTTGCTGTTGTAGCTGTCGTTGATGATGCGTGCGCCGCGGAAGACGATCTGCTCACCGCGCTTGTCGCTGGGGCGCAACACGGCCAGCGCGTCAATGCACTGCAGCAAGCCCATGCCGCTCTCAAGCCCCACGGCAATGCCTGCAAGCGCGTTGTAGACATTGTGCTCACCCAGCAACGCAATTTGCGCGGGCAGGCGTTTGCTGCCTGCCTCCACGGTAAAACGCATACCCTCTGCGCCCGCGCTTTGCACAGCGACAGCGCGCACGGTAATGCCCGCAGCATGAATGCCGAAGAAGCGCGCATGACTCTCGCGTCCGCGACCAAATGTAGAGACGTACGGATCATCCGCATTCAAAAATGCAACACCCTGCGCAGGCAGCGACTGGATCAGTTCATACTTCGCCGCGGCAATGCCTGCAATGCCTTCCGGAAAGTGCTCCAGGTGAACAGGCGCAACGTTGCTCACCACGCCCCAATCCGGCTCTGCAATGCGCGCCAGCGCAGCGATCTCGCCCGCGTGGTTCATGCCCATTTCGATCACCGCAACTTCGTGCCCGGCCTCAAGCTTCAGCAGTTGCAGCGGCACACCAAAGCCATTGTTCAAATTGCCTGCGGACTTCAACACGCGAAACTGCGCCCCAAGCACAGCAGCAACGCACTCCTTCGTCGTTGTCTTCCCTGCCGATCCGGTAATGCCCACCACGCGGCCACCCCAGTCCCTGCGAACCGCGCGCGCCAGCGTCTGCAGCGCTTTCAACACGCAGTCTTCGCTGTCCGGAACGCGCAGCAGCTTCGCTGCATCCACCTCCGCAGGCACCACCCATCGCGTGCTGACGACAGCCGCAGCAGCACCAGCCTTCAATGCTGTCTCCACAAATTGATGGCCATCAAATCGCTCGCCTGTGACCGCGAAGAACAGATCGCCCGCAGCCACCGTACGTGAGTCGATGGAATAGCCCTGCACCTGCGCGCGCAGATCAATATCACCCTCTGCGTGGATCCAATCTGCAACCTGCCCCAGCGTCAACGTCATGCCTTAGCTTCCCTCAGCTCTCTTGCGCGCAGCGCCGCAGCGGCAACGGCAACATCATCAAACGGCAGCGCAACGCCGTGGCTGGTCTGCGTCTTCTCATGCCCCTTGCCCGCGATCAAAACAATGTCGCCACGCCGTGCTTCCTGAATCGCGCGCTCAATCGCAATCGCACGGTCAAGGATCACGTGCACATGCGCGTTGCCTGCCTCAAGCACTCCTTCAAGCGCTGCGCTGGCAATCACTGCGGGGTCTTCGCTGCGAGGATTGTCGCTGGTGACGATGACGATATCGCTGCCATCACCCGCGGCGCGACCCATCTTTGGCCGCTTCGTCTTGTCGCGATCACCACCACAACCAAACAGCGTAATCACGCGCGCATCCTGCGCAAGCTCTCGCGCCAGCGTGATGAGATTGCGCAGCGCGTCGTCCGTGTGTGCATAGTCGACGACGACCGTAAAGCCCAACGCATTCGGAACGGTTTCGAAGCGGCCCGGTACCGGCTTCAGCGAGGCAGCGCCTTCCAACACAGTAGAGAAAGCCACGCCACGAGCCATTGCAGCAGCCATTGCAGCAAGAACGTTGTAGACGTTCACACGGCCCGTCAACCGTGTTGTAAGTGAAGCGCCGCCAGCAGGCGTGGTTATCTCAAACTGCGTTGTGCCTGCGCGGTACGCAATGTTTCCCGCATAGAAGTCCGCATGCTCATTTATCAAGCTGTACGTCCACACGGTGCCGCAGCCCGCTGCAGCTTCCATCATGCGCGAAGCATATGCATCATCCGCATTGATGACTGCGACTTGCGGAGCCACAGCGCCCACACCTTCGAACAACCGTGCCTTCGCAGCCGCATAAGCATCCATCGTGCCGTGATAGTCCAGGTGGTCCTGCGTCAGGTTGGTGAAGATAGCCACATCCACGGGCAGCGACCACACACGCTCCTGCTCCAGCGCGTGCGAACTCATCTCCATCACCGCCTCTGTGGCTCCGGCGGCAACACCGTCTGCAAAAATCTGCAACACATCGCGGCTCTCTGGCGTGGTGTGTGGACTGGGCCGCACCGCGCCTGCAACATGCGTCTCAATGGTGCCAAGCAACACACTGCTGCGGCCCGCGTGGTTCAACAGGCCTTCTGTCAGAAACGCCGTGGTCGTTTTGCCATTGGTGCCGGTGATGCCACACAGCTTGAGTTTCTGTTCGGGATGGCCGAAGAAATTTGCGCTGACAGCAGCAAGCGCGCGCCGCCCTTGCTCTACAAGCGCAACCGGCACACGGCGCGCAGCCGCAAAGGCAAAGCTCTCGCGTGAGTCGGTGACGATTGCGACCGCACCTGCATCCAGCGCTGCACGTACGTAGCTGTTGCCGTCTGTCGTCTCGCCGCGCATTGCTACGAACAACGAGCCTGCCCGCACCGCGCGCGAGTCATATTCGACGGAGAGTATCTCCGCGCGCGACTCGTCGCCCACTGCCAGCACCGGCACATCCGCGATGATGTTTGTCCACTGCATCCTGCGCGATTCTACCGCTGCAAGAACATGCGCACAGCCAGCGCCGCCAGCATCACGGCAAAGCTGCGTCGTAACACCAGTGCAGGCAGTTGCAGAGCCAGCTTCGCGCCAAACACCGCGCCCACGCCCATCCCCAGCGCCAGCAGCATGCCAAGCTTCCACTCCACCTGCTGCGCACGCGCATAAATGATCATGGGCCCGAACCACACAGGAATCGCCGACATGAGCAGCGCAGTACCCTGCGCACGCACCTGCGTAAGACCAAAGAAATAAATG
>JAMFTB010000271.1 GCA_026225595.1 Terriglobus sp. | reverse complement strand
GAGGACGTGGCCGTGCGGGGTTTCAGAGAGGGTGGAGTACTTCTCGTACTGGAGGATGTGGTGGAGGTGGCCGAAGGCCTCCTGCTCGGGGACGATGGTGACGTGGTATTGGGCGGCGAAGGCGGCGAGCTGCTGGGACTCGGCGCGGGTGAGGGAGCTGCCGGGAGGCGCGCCGAGAGGATCGTTGGCGTACTGGAGGGTGTGCTCGAAGTAGGGCGAGTAGAGGTTGACCTTGTAGGAGGCGAGGGTCTGGATCTGGTGCTCCTGGAAGGCGAGGGTGGGGAAGGGGCCGCGGGAGATGTCGTCGGAGAGGCCGCGGTACTTCATGGCAGGCCAGTCGCGTACGGTGGCCGTCTGCAAGCTGAACAGGCCGCCGTTTGCGAGGACGAGCTGCTTGGCTGTCTGTGCGCCGTAGAAGACGCCCGAAGGTGTTGCGCCCACAACGCTGATGCCCGTTGCGTCCGGAACGATGGCATAGCCCTCGTCGTGCATCTCCGATGTCCACTGCATGTGTGCGGATGCGAGCACGTCGCGGCCCGCGGCGCTGTCACTGCGCAGCAGTGTAATGTGCGCGGGACCACTATTCACCACATGCACTCCCATCTGCAACAGCGTGGTTGAGAGGTCGCTTGCGGCAAAGGCATCATCTGCATCGCAGTTGCTGCACACCACGCTTACGCCGCTAGTCAGCGGCAGCTCCTTCACCGCGGCAGACTCACGCGGAGCGGGCAGCAAAGCTATCTGCGCGTAGACGCAGGGCAGCAGGCAGGAGGCAATGCAAAGCGAAAGCAAGGCGCTGTTCCGTATACGCAAGGGACGAGGCAGCAGAGGAGAGGCCGATCCGGTCATGCAAACAAAGCTAAACGATTCGGCGGATAAGTGCTGCGGCCAATGTTGATTTGTCGCACCCTATGCAGGCGGACGGACGGTCCAAAGCGCAGGCTGGCGGACGACAAACTGCCGCAGCAGCGCGGGCTCTTTCGGTTCGGCGGGCAGGCGTTTCCATACCTCCAGATACTCTGGCCGGCTATAAGCGCGGCCCGCAAACAGCAGCGTGGGCTGCCGCGCGGGCAGCTGGGTGAAGTGCTCCTTGTCTGCCGGGAACTTCCACACGGCGCGGTTGGCCAGTGCAGGGAAGAGAAACGCTACGGCAGACCGCATGCCCCGGCCATCCTGCAGGTTGTAATCCCACTGCCGGTCCAGCGGCGTGGAGATCACCTCGCAAGCCAGCGACAGGCAATCCAGCGTGAAGATGGACGCGGCAAAAGCATCCGGGCGGTGCAGTTCCATCGGGAACTCGCCGTCAAAGTTCATCTGCCGCAACAGCTTGTCTTTGAAGCGATGCGAGCATTCCAGCATCAGCGCCTCGTTGCGTGCAAAGCGTGCGCACTCCGCGGCCTGCACCGTCCAGCAGATGGCGGTGCGGTCCTTCATCTCACGCGCAATGAAGCCCAGCTTCGCCTCATTAAGCCATGTAGCAAATTCACCAAACCATTTGCGCAGGCCAGCGGCTTCATCTTCAGCCGCCACACCGTTGTATCCACACAAAAACGACGCAGCGCGCGCCGTTTCCGCAAGCATCACCGTCTCTTCAACACCCAGCGGCGTGCCTGTGCTTGAGGGCGGCACACATGCGGCATGTTCGAGGTTTGGCTCCATACGAGTTTCCGCCATCAGGAACCACGCACGCAGATGCTTCATCGCCTGCTCCGCATACTGCGCCTCACCGGTCAGGCGCCATGCCGCAACACACGCAGCCACGCAGCCGTTCATTGCGATCAATGCATCGCGATGCGCTGTAAACGCATGTGGATTGGTGTAGCCCCGGCGATGCTCATAAGTTGCAGGCGCACCGTCCTTGGGCCACCACTCCGTGTCCTCGGAGTAGTACAGGTGCGCATCCGTCTTTGCAGGCGTGGGCAGGGACGTGATGGTGCTGGGAGTGGTTTTCAACGCAGCCGCAGCCGCGGCAAGAATGCGCGCGCGATCAAACTCCGCCACGTTGAAGTGGATGTTCTCCGCTGGCTGACTAGCGGACTGGCTCAGCGCGATACCAGGCATCGCCAACACGCCTGCAGCCGACGCGCAGAAGCTGCGTCGAGTGATGCGGAACGGCGATGCCGAAGGCGGAAGCACTGTGGGCAGAAGGCTAACACCACAGGTTGCCACGTGTGTCAGAGCAATGCATCATCCGCGCTGCACCCATGCACGGAATGCCCTTGAAAAACAGCAGCTTCCGCACTTCTTCATGGCTACCCGTGCGTTTGACCCAGAGCTCTATAGCGCGATATATTGGAACTGCGGGGTGGAGCAGCCCGGTAGCTCGTTGGGCTCATAACCCAAAGGTCGTAGGTTCAAATCCTACCCCCGCAACCACTTAGCGAAACTTCCAACCCGGAATAACCCGGTGTAAGAGCAAGAGTATTTGCTCCGCCGGGTTTTCGCACGTTTGGACGCCCGCGTCATGGGTTATGCGCTCCTTAATATCCTGCGAACGACCGCCGCATTGGCTTCCCGCTTTGCTTCCATCAGCGCGTTGCCATACACGTTCATCGTGGTCGAGATTTGGGCGTGCCGCATGAGCTTCTGCTGCACTCCCATCGGTGCTCCCGTTTCATCCAGCCAAG
>JAMFTB010000270.1 GCA_026225595.1 Terriglobus sp. | reverse complement strand
GACTTCCAGGTCGCTCACCGCGGTCTGCTGTGCGGGGTCCCAATTCACGATGTATGCGCCGCGATAGATCAGCCCCTGCTCATGCAGGCGAACAAAGGCTTCTGTCACCGCGTTCGACAGGTTGTCGTCCATGGTGAAGTACTCGCGGCCCCAGTCCACGCTTGCGCCCAGGCGACGCATCTGGCCGGTGATGGCCCCGCCGTACTGTGACTTCCAGTCCCACACACGCTCAAGAAACTTGTCGCGGCCCAGCGCCTTGCGGTCTGTGCCCTCAGACTTGAGCTGCTTCTCCACCATCATCTGAGTGGCAATGCCGGCGTGGTCGGTGCCGGGCACCCACACACTCTCCTCGCCGCGCATGCGGTGCCAGCGGGCCAGGATGTCCATTTCCGTCTGGTTGAGCATGTGGCCCATGTGCAGGCGGCCGGTCACGTTGGGCGGCGGCAGCAGCATGACAAAGGGCTTCTTGTCAGAGGGTTCGCTTGCAGGTGTATCAAATAGTTTTTCAGCGACCCAGAAATCGGCCCACTTCTGTTCGATGGCGGCGGGGTCGTAGGCTTTTGGCAGTTCGTTGGGCATGTCCTTTTCAGGATATGCGATACGGCCGCACTGCGCCGGTAACCGTGTCCTGCCGGACGGGCCTCCTGCGCGGAGTGCGGGTGCTCACGCACCTTTTTACTGGCTTTGCCCTGGCCCTTCCGTTGGTCGGGATCAAATTATGCCGACCAACGGGAGGCCTACCCGAAGGAGTAAAAAGGCGTGCAAACGCCCGCCCCGCGCGTAGCGGGCCCGTCCGGCAGGACAGTGCTTAAAAGAGAAGAGGCGTACCGTTCCGGAGAACGGTACGCCTCTGTTGTGGATCGCGTGAGTTTATTGAACGTTGAGCGTTACGGTGGTCGCGTGCGAGACCGATCCGCTGGTGGCCGTGACCGTCAGCGTGAATACGGAATTGGCTTTGGGCAGCGGTGTGCTGGAGCAGCCCGTTAGGCCGGCCAATCCAACCAGAGTGCAGCCCAGGCAGAGCGCCAGTGCGACGTTCTGCAGGATGCCCTTGCGTACCCGCCGACGAAGGCCGAGCGGCAGCAGGCAGATGCCTGCCAGCACCAGCGATGTCCGCGTTGTGTTCCAAGGTGACGCGGGCCGTGCGTTGGCTGCACTGGTGGCTGCCGTTGCGACGGTCATCGTCACTGTCTGTGCACCGGTGAGAACGGGGTTCGGTGTGAAGGTAGCGGTCGCCCCCGTTGGCAGGCCACTAACCTTGAAGGTGACCGGGCCCGGGTAGCTGCCACCGGGCGCCAGGTTGAAGACGTAGGTGGCTGGGCTGCCAGCCGTCACAGTCACACTCTGGCTTGCGGCGGTGGGTGTAAAGGTAAAGTCAGGAGCCGCGGTTACCGTCAATAGGGCGTTACCAGAAGAAGCCAGCAACGCGCCGCTGGCCGGTACGTTGACGGTGATGGCATAGCTGCCGGCAACCAGCGAAAGCGGCGAGTAGGGTGCCGTGCAGGTAAGCGGAGACGTGCTGCCCGTGCAGGTGGTTGAGCCAACGCCGGTTGAGCTTCCATTGACGGTAAAGATCACCGGACCTGTGGGAGCGACGGTGCCTGCGTAAGCAATGGATGCTGTCAGCGTGGCGCTTGCGGTGCCAACCGGAATGGAGACTGGTGTGACCGTGACCACCGGCTGGAAGGTGGTGGAGAAGGTTGCCGTGTAGGTGGCTGCAGTTGCAGGAGCCACAACGCTGTCGGTGGTGTTGGTGGTGTTGTCCTGCCAGTGGGTGAAGAAGTAAGGCGTGTTCGTGACCGTCTGCGGCGTGGTGGTGCTCAGGGTGCAGGCGCTGCCAGGCGTCCATACCAGTGTTGCGGGCGTTGTGTACGTGCCGGGCGCGCAGCCTGTGCCTGCTGTGGTGACCTGCAGGCCTGCGGGTACGGTGGTGATGGTGGCAGAGCCTGCGGGGACCGTCGGGGCAAACGAGATGCCCTTGAAGTTGGAGTCAGGCGGAGCCGTTGCCAGCAGCGTGAAGGTGTTGGAGTTGCTGGTGGCGGTAAGGGGATCGGTGATGCCGTAGATGTAGGTCTGGTCCAGGTCGCCGATGGTGGCGTTGGTTGCGTACAGGTAGACGTTCGCGCCGTTGACGACGCCGGTAAGGGCGTAAAGGCCGGTGGTGCCGGTGGTGTTGGTGGGCACAGCGCTGGGGTTGGCGACGAGGTTCAGACCCTGCGACAGCGTGTACTCCAGCACCCATGTACCTGTGCCGTCAGATTTGCTGTTCACCCACTTCTGCAGACCGCCGTCACCATACAGGCAGTTGCCGGAGGTCTGTTTGCCGTTGCCGGTGTCCGCGACGTACAGCGTGTAGGCGTTAGCGAAGAAGAAGCCGGACGGGCTGATGTTGAAGCTTGCGGTGTTGGAGCTGCAGCCGGGGTAGTCGGTCTTCGCGTGGGAATCCGCAATGATGGGCGCGTTGATGGTGTTGGCTTCTGCCGCCGTGATCGTGATCTTGCCCGCGCTGGATACGGAGTTCGCCAGATTGTTCGTCATGGTGAGCTGCAGGGGGCCTGCGCCGCTCTGGAAGAGGCTGGTCGTGGGGGGATTGCCCAGCGTGCCGATGAAGGAGCGCGCGTTATTCGAGCCCTCCTTGCTGTCCATCGAAACATAGAGCGTGCCGTTATACCCGGTGACGAAGCGTGTGTCCTGCGCGGAGGTGTTAGCGGAGGTATCCAGCCCGGTGATGGCGGTAGGGGCATTGTTCACCGCGCCAAGCGCCGTGTAAAAGACGCCGCCGGTGGGGTCTGGGCTGTTGCCCTGGCCGCTGATGTAGGCGGAGGTTCCGTCCGCTGTCCATGCGCTGCGAATGTTGTTGGTGTTGAAGACGTTGAAGATGGCCGACGACGAGTTGGTATTGCCAAAGGCGTCCACCAGCGTGACCACGCGTGGCACCGGTGTGTAGCTCTGGCCGGTCAGCGATCCGGTCTGCGCCAGTGCCTTGTTGCCGTCACTGCTGTAGCTGGCAAAGTTCGCATTGAAGGTGGCAGGGTTGATGCCGTAGCTGCCCACCGTCAGGTACTGGCCCTGGCCGGAGAGTGTGAGGCCGCCCTCAGAGGACGAGCCGTATTCAGCGGCAACGGGAAGGTTTGCGCCAGAGGCTGTCTGCGGCAGCACGAGAGAGTTGACGTACGTAAGGCTGGTCGTCGCAGTGGGAGCGAACTGGAAGAGCGTCAGCGGCGATGCCTGGTTGTCGCCATAGCCGCCCACCGTGCTGTTGCCGGGAGAGGCGCTGGTGCCATTGGTGCCGTCGCCGCTGCCGTTGGGCACCGCGGTGCAGGTGCCGCCCTGAAGACCGCAGCCGGAGACGACGACCACCAGGTTGCCCGGCGTGAAGATAGGCGTCTGCGCCTGCGCTGCGGTTGCGGCTACGAAGGCAAAAGGAGACAGAACAAGCGCGGTACGCGCTGAACGAACAATCTGGCGCACCAGAGTTGTCGAACCAAGGAACCTGGTCATTGAAAGGATCTTCCTAAAGTGTCTTGTTGAGACAAGGAGTGGGATAGCACTCCGAAGTATCCACGCGAGACAAGCTTAGAAATGTGAAACGGATATCAATTTTCGGCTTGGGCAGTTGTTGGCAGCTCACGGTTTCACGATTACGAATCGAACGCCTGTCTCTGCCGCCAAGTTACGAATCGCAAGACCCTCGAGGGGCTAATCGGCACGGCTGAAGCCGTGCCCTTACGATTCGTGCCCTTTGAGGGATGTCTGTGCAGCGGTAAGACGTGACCTTATGAGTTCGCTCTTTCGCACAATGTCTACGCGGACGTAAGAGAGTTCGGCACGGCCTTTAGCCGTGCCCTTATGGGTGTCGTGCGGTTCGTGCGATGTTCTTACCTGAAGAGCAATGGGGTGAAGGCAATGAGGTCGTCGCGCCAGACCATCCATGTATGCATGCCGGGTGTGTCGCGCGTTTGCACGTTGCCCTTGATGTTGGCCTTTGCCCATGTGCCGAAGGCGCGGTTCACCGTGATGAGGGCATCCTCTGTGCCACAGCTTAGCCAGAAGAGTTTGACCGGCGCCTGCGTCTTCGCTTTGGGCACGATGGTCTGGAAGCCCTTGTCGTAATCAGCATCTGAGAGTGGAGCAGAGCCCGGGACGCGCGTATCGCGCAGGTCTGGCGAAGTCACGGCGGACGAGAACGCGCCCACGTAGGCAAAGGTCTCCGGATGGTTGAGGCCGGTGTAGATGCTGTGGCCGCCGCCCATCGAAAGCCCTGCAATGGCGCGGTGATCGCGATCGCGTGCAATGTTGAAGCGCGCCTCAGCCATGGGGATGACCTCGTGCAGCAGCTGATCGCTGAAGGCCACCTGGTTATCCCAGATCCAGCCGTTTACGCGGCCCCAGCCTGCAGTCACAATCTTCATGGTGCCGTAGCCCAGCGGCATCACCACGACCATCGGCTTGATCTTGCCGTCATGCAGCAGAGCGTCAAAGATGAGATTTGCCTGCCCCGCCTCAACCCATCCGTTGGCCGCGTCTGAGTAGCCGTGGTTCAGGTAGAGCACCGGGTACTTTTCGTGGCGCTTCGCATCGTAGCCGGGCGGCGTGTAGATCCACATATCGCGGTCGCCGGTGTCGGTTTCGTCCACCTTGGCCAGCTTTGAGCGGTAGAGGATGTGCGTGACCTCGCCGTGCGGGATGTTCTGCATGTCCCACGGCTGCGGCGTGGCCGCAGGCACGTGCATCACGGTGGTGGGGCTCAGCAGGTTGGGCCGCACGTTGGCGTTGTGCGGATCGAGCGCGCGCTTGCCGTCGACGGAGAAGGTGTAGCCGTAGTACTCCGGCGGCAGCGACGCTGTGGTCAGCTCCCATACCCCGTTGTTGGGGTTCAGCACCATGGGGATGGGCTTGGCGTTGCCTTCGATGACGGCGTTCACGGAGTGCGCTCCGGGCGCGTCAAAGCGCAGCGTCACCGTGCCGTCGGTATGCGCCTCTGGCGAGATGAGGGGAGCAGTTGCGGCAACGCCGGTGGCGGCTGGTGCCTGCGCTGCTGCGGGCGTCTGCGCGGCTGATCTCGGAACGGCGGCGGAGATGCTGACGAGACTGGCGACCAGAAGTACGGGTAGGGTTCGCATGGACCGTGAGTGTATCAATAATCCACTGCATGTGAGGACGCCGGAATGAAGCGCAGTGGCAAAAGGCTATGGGTGCCCCACATCTCGATTTTGAGATGTGGGATTTTGCGGTTCCTTTGGGTCTTGAAACCCATGTCTCAGAATCGAGACATAGGGCACCCATTGCAAAGGGCACAGCCGAAGCTGTGCCCTTTTGTTGTTCTCGAATCCAAATGCTCGAAGGCTTTAGAAGGGGTTCAGCTTATCCAGGCCCGTCTTCTTCTTGTGTGTGCTGGAGGACTCGTCCTTCTTGTTGTACTCGGCCTTCGTCTTCTTGGGGTTGCCGTTTTTGTCCAGCGTGGGAGCCTGACCCTGCGGCGTCTTCTGGCCGGCAACGTCGTTCACAGCATCGGGGGCTGGGGCCGCCTTTTCAATGGGCGGCAGTTCAGTCGTATTCGCCGGACCCACTGCGTTTAGACCGTTTGCGGTGGGCGTGGTTGAGGTCGCGCCCGGATGCGACAGGATGGTAACGCCCATGCCGGTGCCGCCGCCTGAGCTGACCGGTGCAACGCCCGTGGGAGTCGCGGTAAAGCTGGAGCCGGTTGCAGCATCCGGTGCGGCATCCGAAGAGGGGATGTCCTGCAGCGACATCGCCGTAGCCGGAGCAGCAGCCGATGCACCGGCATCCGCGGCAGTGCCAGCTGCGGTGGTTGCAGCAACCGCCGTGTTTGCCTTGGCTGCGGCATTGGGGTTCGACGCGGTCGTAAAGGCTTCCTGAATCTTCTTAGCCACTGCAGGCGCCAGCGTTGCCTTGGGGTCCGCCAGCGACGGCTCGCCAATGCGCGCAGTCTGCACCGTGTCTGGTCCGTGCAGGATCAGGCCCTTGGCGCGGTTTGCCAGCGTGTAAGTCTGGCGGCTGTCTTCCAGTGCCTGGCTGGCGGCCAGCTGGTCCGGCGTCGGCTCTGGAATGGGCACGTTCATCGCCTCCAGGCGATCACGCGCGTCTTCCACGTGGGGCGATGCAGCGTACTGCGTCACCACACGGCTGTAGGCAGCTACCGCCTGGTCGTCATAAATCTTCAGCAGGCGTGCCTTGGCATCTTCAGGCATTTTCAGCGTGTGAATGTAGCGTGACTGCGCCGCATAGGCATCGCCCAGGCCAATCAGCGTGTCGTCAATGTGGCTGTACAGGGGATACGTATCGACCACTGTCTGCGCGCGCGCAATCGACGCGACCCAGTTCTCATGCGTTGCATAGAAGGCTGCAATACCGGACTCGCGCGTTGCCAGCACCTCCTGCACTTCGCGCAGGTGCTGCTTGGCCTGCGGAATCAGCTCCGAATCCGGATACTGCGTCAGCATGGTGCGGTACTCTTCCTGCGCGTGGACTGCCTTGGCAAAGTCGCGGTCAGGCCGGTCAATCTGCTTGAAGTAAATATCGCCAATGCGCAGCTGCGCCTCGGCTGCTTCCGGCGCGTTGGGGAAGAAGATGATGAAGTCGTGGTATTCCGTCTCAGCCTGTGCCAGCGCGGCGCTGCCGCCTTCGCGGTACCAGCTGTCTGCAAAGGCCAGCTTGGCGCGCATCTGGTACTCAGAGTCGGAGTAGGTCGAGAGCAGCGTCTGCAGATCCAGCCGGGCCACTTCATAGCGACCCTTGTTGATGGCCACCATCGCCTTGTCATACAGCTGCTTGTCCGGCTGCTCGCTCTTCACGTCCTGCAGCGGATTCGTCCTCATCTGCTGGGCGCGCGCCTTCTGGCTGGCCTTCTCGTTCTTGACGGTGTCCTTGGACTGGACCACCTTGTCGCTGCTCTTGCGGGTCTTCTTGGATGTGTCCGTGTTGCTCAGAACGGCCGCGGATGCCTGGGCAGGCGCCTCTGCCGGATCTGCTGCGGCTGGCGCGGTGGACTTCAGGTCCGTGGTGTCTGTGCTCTGCTGCGGGGCAGCGCTCGTCTGCTGCTGTGCAACTGCGGATGAGGCAAGCAGGCCACCGGCCAGCAGGACTGCTGCCGACAGAACAGGGGCGATGCCGCGGCGCGGAAAAAAGGAACGTGTTGCCGCAGCCGTCGGGAAGAAGAGTGAAACCATGTGCCAAAAACCTCGGTACCGGCAGCCTCCAAAACCAGCAGGCGCTCCCGGTGGAAACTAAGTCTCTATTCTAAGCCGCGGGCCTGCTCCCTGCGGGGCGGGCTGCCGTGTCTTTTTGGACGTTTCCAAGGGCAGAAAGTGACGGCTACAGGGGTTGCAAGAGCTGCGGCAGGGCTTAGGCTAGGCCGATACGGGTGCGGCTTCGCGTGCAAGTCGCAGAAACTCCCGGGCATTGGCCTCGGTCTGTGCCTGCTCGCCCGGTCCGGCAAAGATGGCCGACCCGGAGACCAGCAGGTCTGCACCGGCACGAACCACCTCTGCCACGGTGTCGTGGGCGATACCGCCATCCACCTCAATACGGTAGTTCAGGCCCAGTTCATTGCGCAGGCTGGCCAGGTGCTCAATCTTGCGGACGGTGCGTGGAATAAAGCTTTGGCCGCCAAAGCCGGGGTTCACCGTCATCACCAGTACGTGGTGGACCAGCGGCAGGACCTCAATAATCGTCTCAACCGGTGTGGCCGGGTTAATGACTACGGCCGGCTCCATGCCGTGTTCGCGGATGGCGGTGAGGGTGCGGTGCAGGTGGCGGCAAACCTCCTGGTGTACCAGCAGATGGCTGGCGCCGGCCTTCGCAAAGTCCGCAATGTAGCGGTCCGGGTCCTCGATCATTAGATGTACGTTCAGCGGCACCTTCGTAACAGAGCGCACCGCTGCTGTTACCGGCGGGCCAAAGGTGATGTTGGGCACAAAGTGACCATCCATCACGTCCACATGGCACACGGTGCCGCCGCCGCGCTCGGCCGCAGCCATGTCCGCGGCAAGGTTGGTGAAGTCCGCGGCAAGGATGGAATAAGCAAGCTCAATCATCAGGGGCAGTGTAACAAGGGCGGGTGGTGTGTTGGTTGCTGTTGCGTTGTTCTCTGTATGCACCGCTCTTTTTCGGCGGCCCAATAACTTCCGATAAGCCGACTTCCCGTTACCAATCCGCTATCGATGCGTATATCGGCGTCTTGCGTTGATTCATCTCATAAAGAGAAGCCTTTCCTCACAAGAGACGAGAGCCTTGTTCGGATGAGTAGGGGTTGTGCGTGGCCCAAATGAGAAGATAGCGTTGGAGACTCAATGAAGATCTTGCTTTTCGGAAGAGGCGTCATTACGACGCTTTACGGCTGGGCTTTTGAGAAGGCCGGTCACAGTGTCACGTTCTACGTCCGTCCAGGAAGGTCGGCTGAACATGGCTCTCATGTACATTTGGATATTTTCGACGGGCGCCGTGGGGCGCAAAGGAAGCATATTGATGAAGATTGGGCGATTCGTATGGTGGAGGAACTGCCGGCGGATCACACCTACGATTTGATCCTGGTCAGCGTTCAGGAGTGGATGTTTGCTGAGGTTGCGAAGTTCCTTGAGTCACGCGTAGGGCACGCCACGATCCTCATCTTTAGCAATTTCTGGCATGACCCTGAAGAGGCGACAAGAGGACTGCCCAAAGATCGGCTGGCCTGGGGCTTTCCGCTTGCAGGGGGCGCATTCCGCGAGAACGCGTTGCGCGGCGCGATCTATGCTTCGGTCAACTTCGGAATGTTTTCTGGATCGCCAACCGAAAGCGAAGTTGCGGCGCGAAAGCTTTTTCGCGATTCCGGATTCAAGATTGCAGAGAAGACTCACTTTAGGGACTGGCTGTGGATTCATTTTGCGACGAACGCAGGATTGATGTCGCAGGCTATCTATGCTGGCTCAATGGAAACGGTCATGGGCTCATTCAAGGAAGCGCGAGAGGCAGCGCTGACCATGCGAGAGATGCTCCCTGTTCTTCGCGCGAGGGGGGTTGACCTACAGCAAAACTTTACTGGCCTGATCCCCCTCCGTATGCCGCGGTTTTTATTTGCCGGGGGTATGGTGGCCGCATTCTCTTTCAGTAAAGCTTTTCAAGCCGTAGTGGGCAAGGGAGATCACAACGAAGAGCTTCGAAGAACCGTCATGAGCGTTCTGAAGGAGGCAGCGGAACTTGGAGTCGAAACCCCAAGACTGCGGAGAGCAGGAAACAGGCTCGGCATTCTCGGCCTAAATTAACCATTGCGATTTGCAGGGACGTCGAGAAGCTGGATCAGTCCCGATAAACGCCGTTCTCGCAACATAACAACGTTCCGCCGCGGGCCGGTACCATAGATGTATGTCGGATACACAAGCTCTTGAACTGCCCGCAGGCGACTTTCGCGCATACCTCTTCGATCTGGACGGCACCGTTGCTGACTCCATGCCCGCGCACTTCATTGCGTGGACGAACGCCGTGAAGGCGCATGGTGGCACCTTTCCGGAGGCGTTGTTTTATGCACTGGGCGGTGTGCCGCCGCTGCGCGTGGTGGAGCTGCTGAATGAAAAATTTGGCTACACGCTGGACCCGGTGAGCGTGGTTGCGGGCAAGGAAGCAGAGTACGTGGCGGGCATCGCGAACATTCAGCCCATTGAATCAGTGCTCGCGCATGTGCTGGCGAAGCACGGACAGATTCCGCTGGCCATTGTCTCCGGCTCGCCGCGCGATTCAGTGGAGCGGACGCTGGATGCACTGCAGCTTCGCGATCGCTTTGAGGTGATTGTTGCAGCTGAGGATTATGCGAAGGGCAAGCCCGATCCCGAGCCGTTTTTGAAGGCCGCTACGCTGCTGGGTGTGTCGCCTGAGAGCTGCCTTGTGTTTGAAGATGCGGATGCCGGTATTGAGAGCGCGAAGGCTGCTGGGATGAAGTGGGTCCGCGTACCGCAGGCGTTGCCGGACGCCACCAGCGTGGCTGTGTAGCGAACTTTCAAGCTGTCCCATGATTTGTCATCCTGAGCGGAGCGTAGCGGAGTCGAAGGACCTGCATTTCGTCGGCTGCGCCCTAAATGTGCTGGGAAGTGGAAGGGCAAAGCTTTAGCTGTGCCACACATCCTTCGACACGAATCGGCTTTAGCCGCCGAGGTACGCTTTTGCAAAGCCAACCTCAGGGGCTAAAGCCCATTCAATTTTGCGATGAGAGGGCACAGCTGAAGCTGTGCCCTTCCGCAAGTCAAATGCTGCGGCTTTCAAAAACATTTATGGCGAACCAGCAAAATGCAGGTCCTTCGACTCCGCACTGCGTGCTCCGCTCAGGATGACAATTCTGGGGGGAGTGGAGAGGGCAGTTCTTTTTGCGGCTCAGGAGCGGCGATCTTCGCTGCGGCGCGGATCATGCGGCGCACCGGCCATGCATCTCGCTGGCGGAAGAAGATAGCGCCTACGCGCTGCCTCTCTGGCCGGTAGTACCAGCGCTTCAGCAGCGCCAGGTGGTCGCCCAGCTCGGCAACATCGCGCGCACTGCTGCCATCTTCAAGCTTTGCAATCGCGGCCAGCATGCGCTCCTCCGCACTTGCGGATGAAGAAGCCGGTGATGCTTCAGTCTCTGACGACGCACCACCATCCAGCGGCCCAGGCGCCAGCGGCTGTGGTGCCAGCATGAGCGGCTGCGCAAACAGTGATGAGCCAACCTCTGCCTGCTCCTTCGCCAGGCGCACGCCCAGCAGCGACACGCGCTCCGGCCCGTGCAGGCAGCCATCCTGAAACAGAAACACAGCGGCATGCGGCTCGCCGTCTGCGGAAGGGCAGGGCATCAGCAGCGCCGCGCGCAACTCGCTCAGCGGCTGCACCAGTTCGTCGATCAACGCGGCGGCAGCCTTCACCTTCGCGACCTTCGCGTGCGCTGCTGCGGCCTCTTCAAACATCATGTCGGCGCTGGCGCGGTCGCGCTCTGCCTCTAGCTCCGCGATGCGCGATGCGCCCTGCGTCTGTAGAAACGCCAGCACCTGCGTGCACTCCGCGCTGTACTGCTCGTCGCTGCAGCGTTGCTGGCACGGCGCCATGCACTTCTTCATCTCGCCGTAGATGCAGCCGGGGTCGTCCGGCGAGGGATGCAGTTCCATATAGCAGCGGCGAATAAGGAAGAGTTCTTCAATCGCCTCGCAGCATCGCTCCGCTGCAAAGCGCGATGAGAAGGGGCCGAAGGTGGTGCCAAGCGAGCGTCGTCGCAGATGGTTGGTGACGTAGATGCGCGGGTACGCGTTTTCCGCAGCGAAGCGAACCGTGTACGGCGGCGCGAGGCGCATGCGTTTGCGCGCTTCTTCCGTGCCAAAGGCGAGTGACATGGCGCGATGGAGGAGCAACAGGCTTTCAAACTCTGACGCTGTTGTGCGCCATGCAATGCGCGCAATGCGGTCGCGCAGATTCAGCCGCTTGGTCTGTCCCTCCGCCGGCTCCAGTAGCCGCTGCAAGCGGCGGCGGATGTTGGCTGCCTTCATCAGGTGCGGGCGGTCTGTGGTTCCGTGGCCAAACAGAGCGACCACACCATTTGCCTGGGGCAGCGCACGCAGAGCCTCGGCCGCGTTTGCAGGCTCAAAGGCGATCTCATGCTCGAAGATGGGGTCAGGGGCCACTTGGTGATTCTAACTTTGGTTGTTATGACAACGCTGGTGGTGGACATCTACAATCCGTTCGTGCGTGAGCGCTTTGAAAAAGCAGAACGCAAAGGTCGCTAAGGTTACGCGAAGGCCGCTACGCTTTTGAAGGCGGCCAGGGAGAATCGCTTGAATCGTTCGTTGCTTTGTGTTGCTGGTGCCTTGTTGCTTGTATCCCCTGTTGTTGCGCAGAGTGCGAATGACTGGCCCGCGTTTAATCGCACATTGACGGGCGAACGGTTTGCGCCACAGTCGCAAATTACCCCTGCCAATGCGGGCAAGCTGCATGAGGTGTGCCGCTATGACCTGAAGCAGCAGACCAGCTTTCAGACCGGCCCCGTGGTGGTGGACGGCGTGATGTATCTGACCACGGGACATGACACCGTGGCGATTGATGCTGCGACCTGTGCAGAGAAGTGGCGCGTGCATGAGGACTACAAACC
The DNA here is from genome assembly GCA_026225595.1 of Terriglobus sp. Lineage (GTDB taxonomy): Bacteria > Acidobacteriota > Terriglobia > Terriglobales > Acidobacteriaceae > Terriglobus. Next base: position 18,545 of record JAMFTB010000270.1, on the reverse strand, counting down.
CGCGGTGCCCAACGATGTGAATCGCGGTGCGGCGGTGATGGATGGACGTGTGTTCCGCGGCACGCAGGATGGCCGCGTGCTGGCCTACGACGCTGCAACCGGCAAGCGTCTGTGGGAGGCGACCATTGCAGACAAGTCGCAGGCTGAGAGCATTCCCACTGCGTTGCTGGCGTGGAAGGGCCTTGTGTTTGCAGGCAATGCAGGCAGCGAGAAGATTCCGGTGAAGGGCCGTATCTACGCGCTGGATGCTGCGGCGGGCAAGGTTGTGTGGGAGCAGTACATGGCTCCGCGTGGGCAGATGGACAAGCCGAATGGACCAGCCGCGCCTGCGCCAAAGCTCGTATCGAAAGAAGACGCGACGGGCGGCACATCGTGGACGGCGTACTCGCTGGATGCTGCGACGGGCACGCTGTATGTTCCCGGCGGCAACCCCACGAACGACAAAGATGCAAGCTATACCGTTGCGCTGGATGCCAAGACCGGTGCGGTGAAGCAGGTGTACGGCGCGGTGATGCACGACTTCCATGACTGGGAGGTCTCTGCCGCGGCTACGCTGCTGACCACGCACGGTGGCAAGCACCTTCTGACAGCCGCGACGAAGGATGGCTACGTCTACGCGGTGGCGCTGCCGTCGGGCCGCCAGGTGTGGAAGTCGCCCATCACGACGGTGGAGAACGCGACCGCGCCCATGAAGGAAGGTGGCGTGCATTTCTGCCCCGGCGGCCAGGGTGGCGATGAATGGAACGGCACGTCGTATGCGCCTTCCACCAACATGATCTACGTGGGCGCGGTGGACTGGTGCGCCACGGCGATGCCTCCAGTGGGCAATGCGGAGTCAAAGCGCGTGACCGATGCCGCTGAGACTGGCACAGGTTGGGTGACTGCGTTGAATGCTGAGACGGGGAAGATAGCGTGGCACTTTCATGCGCCGTCGCCGGTGCTGAGCGGCATTACCCCAACGGCAGGTGGCGTGGTGTTTGCCGGTGATCTTGCGGGAACGGTCTACGCCTTTGACGCGAAGACTGGTGACGTGGCCTGGAAGACGAATGCAGGCGGTGCGGTCGGCGGCGGGATTATCAGCTACTCGACGAGCGCGGGTGCGCAGCGGATTGCTGTGGCCGTTGGTATGAAGTCGACCGTGTGGCCGATGGCGAAGGGGAGTGCTGTGCTGGTGGTGTACGGGCTGGAATAAGGAAGAGAGTTAGCGAGTCAGCAAGTCAGCAAGTCAGTGCTAAAAGCTCGCCATCCTGCGCCCATGTAATGAACTCTTAGAGGTTGAAGCGCAGGAGCCGTGCGTTCATCTTTGCTTCAGCGATGCGGCGTGTGCGCGCCTTCTCTTGCGCTGTCTTCATGCGCTCTCCTGAAAGAACGAACGGGAGCAGAATGGCAACAAAAATGGATGTGAAGAGGGCTAGAAAAATCGCTGTCGCTTCCATGTCAGTCTCCTGCGAATAATTTACACCTTGACCATTTTCCCAAAAAATCACGGGAGAGGCGAGGCGAAGCCAGCAAGAAGGTGCGTGAGCACCCGCACCGCGCGTAGCGGGCTCGTCCCGCAGGACAGAGCACTTAAGAGCCGGCGATGGTCATGCCTTCTACGCGGATGCAGGGGCTGGCTGCGGAGCCTCGGAAGATGAGGTCGTTGCCTACGGCGACGATGTTCTTGTACATCTCCTTCAGGTTACCGGCGATGGTGATCTCTTCTACTGCGCCGGTGAAGACGCCGTTCTCAATCCATATGCCGCTTGCGCCCTGCGAGTAGTCGCCGGTGACCAGGTTGACGCCGCTGCCCAGCACCTCCGTTACGTAGAGGCCCGTCTTTACGTCGTCAATGATCTCGCGCGGCGTTTGCGTGCCGGGCTGCAGGTAGAAGTTGCCAGCGCCAATGCCGGGCGCGCCTGCCAGGCCTCGCGATGCGTTGCTTGTGCTCTTGGTACCCAGCTTGCGCGCGGTGTAACTGTTGGTCACGTACGTTTGCAGGATGCCTTTTTCGACAATGACCTTGCGCTGCATGGGCAGGCCGTCGCCGTCGAAGGGAAGCGTCCCGAATCCTCCAAGCCAGTCCTCAAGCATCATGGCGCCGTCGTCCACCACGGTGACCAGCGGGCTTGCCACCTGCTGGCCCAGCATGCCTTCAAACATGGTTGCGTGGCGATAGACCGCTTCGCCATTCACTGCGTCAAAGATGTTGCCCATGATGCCGCGCGCAATCTCGCGCGAGAAGACCATGGAAGCCTTTTGCGTGGGCACGCGACGCGCACCCAGCCTGCGAACGGCGCGCTTGGTGGCTTCCTTGCCCACCTCTTCCGGCGTGTCCAGCTTGCGCAGTGTGCGTGCGCCGCTGCCCCAGCCATCGCGCTGCATGCCGTTCTCATCCTGCGCAATGGGCGTGCAGCCAATGCCGCAGTAGCTCTTGCCATATTCCCCCGCAAAGCCGCGTGAGTTGGCGATGGCCTTGTGCGACGTCGCGGCGGAGAAGGTGCCGCCATCGCTGTTCTGGATGCGCACATCTGCGGCCATGGACGCGGCTTCTGTTGCGCGCGCCATCTCAATGCGCGCCTTCACCGGCAGGTCGTAGACATCCGCAAAGTAGATGCCAAGGCCGTCGCCATTGCGCACAGTGGAGTACGCATCTGCATCCGGCAGGCCCGCGTACGGATCTTCTTCCGTGACCTTTGAAAGCTCCACTGCGCCGCGCACCAGCCGCTTGAGTGAATCCTCACCCAGATCATTGGTGGATGTGCTGGCAGTGCGCTGTCCGTTGAAGACGCGCAGACCAATGGCGCGCGAGGTCGACTCTGTCAGCGTCTCCACCTGGCCCAGCCGCACCTTGGTGTAGAACTCATCAGCCTCGTAGACAACCGCTTCTGCGTCAGTCGCGCCTGCGCGCAGCGCGCGGTCGACGAGGTTCTGCGCCAAGGACACTAGTGATTGAGTTTTGATGACCAATGCAACCTCGAGCAAATTAATAGCTGTTATATGGCCCGCTCGGCCACGGCAGGAAAGGAATCATTCTGAGCCTACCTACGCCGTGACTGTCATAGGTCAACGGAAAAGACCCCCAGATGAGAAATTCCATCAACAAAGGCCATAACAACAGAATGACGACGAGCAACAAGACGATCTTCCAAGGAGATTGAAGTTCTTCTTGATCGCTTTTCCCGAACGTAGCAGCTCCGATGACGAAAATTAAATGAGCTGGTACTTCTATGTCAGCAAACATGCAAGCCCAGCAAAAAGCTGCGGAGGGTGACATTAGAGCTGCCCAAACCCACCGACTATGAGCAAGTGTTAGCAGATGCCAAACAAAGCCGATATTTCTGACGATGACAAAGGCAGTCGACAGAGATAGCGGCACGAACCATGCAAGATTGAGCCAACTTCGCCTGATGCCTGCCATAGCAAACACTCACACCCTTAGAGTTCTCGACCGACTACGCCTATTTATACCAAGCGTTCTCAACGCACCGGTGTTCCGGAGAAGCGCATCTCGCGGCCGTCCGTGGCTGCCTGGAAGTGGAGGGTGCCGGGGCAGTATTCCGCGTCGTGCTTTGAGGCGTGTTCCACGTATGCGCCGGGGCCGCCGGGGATGCGCTGCTTGTGCATCTTCAGGCTACCGTGGCAGTCCTTGCAGCGGAACTCGGTGTCGCCGTCCACAAGTGCTTCGGCCACATTCTTTACCTTCCAGAAGGGCTCATAGCCGCCGCGTGCGGCTACGCGCCTGCGCTTTACTTCACACTCAAAAATCTTTTCGCCCGGTGCCTTTGGTGCTTTTACTGTTGCCATGGTTATCGCCCCGTTCCGCCCACTGTCATTCTGTCGAGTTTCACCGTCGGCGTGCCGACACCCACCGGTACTCCCTGTCCGCGCTTGCCGCAGGTGCCGATGCCTTCATCGAGCGATAGATCGTGCCCGACCATGCTCACGTATTTCAAAGCCTCCGGCCCATCGCCAATCAACATGGCGCCCTTCACCGGAGCAGTAACTTTGCCGTCCTCAATCAGGTAAGCCTCGCTGGCCGCGAAGACGAACTTGCCGTTGGTAATGTCCACGGACCCGCCGCTGAAGTTCACGGCGTACAAACCCTTCTTCACGCTGCGCAGAATGTCTGCGGGATCGTCATCGCCCGCCAGCATGTACGTGTTCGTCATGCGCGGCATGGGGGCAGATGCGTAGCTTTCGCGGCGGCCGCTGCCGGTGCTGGGCAGTCCCATCACCTTTGCAGACAGCTTGTCGCTCATGTACGCGCGCAGGATGCCCTTCTCAATCAGCACCGTGTTCTGCGTGGGCACGCCCTCGTCGTCTACATTCAGTGAACCACGCCGGTTGGGTATTGTGCCGTTATCGACCACAGTTACTTTGTCGGTGGCTACGCGCTGTCCCATCAATCCTGCGAAGGCGGACTGCTTTTTGCGGTTGAAATCTGCTTCCAGTCCATGGCCTACAGCCTCATGAATCAGCACTCCCGGCCATCCGGGGCCGAGTACCACTTCCATCTCACCGGCGGGTGCTTCCGTTGCCTGTAACTGCAGAATGGCCTGGCGCGCGGCGTCCTGTGCGTACCACTCCGGCGTGCGCTGCGTGTCGTAATAGCTGATGGCAACGCGGCCGCCGCCGCCGCTGGATCCGCGCGCGGTGTTGTTGCTCTTCGCATCCTTCGCAATCACGGCGACGCTGAAACGGCTCAACGGCTGTGTATCCGCGGCCCATGTGCCATCGCTGGCCACAATCAGAATGTGCCGCAGCTCGTCATTAAAGCCTGCGCGCACCTGCGTGATGCGGGGGTCATAGGCGCGCGCTGCCTTGTCTGCGCGCTGCACCAGTGCCAGCTTGTGCGTAATCTCGGCGTCCAGTCCCACAACGGGATAAAGATCATGCGTGGTGGCTTCCCGGAAGCCCTGCACACGCACCGTTGAGGGGCCGCTGGCAATCATGGCAGCGGTTTTTGCCGCGCGGAGCAGGTGCGTCTCATCCAGCACGTCGGTGTAGCTGTAGCCTGTGCGTTCGCCGCTGAGCACGCGCACGCCGCAGCCGGTGCTGTGGCCCTGGCTGGCAGACTTCACAATGCCTTCGTCAACTCCAATGGAGCTGGAGGTGACCGACTCAAAGTACAGCTCCGCAAAATCACCGCCGGCAGAGAGCGCAGCAGACAGGCAACGCTCAATCAGCGCCGTGCCTATGCCGAAACCATCCTGGAATATCTGTTGGGCGTTATGTGGGAGCGTAGCCGGGGAACTGCTCATTACTTTGATTTTACGCCTCATTTGCAAAGCTTCTTAGAATCTCTGTCCTGCCGGAGGCGTTCACACGCCCTTTTACTGCTTCGTGTGGCCTTCCCGATGGTCAGGATGAAAACTCTTGCAGGCCCCAAAAACTCAATGAAAAAATATGCGGCTTTAGCCGCTGAGCTAGGAAAGGAGCGCGAGTTGTTATGAGGCTTTAGCCGCCGAGATTCGAATCTCGGCGGCTAAAGCCACGTTCTCGCCGGATATCGTTTCTATCTCGGCGGCTAAAGCCGTTCATCCCGACCAACGGGAGGCCCACGCGAAGCAGTAAAGGGGCGTGTAAACGCCCGCCCCGCGCGTAGCGGGCCCGTCCGGCAGGACAGTCTTGTGCTAGCGTCAGCTTATGAGTCCCACGCGCCCTGCAAACGCCTCTGATTCAGTTGATCCTCGCTACCCCATTGGCCGCTGGCAGCGGCCCCAAACCGTAGATGCCGCAGCGATGGAGCAGGCGCTGTACCAGCTTGGCGAACTGCCGCAGAATCTGCGTTTTGCGGTACGAAAGCTGAACAATGCGAAGCTGGACACGCCGTATCGCGAAGGTGGATGGACCGTGCGGCAGGTGGTGCACCATGTGGCGGATTCGCACATGAACTGCTACCTGCGCGTGAAGTTTGCGCTGACGGAGCATGACCCGACCATCATGCCCTATGACGAAGATCTATGGGCGCATTTGCATGACGCGGAGTGCGCGCCGGTGGAGTGGTCGCTTGATCTGCTTGAGGCTCTGCATGCGCGGCTGCTGATGTTGCTGCGTTCGCTGAAGAAGGACCAGTGGCAGCGGGCGTTTGTGCATCCTGAAAATGGCCGTATGACGCTGGAGACGGTGGCGCTTTCGTATGCGTGGCACAGCCGGCACCATGTGGCGCACATTACAGCGCTGCGGGCGGCGCGGGGCTGGTAGATGGTTGCGGCTCCTGAGCAATCACCTGAGGAGATTGCCGCGGCGATAGAGGCTTTTCTGGCGGAACACGCGACTGCTGTGCTGCTGGAAGATGGTCGCGTGATCTTCGACATGCGCGAGACACGCTACTCGCTCTCGCAGGACCATGGCCGCTGCACCATTCATCTTTGGAGTGAAGAGCGCAACGTGGTGCGGCGTGTTGCTTCTGTTGTTGCGCGCAAGGATATGTTGCGGCTGGCCACCGTACGCTTTGGCCAAAGTAAACCGCAGATGCTTGAGCTGGTATCGCAGCCGGACCGGCGCACACCCACCGCACGCGACACCACGCGCCGCCGCTACATTGCCACGCTGGAACGCGTGCTGGCGCGGCAGTTTGAGGACTGGAAGGCAGAGAGCTTTCGCTCGGCAATGGATCTGGAGCGGTCGTTTGGCCCGGCCTATGCGCGCGGCGTGCTTCGCAAAGGGCAGGATGCGTGGGCCGTCGTCGGCGTGAATGCGGAGGAGACGCAGAGCACCATTGATGGCGTGCTGACGGTGGGCATCCTGTGGTTGCAGCTGTGCCGTGAACAGGCAGGTGGCACGCGGCTCTTCACCGGTCTACGAATCGTTGTGCCAAGGGGAACGGCGGCGACGACGCTGTCTCGACTGGCGTGGCTGCGTACCGATGCAGCGCAGTGGCAGATGTATGAGCTGGATGAATCCACCGAAGATCTGCTGGAGCGTGACGCCGCAGACACCGGCAACCTGACGACGCGGCTGTTGCATGCGCCCGATCCGGAGCGTGCGCAGGAACGCTTTGCCGATGCGATTGCGCAGGCCATGGCGATGGTGCCCGCAGCGATGCACGCGCAGGTGGAACAACGGCTGCGCTCATCCACCGAACTTGCGCTGCTGCTGCATGGGTTGGAGTTTGCGCGCATGTGGCAGGAGGCTGCGGCGAATTCCTTCGCGCGCACCACGCGAATTACATTTGGCGCGGGCGCGCAAGAGACGGAGCTGAATGCTGACAGCGAGTCGATGATCCGCGGGTTTGTTGCGAGGCTGTTTGAGCGGAGGCAAGCCGGTGGGTCGCAAAAGGACCCTCTGTTTCGCATGCAGCCTGAGGCGTGGATGGAGTCTGCATTGCGCGCGAACATTGGCTCGCTGACCGATGGGCAGAGCAGCCTTGCGCAGTTTGATACGGCGTATGTTTATGCGCAGGTGCCGGCCTTTCAGGCGGGCGACCGCGGCATGCTGGACCTGCTGACGGCCACGCACGATGGCCGCCTGGCTGTGCTGGAGCTGAAGGCGAACGAGGATATGCACTTTGCGCTGCAGGGGCTGGACTACTGGCTGCGCGTGCGCTGGCATCACACGCAAACGGTTGACGCTTCGACAGGCTTAGGCGCATTGCAGCAGCATGGATACTTTCGTGGGCTGCGGCTCTCTGCACAGCCGCCGCGGTTGTATCTGGTTGCGCCGTCGTTGCGCATTCATCCTGCGACGGAGACGGTGTTGCGCTACATCAAGCCTGAGGTGGAGTGGACCGTGCTGGGTTTGAATGAGAAGTGGCGCGACGGGATTCGCGTCATCAACCGCACGCGGTCTGCTTCGTTCGGGAAGTAAAGAAAAGCAGAACGCGAAGTACGCTAAGGGTTGCGCTAAGGCCGCTAAGGCCCATACGAATCCTTGGCGGCCTTCGCGTTCTAAGCTTTTAGCGGCTGTTGACGCTTCGCCACAGGTCGATGGATGGCGTGTCGACCGCGTACTTGTCGATCTCCGCGAGCTCTTCTTTGCTGAAGGTGAGGTTCTTCAACGCGTCCAGCGAATCATCCAACTGCTGCACGTTGCGCGCGCCGACGAGCGCGGTGGTCACACGCGGATCGCGCAGCGCCCATGCAATCGCCATCTGCGCCAGCGACTGTCCGCGCTTCTGCGCAATCGCATTCAACGAGCGCACTCGGCCAAGGTTCTCTTCCGTCAGCAACGAATCGCTGAAGCTGCCATCGCCGCTGTTCACGCGGGTCTTCTGCGCAGCATCGCCGGTCAGATATTTGTTTGTGAGCAAGCCCTGCGCCAGCGGAGAGAAGGCAATGCAACCCACACCCAGTTCTCCCAGCGTCTGCAGAAGGCCTTGTTCCAAGAAGCGATTCAGCATGCTGTACGACGGTTGATGGATGAACAGCTTGATGCCCTCAGCCTTCAGCAGGTCATGCACGATGCGTGTGCGGTCGGGCGAGTACGACGAGATGCCCACGTAGAGCGCCTTGCCCTGGCGAACGATCTGCGCCAGCGCGCTCACCGTCTCTTCAATGGGCGTATCAAAGTCTGGCCGGTGCGTGTAGAAGATGTCGACGTAGTCGAGGCCCATGCGCTTGAGCGATTGATCGAGCGATGCGGTGAGGTACTTCTTCGATCCGCCGATGCCATAGGGGCCGGGCCACATATCCCAGCCGGCCTTGGTGCTGATGATGAGTTCGTCGCGGTGCGATGCGAAGTCCGTCGCGAGGACCTTGCCGAAGTTTTCTTCCGCGCTGCCGTAGGGCGGCCCATAGTTGTTGGCCAGGTCGAAGTGCGTCACGCCGCGGTCAAAGGCGCGCCGCAATGTGGCGCGGCCTGTTTCGTACACGTCTACGCCGCCAAAGTTCTGCCACAGCCCCAGCGAGATGGGTGGCAGCGGAATGCCGCTCTGTCCGCAGCGGCGAAAGGTTGCGTTGGCGTAACGGTCGGCGTTGGCGACGTAGGGTTCCGGGAAGGCCATGTGCGTTGAGCTCCGTGATTATCGATAATTGGCTGCGTCCGCCAAGGCGTGCAGCGTAACGCACGAAGTATATCTGCGGAGGATGAACTACGTGCCGCAGAAGGTTGCGGTGACTCGTTCTTCCGGCCGCGCGGGCTGCGTGTATCGCTTAAGGCCTTCGTGTTCTGTGAATGGATCGGCGGTGACCTGGAGCAGCTTTTCAAATGGCGCGAAGTCATCGCGCTGCACTGCGGCGTCAATCATCTCCTGTACCAGGTGATTGCGCGGGATGTAGATGGGGCTCGCGGCGCGCATGGCTGCGATGCGCTCTTCGGTCGTCGTGCCTTCCTGCGCGAGGCGCAATTGCCAGCGCTGCGACCACTGCGTAAACGAGGACGGATCACGGAATAGGCTTGCAGCGGGGTAGTCATCGCGCTGCGCAAGCACGTCGGCAAGACGGCGAAAGGTCAGCGTGAAGTCTGCCGTGTTTTCTGCCATGCGCTGCAGCAGATCGGCTGCAAGGTCCAGGTCGCCGGGCTGCTCTGTTTGCAGGCCCAGCTTGCGACGCAGGCCTGCAACATGCGCTGTTTCAAACGTGGACTGAAAAGCATTCAACGCTTCATACGCCGCAGCCATCGCAGCCTCTGCGCTGCCTTCTTCTGTCTCCATCAGCGGCAGCAGCGCCTCTGCAAAGCGCGACAGATTCCACACGGTGATGCCGGGCTGGTTGCCGTAGCTGTAGCGGCCGTTGCGGTCGATGGAGCTGAAGACGGTGCCGGGGTGATAGGCCTCCATGAAGGCGCAGGGGCCGTAGTCAATTGTCTCGCCACTGATGGATGTGTTGTCGGTGTTCATCACGCCGTGGATGAAGCCAAGGTCCATCCATCGCGCTACCAGTTGCGCCTGCCGCGCTACCACTCCATCCAGCAGCGCGCGGTAACGCTTGTGCGCATCGGCTGCGTCAGGATAGTGACGGTTGATCGCGTAATCCGCCAGCGTGCGGATGGAGTCGACATCCTTGCGTGCGGCAAAGTATTCAAACGTGCCCACGCGCATGTGGCTTGCAGCAACGCGCGTGATGATGGCACCGGGCAGCACCTCTTCGCGGATGACGGGGTCGCCCGTCAGCACCGCGGCCAGCGCGCGCGTTGTGGGCACACCCAGCACATTCATCGCCTCGCTCACAAGGTACTCGCGCAGCACGGGGCCCAGCGCGGCACGGCCGTCTCCGCGACGCGAAAACGGCGTTGGGCCTGCGCCCTTCAGCTGGATGTCATACCGCTTCCCGTCCTGCGCAATCACCTCGCCCAGCAGGTTGGCGCGGCCATCGCCCAGCGTGGGCACAAAGTGAGCATACTGGTGGCCGGCATAGGCCGCGGCCAACGGTTCCGATCCTTCAGCAATGCGGTTGCCCGCAAGAATCTCAACGCCCTCAGGCGTGCGCAGTTCGTCAGGATCAATGCCGAGGAAGCGCGCAAGCGCATCGTTCACCTTGATGAGCCGCGGCGCACGCACCTGCTGCGGGTTCACCCGCGCATGAAATTCACCCGGCAGCCGGGCATACGTGTTGTCAAACGGAATGCGGACGGTGGCTGCTGTGGTTTCCATGCTGATTGGATGATCGCAGGTCGTTTGTGGGCGCTTACAGAGAATTCACCCTTGGGTGACAAGAAAGTTGCATCGCGCGCGGGCATCGCAACATCTTTCGATATAGAAATATCTGACAGCCTCGACGGCTGTTTTCAGGGTTTCAAGAGATTGCTCATTTTGAGAGGAAATACACCGTGATTCGTCGTTTTATCCCCGCACTTGGCGTTGCTCTGTTGCTGTCTGCTCCGTCCTTCGCTCAAACCTCCACCTGGAAGCCCGATCCTGCACATAGCGGTGTGGATTTTTCCATCTCGCATCTGACGATTTCGAAGGTGCGCGGGCACTTCAACCTGACCGGCGGTGAGGTTGTATGGGACGAGAAGGACATTACGAAGTCGAAGGTGAACATCACCATTGCCGTGGATTCGGTCGACACGCAGAACAGCCAGCGCGATGCCGACCTGAAGAGCGAAAAGTTTTTTGAGACGGCGAAGTTTCCCACGGGCACGTTTGTGAGCACCTCCGTCGCAAAGACGAGCGGCGGCCTCACGATCAACGGCAACCTGACGGTGCATGGCATTACCAAGCCGGTGACGCTGACGGTGGAAGGCCCCAACGGCCCCGTGACGGGCATGGACAAGAAGCAGCACACGGGCTTCTCTGCAACCACGACGCTGGACCGTTTCGCATTTGGTCTCGCGCCCAGCTATCCGGAGTCGGCGGTCGGCAAGGAAGTAAAGCTGACGATCGACCTTGACCTGGCCAAGCAGTAAGTAGAACGAAGCGGAACAGAAAGCCAGTGCCGAGCCATCTTGCCGATGGCTCAGCGCTGGCTTTTTATGAGAGCACGCGGAAGTTTGGCAGGCGTGAGGTGCGACGGTCGAACGTGATCGTCTCGGAGCAGCCGGCCCATATGTTGAGAGCGCCGATCAGGGCGTCTTCGAATTCGCCTGAACCTCGTTTGAGCGCATAGGCAGCTTCGAAGATCTGCTGTTCGTTTTGCAGGATGAAGGCGTCGGCCGCGAGGAGTTGCTCGACCTGCGCGGCAATCTCTTTTGGTGTGAGTTTGAAGAGGCTGCGCAGAACCCACACAATTTCGAGGACAGTTGCGATGCTGATGAAGCCCGGGTCTTCTGAAGTCAGGCGGGCCATCAGGCGGTTTGCTGTTTTGGATTGTGCAGGATCATCCTGCAGCAGGTAGCGTAGGACGACGTTGGTGTCGAGCCCAATCATCGACTACCGGATTGTGCCGCTGCAGTGCGGATCGCGGCATTCATCTCTTCAATCGACAACGGCTTCTTCCGCCTGGGCAGACTGCCCTTAAGCTTCGAGACAGAAATCTTTGGAAGAATGACCACAACGCCGTCCGGCTGCAGGAAGAATTTGAAGCGGTCGCCCGCTCTGAGGTGCAGGTATTCACGTACCTGCTTCGGGATCGTGACCTGGTTCTTGCTGCTGAGTGTCGCTTCCATGAGGATGCCCCCCTTTACCTATTAGAAAATGTAAAGGGGGTTTCGGCAAGCGAGAAATTCTTAACTGTCGTGGAAGTCGGCGAAGGCTGCTGGTTGCAGGTCTTGCGTGCTTACGGTGCGGTGGGCTGCGTCTGTTGCGAAGAAGCGGTCGACTGCGTCCATCACCTGCTCTGCCTGTTTGCTTTCGAAGATGCTGCGGCGCAGTGTGGCTCCGCCGGGGACACCGTGGGTGAACCAGCTGGCGAACTGCTTCATCTTGCCGATGACGTCGCGGCGCGCGGATTCGCGGTCGCGCAGCTTGTTGCGCAGCTTGTTGTGCGCTGAGAGTTCCAGCGGCGTGAGCGCGCTGGTGTCCGCAAGTGGCGTGAAGTCGATCTCCGGGTGCTCCTGCTCCAGCTCGTCGAACAGCATGGTGAAGTAGGTGCGGATCATGCGGTAGCGATCCTGCTCGGTTGCGATGTCGTAGCTGCCCGTGCCAGTGGCGGCCTTGCTCGCGGTGTACTGGGCAATCTGGCGGAAAATCCACGGATTGGCAGGTGCGGCGCGGCCAATCATCACGGCATCGCAACCGGTTTGCGCAATCATGTTGGCTGCGTCTTCGGGAGTACGCACGTCGCCGTTGCCAATCACGGGAATCTTCACCGCGTCTTTGACTGCAGCAATGAACTCCCAGCGCGCGTTGCCGGTGTAGCCCTGTTCGCGAGTGCGTGCGTGCAGCGCGACGGCGTTCAGGCCGCAGTCTTCGGCCATCTTCGCCAACGGAACGCAGACGAGCGATTTGTCACTCCAGCCCAGCCGGAACTTCACCGTGAAGGGAATCGTAACGGCCGCGCGCACGGCTTCAAAGATGGTTTGAATGTGCGGCAGGTCGCGCAACAGGCCGCTGCCGCCGTTGCATGCAACCACGCGCTTGGCGGGGCAGCCCAGGTTCAGGTCGACGATGTCGAAGCCCGCGTCCTGGCAGATGCGCGCGCTCTCGGCCAGCGTCTCCGGGTTCGATCCAAAGAGCTGCGCGGAGATGGGATGTTCGTCGTCGTAATAGGTAAGGTAGCGCTTGCGCTTGACCTCGCGCATACGCGACAGGCCGTCAGCGGAGGTGAACTCCGTCATGATGAGGCCGCAGCCGGATTGCTGATTCGTCGCTGCTTCTTCTACGTTGGCAGTCGCGCTTGTGTTGCTTTCGCTGAAGAGGGAAGCGTTCTTGATGAAGCGGCGGAAGACGGTGTCCGTAACGCCCGCCATGGGGGCCAGCACCGTGGCCGGCGCAATGCGCACGTTGCCAATGGTGAACTCCGCGGGCACAGCCGTGGGCGTGGCAACGGGAACGTTGTCAGCAACGGCAACCGGAATGTGTTCCCACTCTTTCTTCATCGCGCTTCCACTTCAAATGTGAGAAGAGCCCCCGGCGTACCGGAGGCTCTTTTCGGTTGTGTTGTTGTGCTGCTGGTTACTTGGCTGCGGCGACCGAGGAGTCGCTCTTGGCAAACTTGCGCTTGAAGCGCTCGATGCGGCCAGCGGTGTCCATCACCTTGCTCTTGCCCGTGTAGAACGGGTGGCAGGCATTGCAGATTTCCAGCAGGATGTTGCCCTTGTGGGTGGAGCGGGTTTCAAAGGTGTTGCCGCACGCGCACTTCACAGTGGTTTCAACGTAGTTCGGGTGAATTCCTTGCTTCGGCATGTGTTTCTCAATTTCTGCGACGCAGTTGTACCTTTGTGGGGCGCACCTGTGTCGCTTCAGGGTCTTGGCCGTTCCGGCTCACGGTTCGCTTGCAGCGGTCAGATTCACGCCACATCGATGGTCCCGTCGCTTTGCCGTGCAGGGAACGCGGTTACGCGTCCCTCGGCACTTTATCTAGTGTACGCCGGTTGCTGCGCCGGGGCAATGCTGGAGCGGTGCAGAGACAATCCCGCTTGCCGGTTGGCGTGTGCGGTGGCGACCTTTGTCCGCGCGGACAACGCCCGGAGCATGGATGCAATCGTAGATTCGTGAAACTTTTTTGCCTGCCATGCGTATTTGCTGCGCGTTCTGGGCGAACAGGGATAGAATTCGACACCAAGCAGGAGGCCTAGATGAAGACTTTAATTTGCGCCCTAATCGTTTCCGCCACGCTCAGCGCAAGCGCGGTCCCGACACACGCACAGACCTCCCCCACCGGCCAGCTGCCCGGCTCGCAGAACACGCAGAACCCGAATAAGGGTTCGGCAACGCCGGGATGCGCGGACACCAGCGGCCTGCCCACCAGCTCTGCCACGGCAGAAGCAGGCTGCAACCAGCTTGCGCCCGGCTTTGTAAATCCCTCCACCAACATGCCTCCGGGCGAACATCGCGTAGTTGCTGTCACGCGCGTTGAGGCTGTGGTGGAGAAGCCGGCGAAGTTGCCGTTCCCCATGGACTTTAACGTGGTTGGTAAAAACACCATGGTCAGCGCGAAGATGCCTCGGCTGAACTCCTGCTTTATGTCGGGCCAGGTGTTGAGCAACCGCAGCGGTGCGGCCACATCCACCACCTGCCTGGACCTGAAGGGCGTTGTGCTTGCCTATGAGGAGTGCACGCCGAAGTCTGGCGACATGCCCATGGCCTGCAGCACCGTCATTACCAAGGACGGGGACACTGTCGCCAGCGCGCGGTAGGTCCCAGCCTTCCACAGCTGCAGCTTTCAATTCCACAGCGCCAGCGTCTGCTTCCACATGCAGGCGCTGGCGCAACTGCTTTGCCTGAGCGATGCTGTTAGGTGAGAGCAGGCGATGGAACTGGATTCGGCAAGTAGAAGAAGAGATTTAGAACACGAGTTAGAACAGAAATGTCCTCATTGTGAGGGACAGGGCATGCGTATCGTCGAGGGGCCAAAGGGGTATCGCTCGGCGGTGCCGTGCGTGTGCCGAGAGTCACGACGGCTAAATTCCCGTCTCTCAAAGGCAGCAATTCCTAAACATTACAAACACAGCACCCTTGACTCCTTCGAGTCTATGTATCCGGAGGCGAGTCCAACTTTATTTCGAGCGCGGCAGGCCGCTCAAAAGATAGTTGAGAGCTATCCATTCGCGAATCAAGGGATAGGGCTTCTTCTCTGTGGAAAGGTGGGCATCGGTAAAACGCACCTAGCTGTAGGAGTTCTGCTCGGACTAATCGAAAAAGGCGCGGATGGATACTTCTGCGAATATGTTGATTTATTGCGCCGAATTCAACAATCGTACGGCGACGAGTCGCCGATCAACGAGTCCTCTCTCTTGGCTCCTCTTTTCAAAATGGAAGTGTTAGTCCTTGACGAGCTTGGATCAACTAAGCCGACGGCTTGGGTGTACGACACGCTGGCCTTGATTCTTAATAAGAGATATAATGACCGGAAAATAACCATCATCACGACCAACTATCCAAACCTTCCTCCGGCGAAGTCGGAATTTGAAGAGCAGGCACCGGAACAGGTCGACCGCTTCCAGGATCAGCTGAAAGAGGAAGCGAAGGAAGTAATGCGCGTCAAGACGCTTGGAGACAGGATTGGCGAGCGAATGTGGTCCCGCTTGCAGGAAATGTGTTATCCGGTGGAGTTACAGGGAGATGATTTTCGGCAGAAGGTGAAGCGCGCCTCATTGGACTGATGCCGCATACCCTGATCCAGAGTATGCAGCACCAAGACTTCGGCAAAAGCGCCTAGAAGATCAGCAGGCCAGCCAGCAGCAGCAGGCCAAAGCCAAAGGCAGATGCGCGGTATGTCCACTCGCGGGCAACGGGTACTTGCTGCATCGTGATGCCTCCCCTTTTTATGGAACAGATATCGAGCAGTTACGGTGTGGTCCTGGAAATAGTTCCGTGGTTTCTTTCGGTGCTTGTCCGGTATACGTTTAGAACCGGTAGCTGGATGGAATGTTGCGAGAACCTTGCCACAATTTGTGCGCAGCGCCCGTAAATATATGATGACCGAACCTGCGTAGTAGACTCGGGATCGATGGCCGCCGACGACACAGTTCTGTCCATGCCGCAGGAACCGGAGCGCACCGTCTCCGCGCGTACCTGGGCCATTGCTGCCCTGGTGGTGCTCATCCTGCTGGGTGTTGCGGCCATTGCGACGCTGCGGCGCTCGCCTTCCAATACCGGTGCGCTGCTTACACCGGACGCATACGCGGCCAGCCTGCCCATCACCGGTGTCACCATGACAGAGGCGACCAACGGCGCGGGCGGCAAGGCCATCTACGTGGATGCGACGATCGGCAACACGGGGACCAAAACGCTGACGGGCGCCGTGATGCAGGTAACCTTCAACACCGCGGATGGCAACGCTCCCCACCGCGAAACGCTGCCGCTGTCGCTGATCCGCACACGCGAACCCTACGTGGACCTGCAGCCGGTCTCCGCCGACCCGGTGAAGCCCGGCGACCACAAGGATTTTCGGCTCATCTTCGAATCGGTGCCAGACAGCTGGGACGTGCAGCCTCCAGCCATCCAGGTCATCCACGCCGACCTAAAGTAAATTCCTGCTCAAAAGCCATGTCCTACCGGACGGGCCACTGCGCATGGGGCGGGCGTTTGCACGCCTTTTTTACTGGCTTCGCGTCACCCCTCCCGTTGGTCGGGATCAAGTTTTATACCGGCTTGAATCCCACATCTCAAAACGAGATGTGGGGCACCCGCTTCCAATTGGCAAGGGATTCCATCCTGACCAACGGGAAGGCCACGCAAAGCATAAAGGTGCGTGAGCACCCGCCCAGCGTAGGAGGGCCCGTCCGGCAGGACACTGAGCCGTTTCATACGTTTACCTTTCGACTTCCCCGGCGAAATTCCCCTCGGACAGGGAAGAAAGTTCTCCTTTCTGGCCAGTCCTTTCGTTCCGCCTCCTCAGCACAAAATCTGTAAGCTTATGAAAATAAGCGTGTTGATCTGAAAAATAACTTTGGCGCACCGCTTGCTCTTATTCCCGGCGTAACAGCCTGCTTCCTCTTCCCCCTGAGGAGACTGCAGGCCAACCCGGAAGGAGCAACAAATCAGATGAAGAATACGAATGATCTGAAGAAGACCCTGACCGTGGGCGTTTCCGCCCTACTTTTGACAGGCGCCCTGGCCATCCCTGCCCATGCGCAGGCAGCCGCCGCGACTGGCCAGAGCACATCAGCCCCCGCTGCAAAGCAGGACTCCGCAGACAACGGCACCTACGCAACTGGTCAGCCGCTGCAGATGGAATCCAAGGAAGGCTTCTGGGGCCATGTGAACCCCTTTGCCCGCAAGAAGTGGGTAAAGCGCCAGATGGATCCAGTGAAGGATCGCGTCAACGAGCTGGATCAGCTGCAGGCCAAGAATGCGAATGACATCCATGATGTGGATGCGCGCGCAACGGCCGGCATCCAGAAGGCGAATGATTCGGCAGCACAGGCTGATCAGCACGCACTGGTTGCCAGCAACCATGCGGACGCAGCCAACAGCACTGCCACGGCAGCCAGCACCCGTACGGATGCTCTGCATGGCACGGTGACCAATCTGGACCAGTACCAGACGGTTCAGTCGACCCCGGTCGCATTTGCCGCAGGCCGCACCACGCTGGGTCCCAAGGCAAAGGCTGATCTGGACGACGTCGCAACCAAGCTCGCCAGCGAGAAGGGCTACATCATCGAGGTGCAGGGCTACAGCAAGGGCGGCGTGCAGACGTCGACTGCCATGGCTGACTCGGTGGTTCGCTACCTCGTCACCGAGCATCAGGTTCCCATCTACCGCATCTACCGCTCGGGCATGGGCAAGGCAACTGCCTCTGCTACGCCTGACGGCGAGACCGCTATCCGCAACGGTGTCCGCGTGACCCTGCTGCACAACAGCCTGGCCAACATGAATGGTGCACCGGCTGTATCCAGCGCCACGTCGGCTCCCAGCACCACGGGTGGATCACTACAGTAACCCACTGCGGTGGGCATAGCTCACCCGCAGGCACGGAGTTCCCTCCTCCGGGGAAACCGGGGTGCCGCACACACCGCTGTGCGGCACCCTAAACATCAACCGGAGTGAGGACACAGGCAAGGCATTCGGAGTGAAGTTACCGAATGCGCAGCCGATAAGTTCAGCAGCTGGCCAACAAGGCAGCGCGACAAGTTTGGCTCGGCCCGTTAGAGGACCGGTCAAAAACCCTCTCCTAAGCAGAGAGAACCAAGGCAGATTGGCCCTCCTCTCGGAGGGCCGTTTTTTTGCCCGTAACAGTTTTGGTAAAACCGCGAATACTCAGTGCTAAAGTTGTTGATGCCCGGACTGTTCCGGTGCGTGACCGTCCAATGAGGATTCTTCCCAATCTCGTGAAGTAGCTTGCGCGGCATCTCAGCCGCGCGTACCGCTGCCATCGCACGCTCTGCGTGCTCACCGGATCTATCCAGGGAACTCACTGCATGTCACGTTCACGTCTCCTCATTCTTTTTATCGTTGTGCTGGATGCCATTGGCATTGGAGTGGTCTTTCCCACGCTGCCTGCGTTGCTGCGTTTGCTGCAGCATGGTGGTGGCGACCTTGCACGGCAGTACGGCTATCTGCTGGCTGTTTACGCATTCGCCATGTTGTTTGCATCGCCGGTGCTGGGCATGCTCAGCGACAGGTTTGGACGCAGGCCCAT
>JAMFTB010000269.1 GCA_026225595.1 Terriglobus sp. | reverse complement strand
TGGTCGCCCCGCGCGCAGCGGGCCCGTCCGGCAGGACAGGTGTTACGGAATCTCTGGCGCGAAGAGCTCTTCGTACGTCTCACGGCGGCGGATGAGGCGTGGGCCCGTGCTCTCAACCAGCACCTCTGCGGGGCGCAGGCGGGTGTTGTAGTTGGAGCTGAGTGAAAGGCCGTAGGCACCCGCGTCCAAAATGGCCAGCAGGTCTCCGTCCTCCGTCTGCGGCAGCGTGCGGGCGCGGGCAAAGAAGTCGCCGCTTTCGCATACCGGGCCAACAATGTCGACCTCTTCCGTTGCAGCGTTATCGCGCAGCACCACCGGCACAATCTCGTGGTGCGCCTGGTACAGCGCGGGGCGGATGAGGTCGTTCATCGCTGCGTCGACAATGACAAATCGCTTGTCGCCGTTCTGCTTTCGGTAGAGCACACGCGTTAGCAACGCGCCCGCCTGGCCCACCAGGAAGCGGCCCGGCTCAAGCAGCAGGTGAACCTGCATGGTGCCAAGCGCAGTCTGCAGGGCGGTGGCGTACTGTGCCACCTGCGTGGCAGCATCGAAGGGCTTGTCGGCGTACTCAATGCCCAGGCCGCCGCCTGCATCCACGTAGCGAATGTTGTGGCCATCTGCGCGCAGCTCGGTCACTAGAGCAAGGGTCTTTGCCA
Source organism: Terriglobus sp. (assembly GCA_026225595.1). Classification (GTDB taxonomy): domain Bacteria; phylum Acidobacteriota; class Terriglobia; order Terriglobales; family Acidobacteriaceae; genus Terriglobus. Next base: position 3,457 of record JAMFTB010000269.1, on the reverse strand, counting down.
GCGCCTCGGCAAAGGGTTCCACCTGTCGAATCTGCGAACCAATGTGAACGCTGACGCCTGCAGGCTCAAGCGATGCGTGCTGTGCGGCGCGTGCGTAAACCTGCCGCGCCAGCTTGATGCTGATGCCGAATTTGTGCGCGCTCAGGCCGGTGGAGATGTACGGATGCGTCTCCGCAGAGACATCCGGATTCACCCGCAGAGCGATGCGCGCCTTCTTGCCCGCAAGCTGCGCGCGTGCGGCCAGCAGTTCCAGCTCAGGTTCGCTCTCAACATTGAAGAGCAGGATGCCTGCGGCAAGTGCGGCGTCCATCTCAGGTGCCGTCTTGCCAACGCCACTGAAGACCACGCGGCCTGCAACCTCAGGCCCTGCAGCTGCAATGACGCGTGCGAGCTCGCCGCCACTGACGATGTCAAAGCCGCAGCCCTGCGCTGCAAGCATCTTCAAAATAGCCAGCGATGAGTTGGCCTTTACCGCGTAGCAGATGGTGTGAGCATGCGCTGCGAATGCCTGCTGAAACAGCGCGGCGCGCGCGCTGATCTGCGCAGCGGAGTAGACGTACAACGGTGTGCCAAATTCCTCTGCGAGAGAGGAGAGCGAAACACCGTCACACGTCAGGTTCGTGCCGGAGTAGGTAAAGGGTCGTGCAGAGTTCATACAGTCGGCGGCTCACTTGGTGGGTATTGCGGAGGATAAGCAGCCTGGTACGGAGGCAGCGCAATCGGCTCCTCCGGTATGACGACCCAGCAGATGACGTATGCCAATATGCCACCGCCGCCGAACAATACCAGCAGCACCAGAACCAGCCGGACAACCGTCAGATCCCAGCCATAAGAGCGCGCAAATGCAGCGCAGACACCGGCAATTTTGCGGTTGTACCGCGGGCGAAGAAGTGGTCCGTTCATGGTGAATCCTCCTGTGCCGCCTTGGTGTTTATTCTTGCACAGTGCTTGTGAGAAGCGGCGGCGTGCAGCAGAGGATACGCGGAGTTGTTCGCTTAGGTTCCAAACGTCTTAGTGCCAGAGATTATGTGCCGGTGTAGGGCGTCTTCATGTACTTGCGCGCGTCGCTGGCCTGCGTCTGGTCGCCGCCGGATGCCGCTGCCAGCCCATACTGCTTCACAGCCTCATCGCGGCGGCCCAGCTTGTCCAGCATCATGCCTGCGTTCAGCTCTGCGCGCTTGCGCATCCAGTCGCTGCAGTTGGGCTGTGTTGCAGCTTTCAGATAGCTCTCTGCTGCGTCACTCACATCATTCTGGCCGCGCTGCGTTTCGCCCAGTCCCCAGTAGGCAAGCTGCAGCCGCGGTTCCGTAAAGTAGCCGGGCTTCGCCGCATCGGCAAGCACCGTCTTGTAGATGTTGACTGCCTCCGGACCGTGCCCCGCATCCTTCATCAGGTTGGCTTCTTCCAGGCGGAAGAGGAAGTCATGCGGATATTCCTTGGCCAGTCCCTGCGCAACGGCATACGCCTCGTTGTAGCGGCGGTCGTGCCGCAGAAACAGGCTCAGCGCCGTCTGCGACTGCACCTTGGTGACGGTGCCGTGGGCCGCGGATTCACGCAGCAGGGCCAGCCCCTCTTCCTTGTTGCCGCCAATACCGCCTATACCAATAATCATCCGCACAAAGCGTGGCAGCGTGGCTACTTCAAATTTCTGGATGCCGATGGCCATCTTTGCGTCCGCATAGTTAGGATCGCGCTTCAATACCTCCTCGCAGTCGTTGCGAGATTGCAGGCCCTGATGCGCGGCGCTGGCATAGCTGTGGTCGGCCAGCGTAATCCACGCGGCATGCAAACCATGGGCGTAGCCGCGTGCAAAGTAGGCATCCTTGTCGTTGGAGTTGGCCTTGATGCGCGCATCGGCCAGCGACACGGCGGTATCTGCCAGATAATCAATGCGCTTGTGCACCTCGTCCGAAATATCGGCCTTGTGGCCGGAGCTGAGGAAGTGCTCGTGCGCGTAGTACGTTGTGTCCAGCAGGTCCTGCTTGTAGAGCTCACGGAAGACCGTGTTCAGCAGTAGGTAGTCCATCGCCATGGGGTCCTGCCGATGGGCCTGCTCCACCGCTTCAAATCGCTGCATCGATCCGTCAAAGTCCAGGTCGTAGAAGTGCTGAAAGCCCTCGCGCACCACGGGGTCGTTGTTCAGGGGATAGGTGTCTTGTGCGTGCACAGAGCCGCATGCCAGGGTCAACGCGGCGGCACAGGTCAGCAGGGAAGGAATCAATCGCATCGTCATCATGGTAGACGCGTCGGGTAGCAAATGGGGATGTGTCGCAGTCGCATGCTGATCCATACTCATAGCATTCAAAGCTGAAACGAACATGAAGGTAGAGCCTTAGTATTGACGCGGCAAGCGGTGGAGACTAAGTTGAATCCACCTTGCAGATGGTGCTGATGAGGAGGTTGGAGCGATGAATCGCAGAGAGCTTCTCCAACTGCTTGTAGGTCAGGCACGCGAGAATGGCTTTGCCTTCCGCAAATGGTTTGCAGCCAATGCCGCCATCCCGTGGAGCGGCGCGGACCATGCGCTGGACTGGCTGGCACGCGGCCAGCGGGCTCATCTGCTGCTGTTCTCGCATGAATTTGCGCGGCACTTCTTCCGCTCGGGCGAGCGCATTACCTTCGTGGTGCCACAGCAGACCTTCCAGCAAGTCACGCGAACCGGCGACACACGCACCGTGGAGCGTCGCGCACATATCCGCAAGTCCAGCCGCAAAGACGTGTGGCAGTTCCACCTGAAGGAGATGGCAGCAAGCGAAGAGCCGATGCGCTACATCCGCCGCTACCTGCTGGTGGAAGAGACGATGGCCGAGGCAGCCGCCGCAGCCGTTGTGCTGGCTGGGGATGAAGAGGAGAACTACGATGATGAGCTGCTGGTGCGCGATGCCAGCTGAGCTTTTCTGACATCCAGTTGAAAGTTTCCGGCTGTGATCCTGAGCGCCGCGAAGGATCCCGACGCGTCAGACGGCTGCGATGCTGTTGGCCCGTTACGCTGCACGAACGCCCAGATTCGCTGCACGATTGCAAAGGCAGAAAGGCGCGCACACCCTTCGCACAGTCCAAAGGTGTCGGGATTCTTCGCTACGCTCAGAATGACGGCGAAGCAGTGCCCGTTCTACTGCGGTGTAGATGACTGCGGCGTAGCGGACTGTGGCGCAGTTACTTCCGCCGTTGCGCCCAGCTTCTGCAGTGCCTTGCGCGACGCCTTGTCGTGGTCGCCCGAGGGGTCCAGCTTCAGGCACTCCCGATAGTTCAGTACAGCCTCGTCGCGCTTGTTCAACTGCGCGGCGACTTCGGCCAGGCCAAAGCGCGCATCGGGGTCTTCCGGGTCGTGATCCACCGCGTCTTTGTAGCGCAGGTATGCGCCCTGAACGTTGTGGTCGTTCAGGTAGAACTTCGCTACCTTCAAATCGTCCGCAACGCGCGTCTTCTCCAGCTTGGCGCGGGCCGCGGTCATATC
>JAMFTB010000268.1 GCA_026225595.1 Terriglobus sp. | reverse complement strand
CCTACCGGACGGGTCCGCTACGCGCGGGGCGGGCGTTTGCACGCCTTTTTACTGGCTTCGCCTCGCCCCTCCCGATGGTCGGGATCAAGCTTTGCGTCGACCAACGGGAGACCCACGCGAAGCAGTAAAAAGGCGCGTGAGCGCCCGCCCTCCGCGAAAGAGGCCCGTCCGGCAGGACAGAGCTTCTACTCCGCATCACGAGCGAAAAAGTTTTCTACGTCGTTGATGTCCTGCGTGAGGCGGTATGGCGGCAGGCTGTCGAGAAAGATTTTGCCGTAGCTTTGCCTTTGCACGCGGCTGTCCAGCAGCACCAGCACACCACGGTCTGTGGCGGAGCGGATGAGGCGGCCGAAGCCCTGCTTGAGCGCGATGACTGCCTGCGGAATCTGCAGGTCGTGAAAGGGCTTGCCGCCCGCGGCCTCTATCGCCTCCATGCGCGCCTGCATCACGGGATCGCTGGGAACGCCGAAGGGCAGCCGGTCAACGATGACGCAGCTCAGCTGGTCACCTTGCACGTCTACACCCTGCCAGAAGCTTGATGTACCGAAGAGGATGGCGTTGGGTGTTTCGCGGAACTCATCGAGCAGCGCCTTGCGTGGAGCCTGCCCTTGCAGCAGCAGCGGATACGGCAGTTCCACCAGCATGCGCTCGTACATTGTGCGCATCTGCGCGTAGCTGGTGAACAGGCAGAAGGCGCGGCCGCGGCTCAGCTCCAGCACGCGGCGCATACGCTCTGCCGCGACGGGCAGAAAGTCCGCATCGCGCGGGTCCGGCAGATACGGCGGCAGAAACAGCAGCGCCTGCTTGCTGTAGTTGAAGTGCGACGGCACCGTTAGTTCGCGCGCGCCCACCAGGCCAAGCCGCTTGCTGATGTGGTCAAAACCGCCCTGCACCGTGAGCGTTGCCGAAGTAAGAATGACGCTGCTGTAGCCGCTGAAGAGCGTGGTCTGCAGAATCTCTGACACGTTAATGGGCGTGGCCTGCAGATACGTGTGAAATGCCTGTGGCGTGCCTGCCTGCGTGCGCGAAAAATTCTTCACACCACCAGCAGCGCGGCGCTCAATCCAGAAGACGGTGTTGGGGTCATGCGCCTCCATCAGGAAGGCCGACGCGACGCGCAGGTCCGTCACGCGGCGCTTCAGGCCGTTGACCTCTTCCACGTCCTTCACGCGTTCCAGCTCATCGCGCAACCGGTCGAGAGCAGTGAGATAACTTGCATAGCCATCGCCGCGTTCCTCAAGAAATCCGGGGCGATCATGAAAGGGCTGGCGGCCCAGCTCAAAGCCGTTCATGGGCAGCGATGCGAAGAAGACGCGGCTGCGTTCGCGCAGGCTGTTCGTGGCGCTTTCAATGCTGCTCGACGAGACGGACTTGGCGCGCAGCAGCATCTCTGTGTCGCGCGCCAGCTCTTCGCAACGCTGCTGGCTGATGACCACGCCAAAGTAGTCGCTGGCGACGGACTCCATCTCGTGCGCCTCATCAAAGATGACCGCCGCAGCCTCCGGCAGCACACCTGCATCGGGAGCGCCTGCGGCCTGCTGCTTGATGTTGAGGTCTGCAAAAAAAAGGTGGTGGTTCACGATGACGATGTCGCTCTCAAGCGCCTTACGCCGCATGGCCGTGATGTAGCAGGGCTCAAAGCTGGGGCAGCTCTGGCCCAGGCAGGCCTCGCTGCGCGCATCGAGTTTGCTGAACAGCGCAGACGACTCGGGCAGGCCGACAATCTCCGCGCGGTCGCCGCTCTCGGTCGTCTTCTCCCACTCGCGCAGGATGTGAAAGTGGTTGATCTCCTCCGGCTGCGACAGTAGCGGCGTGTGATCGAGCGCGTGCAGCTTCTGCATGCAGATGTAGTTGCCGCGGCCCTTCATGGTGCAGACCTTCAGCGGGCCAAGCAGCGATTCAAGGAATGGGATGTCCTTGAAGTAGAGCTGCTCCTGCAGATTTTTTGTGCCGGTGGAGATGATGACGCGCTGGCCGCGGTCGCGCGCCATGCGCAGCGCCGGCAACAGGTAAGCCAGCGTTTTGCCGGTGCCAGTGCCCGCCTCCACGATGAGGTGGCGCTTGTCTTCCAGTGCTTTTTCGACGGCCTTTGCCATCTCGTACTGGCCCTTGCGATGCTCATACGCCAGCGACGACTGCGCCAGCATGCCGCCCGGCGCGAAGAACTCGTGCAGGGTGGGAAGCTTATCCGTCATGGCGAATGTTGGCATCAGGGCGCGAAGATAGGGCGAACATCTTCATCATAACGGCGCGTGTCCTGCCGGACGGGCCCGCTGCGCGCGGGGCGGGCGTTTCCACGCCTTTTTACTGGCTTTGCCTTGGCCCTCCCGATGGTCGGGATTTGACATTCTTGCCGCTGCCAGCGGAATACAGGTCCTTCGGCTACGCTGCGCTCCGCTCAGGATGACAAAATCATGTGGCGAGGCGAAGCCAGTAAAAGGGTGCGTGAGCGCCCGTCCCGCGCGCAGCGGGCCCGTCCGGCAGGACATATGTTTTTAGAAGCAGTTACGACCGCCGATAGTACTCGCGCCACAGGATGACCTGCCCGGCCACGTAGATGATGATTGCGCCCGCAATGATGGGGGTCATGGCGCTCAGAAAATGCATGTCCTTAGGGCTGGGGCCGCGCAGCACAAGCCACACGATGGCCGAAACATAGTGAATGAGGATGAGCGAGAGAAACACCTGCGAGGCCTTGCGAACGCGCGCCATAAAGGCGATGGTGCCCCAGAACAGCGGCGCAGCGAACATGGCGATCTTGTCAATCCGCACGGCGTAGAAGGAGAACGGCGCCGCCGCGACACCAAAATAGGTGACAAAACCATGGCCGCCCGCTCCCACCGCAATACACGCAACAACCAGTGCAATTCCGTAAACCAGCCCTGCAAATGTTCTCAGCATGCCGCTCCTCTTCCGTCGCTTTGAAGATCGAGTGTAGTCCCGCGACGCCTCTCCAATAATGGCAGAACGCGCGGACTGGTACCCTGAAGAACGAAGGTTCAGCGAAGGTTTACATGGCTCAGGAGAAAAAGCGGCTCGGCAAGAAGCACAGGCTGGCGCAGACGCGGCCGCACAAGGGCGCTACGCCCAAAGGCGCGAAGGCGTCCGCAACGGCCGTTGGCGGAGCATCGCCCAAGGGCCGCAAGACGGTCAGCGCAAAGAAGTCTGCTGCATTTACCAAGAGCAAGGTACGCACGCAGTCGCCCACGCGGGTAAAGGGTAAGTCCGTCACTGGCGCGCAGATGGCGCCGGGTGCGCTGCCCGCCAGTGAGCGCCCGGTCCGCGGATCACGCGGAATGGGTGGCGATGAAGGTCTGCGCTCAAAAGTAAATATGAAGGCGCTCAGCGATCCGGAGACGGAGATCGCCTTTGCCGCGACCATGCCTCTGATTGAAGAAGCACAGCGCCCCAGCGACTCCATTGTCGCGCCGCTGTTCGCCATCTGCGGCCGGCCCAACGTGGGCAAAAGCACCATCTTCAACCGCCTTACCGGCACGCGCCGTTCCATCGTGGGCGACGAACCCGGCATCACCCGCGACCGCATCTACGGCGAAGTCGAGTTCGACGGCCGCCTGCTGCGCATTGTGGATACCGGCGGTATCGTCCCCGATGACGAAGCACTCATCCCATCAGAGATCTTCCGCCAGGCACGCATCGCGCTTGAGGAAGCTGAGGCCATTGTGCAGGTTGTGGATGGCCGCGCGGAACTTACGCTGCCCGACATTGATCTCGCGCGCCTGCTCATCCGCAGCGGCAAACCTGTCTTCCTAGCCGTCAACAAGATGGACACGGACAAGATCACAGCACAGGCAGAGAACTTCCGCACGCTTGGCTTCAAGAACGTCTACCCCGTCAGCGGTGAACACGGCCTGGGCATGGGCGACCTGATGGAAGCGGTCTCCGCCGCGCTGCCCATGACGGAGGCGGAAGAGACGGAAGAACTCGACGACGTCTACGTAGAAGAAGTCGAAGAGACAGACGAGACCAAGCGCGAGCGCAAGCTGCGCAGCCATGGCGAACACGTCAGCAAAGAGACGCGTGTTGCCATCATTGGTCGGCCCAATGTGGGCAAGAGCACGCTGCTCAACGCGCTTACCGGTACGGGCCGCGCCATTGTGTCGCCCATTGCGGGCACCACGCGCGACGCCGTGGACGAAGTGGTCATGCGCAATGACCACAGCTTTCGCTTTGTGGACACTGCGGGTATTCGCCGCAAGGGCAAGACAACGCTCATGGCAGAGAAGCTCTCCGTCATTATGGCGCGCAAGCATCTTGAGGCAGCGGACGTTGCGCTGCTGGTGATCGATGCGACGGAAGGCGTGACCGGCCTGGACGCCAACATTGGCGGCTACGCGCATGAGAGCGGCCGCAGCGTCATCATCCTGGTGAACAAGTGGGACGTGATCACAACAGGCCGCACCGACGGATCAAACAAAGACGGCAAGCCGCCTGCCGATATCAAGTCCTACACCGAGCAGGTGCGCGATGCGCTGAAGTATCTCGACTACGCTCCGCTCATCTTCATCAGCGCGAAGGACGGCATTAACGTTGAAGAGGTCTTCAAGAAGGTGCAGCTGGTTGCGCGTGAGCGCCGCAAGCGCATCACCACCGGCCAGATGAACAAGTTCCTCGACACGGTGGAGTTTGAGAAGGCGGGTGTGCCCTACAACAAGCGTCTGCGGATTTATTACATGACGCAGGCGGCGGTCGCGCCGCCCACGTTTGTGCTGTTCACAGACCGCGATGTGAAGCTGCACTTCAGCTACGAGCGCTTCCTTGAAAACCAGATCCGTGCCAGTTTCAAATTCATCGGCTCGCCCATCTGGTTCAAGGTGAAGGCTCGCAACAAGAAGAAGGAAGACAAGTAGGTCCTGCCGGACGGGCCCACTGCGCACGGGGCGGGTGCTCACGCACCTTTTTACTGGCTTCGCCGTGGGCCTTCCGTTGGTCGGCAAGAGAGCTTTGTGCTGATGCCAGCGAAATGCAGGTCCTTCGGCTTCGCTGCGCTCCGCTCAGGATGACAAAAATTTGTGGTGATGCGTTTGAATCCCGACCATCGGGAGGGGCGAGGCGAAGCCAGTAAAAAGGCGTGCAAACGCCCGCCCCGCGCGCAGCGGGACCGTCTGTCAAGACATGTTCATTTCCCTGAGCATGTGGCATTGCGATAATCTGCTGCGGGAGAAAGAAGGAAAAAGCATGCCGGAAGCAACCTGCGACATTGGACTGATTGGCCTGGCCGTTATGGGTCAGAACCTGGTCTTGAACATGAACGATCACGGATTCAAGGTAGCGGTGTTCAACCGCACCACCTCAAAGGTGGATGAGTTCCTGGCCGACGAGGCCAAGGGCACTGAGATTGTTGGCACGCACTCCATTGAGGAGCTGTGCAAGGCGCTGAAGAGCCCGCGCCGCGTCATGATCATGGTGAAGGCTGGCGACGTGGTGGACCACACCATCGACCAGATCGTGCCGTTCCTCGATAAGGGCGACATCATCATCGACGGCGGCAACTCGCTGTACACGGACAGCAATCGTCGCACAAAAGATTTGGCGGATAAGGGCATCCTGTTCCTGGGCACCGGCGTATCCGGTGGTGAAGAGGGCGCGCGTTTCGGCCCGTCGATCATGCCCGGCGGCAACCCTGAGAGCTGGCCGCACCTGAAGGAGATCTTCCAGAGCATTGCTGCCAAGGTTGAAGATGGAACGCCCTGCTGCGACTGGGTTGGTCCCGACGGCGCAGGCCACTACGTGAAGATGGTGCACAACGGCATTGAGTACGGCGACATGCAGCTGATTGGCGAGGCCTACCAGATGCTGAAGGATGGCCTGGGCCTGACGCCGGATGAGCTGAGCAAGGTCTTTGAAGAGTGGAACAAGGGCGAGCTGG
>JAMFTB010000267.1 GCA_026225595.1 Terriglobus sp. | reverse complement strand
GTTGCGGAAGTCGCGCACGCTGGTGCCGGGCTGCACTGCGCCTGAGAAGTACGCATGCAGACTCAGAATCTCCTGCACATCCAGGCCGTCACTTGCAATCAACAGCTTGCTCTGCGGGTCCTTGCCGCGGCTCTGCAGCCAGGCAATGTACTCGTCGCCGGCAAGGAACGGGTCCTTCGAATCGACACGCTGGCCGGTCCACTCCGCCACCCAGTCCGGCGCACTCTCAAGAAACTGCGTGGTTCCATACGTATCCGGCAGCATCACACGCAGCGACCCTCCGTAGGTCTGCTGCCACAGTTCGAGGATGCGGTATTGCGCGGCCTTCAAGTCTTCATCGTTCGTGGCCATCGCGGCCAGCGCCATGGGCAGCTCATGCGCGTTGGTACCAATGGCCTCCATGTCGTGCTTGTAGGCGAGGAAGGTGTTGCTGGTGCCGGTGAAGGTGCCTTTCAATTCGCTGTGCATCGCCTCCACAACAAACTCCTGCCATAGGAATGAGTGGCGGCGGCGCGTGCCAAAGTCCGCAACAGCCAGGCCGGGCACGCCGCGCAGCGACTCAATCTTGCCCCACAGCCGCGACTTCGCGCGCGCAAACAGAATGTCGAGCTCGAACTCGCTCATCCCCTTCAGCGCAGCACGCGTCTTCAGCTCGTTCAAGATGGAGAGCGCGTAAATTTCCCACATGGTCACCTCAACCCATGTGCCTTCAAAGCTCAACTCAAACTGGCCGTCGCGTTCCGACAGGTGGTACTCCGACAGTCGGAAGTCATTTTCCAGCCACTCAAGAAATGCCGGCTCAAAGATGCCGCGTGTGCCGTAGAAGCTGGTGCCTGCCAGCCACATCATCTCTCTCTTGCGGTAGCGCAGGCGCTTCACATGCTCAAACTGTGCAATGACTGCTTCACGTGGAATCATCTCGCCCAGGCGGAAGCGCGACGTGCGGTTGTGCAGGCCAAAGCTGACGCGCGTGTTGCGGAAGTGCTTCCAGATGAACTGCAGCATCAGCAGCTTGTAGAAGTCCGTGTCCAGCAGCGACCGCACAATGGGATCTAGGTCCCAGTTGTGGTTATGCGCGCGCTCAGAGAAGTTGATGATCATGCCTGTGTAAGAGCCTATCAAGCCCTCTTCCTTAGAGTTTGTCATCCCGCAGCGCAGCGGAGGGATAACAAGGGAGGAGGCTATCTGCCGCCGGTCATCAAATCTTCACAAACCCCGCGTCGCTACTGGATCAATCGCGATAAACTGGAGGACGTTATGGCAACCAAAGAAGAGCTCCTCCAGAATCCTGTCCAGCACGTCGACATCAAGCAGCACAACGTTGTCGCACTGGTTGATGCCATGTCGAACATGGCTTACTCGTCGCGTGATCTTGCCCGCGCCGCCACCATCTATGACATGATGCTGCGCGACACCGAATGCGGCGTCATCCTGTGCCTTGCCGGCTCGCTCATCTCCGCCGGCCTGAAGGACGTGGTCGTCGACCTGCTGCGCAACAACATGGTGGACGCCATCGTCTCAACCGGCGCAAACATTGTTGACCAGGACTTCTTTGAAGCTCTCGGCTTCAAGCACTACATCGCGGGCGAAGAGTACAAGTACGGCGCGGGCGACGCGGAACTCCGCGAGATGATGATCGACCGTATCTACGACACCTTCATCGACGAAGAAGAGCTGCGCATCTGCGACGAAGTCACGCACAAGGTCATTGACAGCATGAAGCCCGGCGCTTACTCCTCGCGCGAGTACATCCGCGAGATGGGCAAGTATCTGGTCGACAATGGCCGCACGCCCAAGCAGGGCAATGCCGACTCCATCGTGCTGGCCGCGTATGAGCTTGGCGTGCCGATCTTCTGCCCTGCCTTCTCAGACTGCTCGTTCGGCTTCGGCATCGTCGCCCACCAGCATGCGCGTCAGGGCAAGCCCATGTGCTCCATCGACTCGGGCAAGGACTTCTACGAACTCACCCAGATCAAGCTGCAGAACCCGACCACCGGCCTGCTGATGATTGGCGGCGGCGTTCCCAAGAACTTTGCGCAGGACATCGTGGTTGCGGCAGACATCCTGGGCGTTGAGGCCAGCATGCACAAGTACGCCATCCAGATCACGGTGGCGGATGCGCGCGACGGCGCTCTCTCCGGTTCCACGCTGAAGGAAGCCAGCAGCTGGGGCAAGGTGGACCTGACGTGGGAGCAGATGGTCTTCTGCGAAGCGACCATCGCCTTCCCGCTGATTGCCGGTTACGCCTTCCACAAGAAAGCTGCCGCCGGCCGCACCACGGGCAAGGCGTTTGCAGAAAAGCTGGACTTGGTGACCGCGTAACCCCCTGTAACAGGGGTTACACCCAAATCCCTTTGCGGGACCGGCCGGCAGCGTTCTTAAACAGCTGCCGGCCTTTCCTGTGGGAAATAAAGCCTTCTTTTACACTTGCTTAGGCGCGCTTCGGCGTGCAATCTCTTCTCAGGCCCTCATCCCACAGAAGCGGTACAGAATTTCATAGTCAGGAACTCTAAGATAGGTTTCGTATGCACCGTATTTTGTTGATTGACGATGAGGACGACATCCGCGAGGTAGCGTCGCTGACGCTGGAAGCCACCGCGGGCTGGGAAGTGCTGACAGCCAACTCCGGTGCTGCGGGAATTCGCGCAGCCATTGCGGAGAAGCCAGAGGCCATCCTGATGGACGTGATGATGCCGGAGATGGACGGCCCCACCACCTTCCGCGAGATGCAGAAAAACGCTGCCATTGCAGGCATTCCAGTCATCCTACTGACCGCAAAGGTTCAGGGCGTGGACCAGCGCCGCTTTGCTGACCTGGGCGTGGCCGCTGTACTGTTCAAGCCGTTTGACCCCATGACGCTGGCGCAGCAGATCGCCTCTGTGCTGCACTGGGATCCGGTTGCGGCCTAAGGCTGTGACCGCGGCGCCTTTCCCCATGCCGCACTTCATCACATTCCGAGTAACCGTAAATGGCTGAAACTCCCGCCATGCAGGCCCAGCTGGCTGCGATATGGCAGCGCAGTGTTCCCCAGGTGCGCCAGCGGCTGGAGTTGCTGCAGCGCGCCGCGGAGGAGCTGACCACCTCCCGATCAATCGACTCTGACCTGCGGTCTGAGGCAGTTTCCGTTGCGCATAAGCTGGCGGGATCGCTGGGCATGTTTGGCTTTACCGACGCCACGGAGCACGCGCGCGCCATTGAGCTGACTCTGGATCATCCTGGTCTGCCACAGCCGGAGCGGCTGCAGGAGCAGGTAGCTACCCTGGCCGCAGTGATGGAGCCGCGCCTGGGACCAATTTCCTAATCAGGCTGTCTCGAGTAACCAAAGTTCGTTGAAGCTGCCAGATTCTGCCACCGAATGTCCAGTTGCGTGCTTAGAATACGGGCATGATTCATCTTCTGATCGTCTGGTTGCTGAGCGCTCTGTCCCTCGTCATTGCCGCCTACCTTCTGCCGTCCGTTGAGATTGCAGACTTCGGCACTGCAATGATCGCAGCGGCCTTCATCGGTGTTTTGAACGCGACGCTGGGCTGGCTGATGAGCCTGGTGGTCTTCCCGCTCACGTGGCTGCTACCCGGGCTGGTCTACCTCATCATCAACGCCATCATGATCTGGATCGTCTCCAAGGTGCTGCGCGGCTTTGTGGTGAAAGGCTTTCTGGCCGCAGTGCTTTGCGCGCTGGTCGTCGCCATCGTGAACATCCTGCTGGGCCGGTTGGTCTAAGTCACTCCCTGTCCTGCCGGACGGGCCTCCTGCGCGGAGGGCGGGCGCTCACGCACCTTATTTACTGCTTCGCGTGGCCTTCCCGTTGGTCAGGATGAAACTTGATCCCGACCATCGAGAGGGGGAGGCGAAGCCAGTAAAAAGGCGTGCAAACGCCCGCCCCACGCGCAGTGGGCCCGTCCGGCAGGACAAGTCGTTTGAAGAAAGCAAAAGCGCCGAGGCATATGCCGCGGCGCTTTCTGTTTCTGAATCAAAGACGGATTAGTCAGTGAGGTAGGTATCATACTGCGACTCCACCACGCCGGTGTTGCGTGCCAGCGTGAGTTTTGCCGTATTGAATTGGTACAGCGCGCTCACCAGCTGCTTTTGCGCGTTGGCCAGCGTGGCCTGTGCGCGGACGACGGGCAGCGTGTCGTCAATGCCTGCGCGATAGCGCTGCCGTGTTTCGTCCAGCGCCTCCGTGGCAAGGCTCACATTGCTGGTGGCATAGCGGACCAGGTCGTTGGATGTATTCACATCCAGCATGGCCGAGCGAATCTGCTGCTCAATGTCGCTCTGCAGGCTGCTCACCTGGTTGCGGAGCCGGTTCAGCTGCGCGTCTGCCACCTCACGGTCGCCGCGGATACGCGCTTCCTGGAAGATGGGAATGTCCAACGCACCAACGGCCGTGAAAACACCGTGGTACAGGCCGTGCGTCTCGCCGATAACGCCGTAGTTGCCGCTGATCTTCGCCACCGGCAGACGTTCATACCGAATGGCGCGGCGTTGCAGCTCCGCCGAACGCAACTGCGCCTGCAGCGACAGCAGATCCTTACGACGCTTGTAGGCCACCTGCTTCGCGGTGTCCAGCGGCAACGCCTCCAGCTCGTGGTACGGCACGCCATCGGTCAGCAATAGCGGCTGGTCGGCTGCAAGACCCATCAGCCGGTTCAGCTGAACCTTGTCCTTCTCAAACTGTGCGGTATCGGCAATCAGCTCCTGCTCACGCGTCTGGCGCTCAACGCGCGAACGCAGCAGGTCAAGATTGGTGCCGGTGCCCGCGTCCTTGCGCGCCTGCGACTGCCGCTCCAGCTCCACATCGCTGGCCAGCTGCGACTTCGCATTCTCCATGGACGATACGTCCGAGAGCGCCATCAGGTACTGCGCGGCCACCTTCTGCACCACGTCGCCACGGTCCAGGTACAGGTTCCACTTGGCAACGTCTGCGGTGGCCTTTGCCGCGCGGTAGACCTCAAACGCGGGCAGGTTAAACAGCTGCTGGCTCAGGGCCATCTTCGCGCCGGTAACGTCCACTTTGACGATGGTCTGCAGCGTGAAGCCCGGCGGCAGCAGAGGCGCGACGACCGACGGCTTAAAGCCAAGCGCAGCCAGGTTGATCTGCTGTGTGCTGGTGTTTGCGGAGGCTGTCAGCGACGGGATCAGTGCGTTGAACGCTGTCTGCGTCAAGCCGTGAATCTGCCGCTGATTCTGCAGGTCAACGGAAAGTGTGAGGTTATGCTCCAGCGCCAGGTGCACCGCGTCGTCCAGAGACAACGGCAGCGGCTGATTGGTGGAGACGGGCGTGCTGACACCGTGGCCCAGGTTGCGCGGCGCTGCAGCCGCAAGCGGTGCAAGCACCAGCTGCGACGGTCCCTGCGGCGCAGGAGCCTCCGGCAGGTTCAGCGAATCGGAGAGCGGCGGCTGCTTGCTGGGCACCTGCGCCGTGCTAATGGAGGGCTCCTGCAGTTGCTGATCCTGAGCAACGGCGGATGGAGTGCCGGTCTGGGCTGTCTGTGCGCCAGCCACCGTTGCCACACACAGGAGCAATGCTCCTGCTGCGGTCGCCGTCCTGAATTTGTCTGATGTCGTACTCAACGCGTGTGTCTGCCCCAAAGAAGCTTATCGTTCGATTGGATTCGGGAGCGACGTCTGCGGTTGCGGGAAAGTTTGGCAAAAGCGCTACCGGCAATACCTGGCAGGGCCGCCTGCCCACCTTCACCGCGGGGTCGCGTCTACAATAAAACAGGATTGAAACAGGCGATTTGCGGGCCGCTTTGCCGGGCACCGCGCGCCGGGAGAAGGAATCAAGATGGCCAAACACCACACGGCCCGGGCCGTATTTTTGCGGATTACAAGCATCGCCCTTGCTGCCGGCATCGTTCTGGGCTCCGCGCCCGCCGCTCACGCACAGTTTGCCGGCACGCCGGACCGCTCCAGCTTCCGCGACACCTCCATGCTCAAGCCGCCTGCCGGTCAGAAGGTCGCCATTGTGGAGTTTGTTGATCTGGAGTGCCCCGCCTGTGCCTACGCGCACCCCATCGTGATGAAGGCAGCAGCGCGCTACCACGTGCCCATCGTTCGCTATGACTTTCCGCTGCAGATGCACGTGTGGAGCAAGGATGCCGCAGTCTTCGCCCGCTACCTGCAGGAGAAGGTGAACCCCGGCCTGGCCGATGACTACCGCACCGCCGTCTTTGCCGCCCAGGCCAGCATTGCCAGCAAGGACGACATGCAAAACTTCACACGGCGCTTCATGGCCTCGCACGGCCAGAGCATGCCCTTTGTGGTGGACCCCACCGGCCAGCTGCTTGCCAAGGTTATGTCGGACTACCACCTGGGTGAGCGCCTGAATGTGAGCCGTACCCCCACCATCGTGGTGGCGACGGACAGCAAGTGGCAGATCGTCTCCGGCAGTGAGACGGGATCGAACGACATCAACCGCATCGATGCCATTTTGCAGGGTGCGCTGAAGCAGACAAGCAGTGCACCTGCCGTGGTGGCACATACCGCCGCTCCGGCCAAGCACTAAGTCACGAAGTTATCCAAGCAAACACAAAGGGGCACGGCTTTCGCCATGCCCCTTTGTGTTTGCTTGTGATGTCTAACCTATCCGCAAGTCATCTGTACGGAACTTACTTCGTCGTTGGGTTCGGGTTGGACTTTACGCCGCCATTCCCCTGAACCACACCACTGTTCCCCTGGCTGGGCGGTGTTGGCTGGGCCGACTTGTTCTTATCGGCTGACGGGGGCATCGGTCTTTCGCTGCTGCCAGCGGGAACGGGCGTTGCATCCTCGGTGGTCTTGCCGCCATTGGCGCTTTGCCCGGTCTGCTGTGCCTTGTTTACCTCAGCACTGGGAATATCGTCCTGCTTCGCGGGCGCCGCCTGTCCACTGCTCTTTGGCGCTGCCTGCCCATTGATGGGCGTGGCCTGCGCAGGCGAAGGTGCCGCGGGTGAGGGCGCCGGCTTCTCTGGCAACGCGCCCGGCGCCACCGGCATTGCCGGTGAACCCGGAGCCACAGGGCCGCCCGAAGGTGCAAAGTTCGCCGAAGGAGCCGTGGGCGATGGAGGCGTTGGAGCCGGTGTTTGAGCCGCAGCGATACCCGCTGAAGTCAAAGTCGCGGCGAAGATAAGTGAAAGGGGGAATTTCATGTTCTTTACCTCACCCCAAAGTAGGAGTGCGGCCCCCGTCCGCAGGAGGTCCGGCGCTGCAGAAATATCTGCCGAGTTACGCCATATGCGACTGAATCAGGCAGCCTCAAGTTACGGAATTCGTCGGTTTCTACATACCCACTTATCCGACACCTATGACTGCGGCTTTAGCCGCAGAGATAGCCATGAAACACCTCGTGGAGGGTGGCTTTAGCCACCGAGATTCCAGATCTCAGCGGCTAAAGCCGTTCATCGGCCTCAGCGATTTTTCTATCTCGGTGGCTAAAGCCATATCAGACGAGATACCGCTTCGAGATGTACCAAGCACCCGCTGGCGTACACTGCGGGCACTATGACCCTGCTGCGCCTGGGTGTCATCCTGTTGCTGGCAGTTGCTCCTGCGGCGTGCTCCGCGGCCGCGCAGGAACACGTCTCCAGCACGGTGGATGACTTTTCGCTACCCGCTGTCAGTAACGACGCGCTACCAGACGCCGACCGCACCGGCGTCGTGACGGTCATCACCGTGCTGCCCTCCGCCATCCTGCAGATGCCCGCAAATTACCCGCCTGGTAGCGTCACCGGCCAGCGTCGCCCCGGACAACAGCCCCAACAGGGGCCACCTCAGACACCATCCACACTGCGGTTCGTCCTGGCAGGCGGAGCAATCTACTTCGACGAAAACAACGGTCTGGCCGTGCAGCAGAGCGGCGTGAACTACCCCGGCGCGGGTGATTCGCTGGTCTTCTTTGGCAAGACACTACCGCAGGACAATTCCTCCGTGCTGATTCTCACCAACGCCTGCGCATTGATGGATGGCCACTGCGTCTCCATCGATGGCAACCCCATGCTCAGTGACACGCTAACTGCACAGCTGCCCGGTGGCCTGACGACGGCGGAGGCCTTCAGCATGGTGGGCGCGCCTGTGGCCGACTCCACCGACGAGGGCGTCCGTGGCCTGGCCCAGCAGCTGGAGGGCCGTTACAACCTGGGCATTGGCGATGTGCGGCAGCATGCCGGTCCGGAGATTCCCATGCTGAGGCAGTACACGCCCGCGTCGTTATACGAGACCGTAGTCCGCGCGCAGGTGCTCAGCACAGAAGCCACGATAACTGTGGGCGGTGGCGGCATCGTAAGTCACTCCGTCGTATCGGTAGAGCAGGTGCTGAGCAGTCCCGAGGGTGGCCAGCGTGCGCGCACCATGGAAGTGACGGAGCGCGGCGGATTTTTGCGGGCCAGTGAGGATGAAGTGATGGCCGCGTTCGCACCCGCGCAGATGCCTCTGGTGGCCGGCGGTGATTACTACCTGGCGCTGGGACTTACCAGCGACAACCGCTGGGAGCTGCGGGCAAGCTGGCGCATTGTGGGTGACGAGGTCTTTGCCATGGACCGGCTGCGCACCGCCGCACGAACGCGCAACCAGGGCAGCTACTGGCAGACAACAGAAGACTTTCTGCAAGCCTCAACCCAGCGCTTCCGGTAACGCTTCAGCCACGCTAACGCAACTCATTGCGAGAACGTTTGAAAGGGCACGGCTAATGTTTTGAAAGGGCGCGGCTTTAGCCGCGCCGCAAACGCACGCACAACAAAGGGGGCTTTAGCCCCTGAGGTCGGCTTGATCCAACTCACCTCAGCGGCTAAAGCCGCTTCAAGTTGGAAGGCGTAAGGGCACGGCTGAAGCCGTGCCCTTACGATCCGTACAGGATACGCGCCTAGCTGATTTGTACGAGGTCCCCATGCCCGCTGTGCGCGGTAGGCGGCGTTACAGAGTTGCTCTGCGGCGCGCGCCAGTGGTCGATGTAGCTGACCTGGTGTACGCAGGAGATGGTGCAGTTGGGCGCGCAGCTCTTCTCCGTCAGAAACTCACGCTTCACGTCCGCGGTGGTGTACTCCGCCAGCGGAGTTGCCGGGTAGCCGCGCTGCTGCGAGCAGTAATGCACCAGGCCGTCCTCGCAGACGTATAGATAGCGCCCGCCTGCGCGGCAGCGCCAGTCATTCGGCTGGCCGTTGGCAATGGCTTCCTGAAAGTGATTGAAGCGCGAGTAGGACCGGCGCGTCAGCTTGCGGACGCGCTCCCACACCGTGCGCTCTTCGCCTCCCAGAGGCTTCAGCTGGCCGCTGCCGTCGTGGATGATGCCGATGGTGGACGAAAAGCCCATGGACAGCGCGCGCGTCGAAACGGTGAAAGCATCCTGCGGGTTGGCCACGCCGCCGCCCACCACGGAGTTGATGTTCACGTGGAAGTCTGCGAACTCTGCAAGCCACAGCAGGCGCTGATCCAGCACCTTCAGACTCTTCTTCGACACGGCATCCGGCATCACGTTGTCGATGGAGATCTGCATGTGATCGAGGCCGGCCTTGTTCAGCCGCTCGATACGTTCCTTGTTCAGGTAGTAGCCGTTGGTGATCATGCCGGCCAGCGCGCCGGTCTTGCGGATGCGCTTGATGATCTCGTCGAGGTCCGGGTGCATCAGCGGCTCACCACCACTGATGGTGATGACAGACGTGCCAAGGCGGCCCAGGTGGTCAATGCGGCGCAGCATCTCGTCCAGCGGCGTGGGATCGCTGTGGTCGTCGTACTCATTGCAGTAGGTGCAGGCCAGGTTGCAGCGGCGCATGGGCACAATCTGCGCCATGTACGGGTGGCCCGTCGAGATCAGCGCGGAGGCAATGCCGCGCAGCTCGCGGAGACGAAGCATCGCCAGCCGGACACGGCGGCGGAGCGGCATGGGCCGATGACCCGGCTTCAGTTCAACAGCCGGCTTGGATGCAACTGCAGTAGACATACTCCTTAGATTCTACCGGAGTCACGCCCGACTGAGGATTCTTCAATCCGCCAACCTGCCGGTGGTAGCATTCGCCAATGCAGACAGGGCGAACCTACCGCATCGTCAAGCCTTTGCTTATAGGGTTCGTGTCGCTAGCGTTGATTTTTGTTGTTAATAAAGGATGTGAGTACTTCCCTGAGTCAAGCTTTCAGCTGGCGAGTGAGTCAAAATTGCCAAAGTGGATTACGCTACCGCCAGGACTGACACGCGCCGACGTTTCGATCACGATGAGCTACTACGACAAGCCGTGGGGCAACAATGCAGGGTTTCTTTTGCAGGACGCAAAAGGACAAACACTGGCAAAAGTTACAGGCAGATTGAAATGTTCACACCTTCAACTGAAGAATCCTCCACAAGGATCCCCTCCTGGATACCCAATCTATGCAGTGATCACAGTCGGGGAAACGACCGAGATGATCGAACATAGAAAGCCGGAGCCAGTGTTTTACGTTACGGATGATCCTGCTGTTTTGAAGGAATATCAGGCAGTCGGGTGTCATGAGGCGTTTTGAGCGTGGCGGCGGCGGCTGATGCTAATCGAACGTCTTGACTGCGAAATGCCCTTCAGGGAGCGACTGCAGGTAGCTCCTGAGGAAGTAGCCGTGACACTCTGCGTCCTGATTGTGAGCTTCCGTTAGCGACGCATAGACATAGAGTTGATTGAACTCGCTGTCGCTGAAGATGTTCTTCATCACCTGGTTGGTAAAGTCGTGTGGGCCCAGCAAGGAAACCTTTTCCTGCTGGAGGGAGCTTTGCGAAGGCGCGGTTGCCGGGCATTCGGGCAGCAGCACCTGTGGAGCAACTGCGTAGAAGACTGATTTGTTAAACCCCTGATGTCCCTTGGGGCCGCTTTTGATCGTGTCCGCATGAGACATGCGCGCGAAGTTAAGGCCCACCATGTCGTACACGGTGCCCTGGTACGAATAGGGAAAGCCGCCAGCTGCAATGATCGCTACCGTTGGCGGGGCGGGGGCAAACATCTCTCGCATACGGGTGCCCATGCTCCGGCCATTTGTGGCCAATGTCCATTCCAGGAATACCTTCAACTGGTTATCCCGCCCGGCGATGCAGTCGTGGGTGCAGGTATTCACACGATTGAATGTCGGCCACGTGATCTTCAGCGACAGCGCTGCTCCGCAGCCGACGAGCAAAACAAAAATAAGCCCCCACGGCTTTGTGCCCTTGCGCTGGTCAAAGAAGAGAGGGAGGAACATGGAAAGGGGCAGAAGCGGATACATGAACTGGTACATCCGAAACGATCCAAAATGATCTCCGCCCTCAAGCACCGGGACAAACAATCCAACAGAAACAAATGCCAGCACGACGAAGGTCAGCAGCCATGGTTTCTGCAAGCGTGACCTTCGCACCGTGAACGCAAGCCATATAAGACCGGCAAGCCATGGCAAAATCTGCAGCGGGCTCATGAACCGGACGAAGCCCCGCAGGTATGCAATGCCGTCGTGCAATGTTTGCGCATGCCCCTCTGAGACCTTCACGTAATAGGTATTCACCATGGGATAGCCGAAATACCAAAGCCGGAAGCCGGTGAAGGCAAGTTGCACGAAGACCACCGCGACCAACGCGGGGCCTATCTCGCGAACTGTCTGCTTTAGAGACGACGTTTGAAGGAACCGCACCACGGCGAGGCAAGCCAGCGCCGTTAGCGCCCATGCAGGACCTTCAGGCCGCGAGATGGTCAGCAGAACCATCAGGCCCACGAAGCCAACCTGCTCGGAGGTGGAGGGTGCGCGCCCATGAAGAATCTGCAGACCAATCCAGCAGGCCGTCACCAGAATCAGTGCCGTAAATATCCCCGAATCCATCAGCGAGACGATGGTCCATGCGGTAAATCCGGGATTTGCGATGATCCAGCCGATGTAGCCCAATAAGAAAAGGCCTTTGCGCCAACTGTCCAGGCCCGCCGCATCACAAAAGCGATGGATGAGGTAAAGAACAAGCGCGTTCGAACCAAGGCACAGCAGAAAGTTGAATGCGAAGAGCGCCTTCTCCGGCGTGGCGGAAAAGAAATAGAACACAGTGCCGATAAAGAAGTAGAGCGGGCTGCTGAAGCCTTCCACTTTTTCGCCGCCTACGTTGAAGACAATGCCGTGATGAGCAGCCGCATTGCGCGCGTAGATGAATCCGATATTGGAGTCATCCGTTCCGATGAATGACCTGCCCATCAGTCGCCAGCACAGGAAGGTTGTCACGCAAAGAGCCAGCGCGAGAACAACATAAGCGGCGACAAGCAGCCTATCGTTCAAGGCTTTGCTTGCCGCCGGGTTGTGAGCCTGCTCCATGTAAGTCTGCTCTCTTTCTTTTGCCAACACTCCGCGATGCAACATCAGGGTACGCGAGAGAGGAGGCCTTGCTGCCGATGAGGAGCTTAGTATACCCAGCTCTTAACATCCGCCCCCGCGGGCGCAGTCTTGATCATGTGGTCCGTCATCTGCGGGATGATCCTCTGCGGCCAGTTCGCGTTGTTCTGCTGCATGGTGTACTCCGCCGGGCCGCCGGTGTAGCAGTGCGGCATGCCGGGGCCGTATTGAAACTGCGCATCGCTGTGCGGAGCAGACGTGGCATCCAGCTGCTTCTGCAGCAGGTGTACTGCGTTGTTCAGGAAGTAGGTATCGCCGTCACCCACGGCAATGTGCAGCTTGCCCTCAAGCCTGGGGCCCAGCGTTGGCCAGTCGCGTTTCAGGATGGCGGTCAGGTCGTAGTGGTCGTGCCAGTACTGCACGACGGACTTATCAATGACACCCGTGATGGGATCGAGCACCGGCGCGGGGTAGCCGTCCGCGCCCTGCGGCGAAAAGACTGCCTGCCAGATCATCCACTGCTCCGTCGATCGGCCGCGCGTGCCCAGCACAACCTCAAACGCAAACTCGTCGCCGGTGTTGGCCAGCACGGAGCCGTCGGGCTCGCGGTCTGCCGCAATGGGCACCGCGCCAAAGTCACCCTTGCGCACGAAGGCGTTGGTGTCCTTGTACAGATCAATGTTCTGGTAAGCGTGAAAGTCCACCGGATCAGGACACGCACCATACGCTCCGTTGTACTTATCGGGATAAAAGATCTGCGTGGCCAGCGCCTCCCATCCGCCGGTGCTGCCGCCCGCGGTAGCGCGCGCCCATCCAGCGCCCAGCCCGCGATACTTCGCCTCAACCGCCGGGATCAACTCATCATTGATGGCCGATCCATAGGGGCCAACGTTGGCGGAGTCCACCACGTAGCTGTCGTCGTAGTAGGGATTGGCGTTCTGCACGTACAGCATGATCACACGTGGCACGCGGCCATGTGTCCAGTCCTGAAAGAAGTGGTAGCCGCTGGCGGTGCGGTCGTTTGCACCAGATGCCGGAGCAGTCGCGGTGAAGGCCGGCTTCATGCCCGCACTGAAGTGGTCCTGCCAAACCACCAGCGGATAGTGCGCCTGCGGATGTTCATCAAATCCGTCCGGCAGCAGCACCCACGCGCCCAGATACACATCGCGTCCCCAAAACTTGCTGAGCTTCTCGCTGCGGAAGCGCATGTACTTCAGCCACTTTGCTTCAGGCGCGTGCTGCGCAATCACCTCAGGGTCCTTCGGCGTGCCCTTGATCTCCGGAATCGTGCTTTCAAGCGCCAGCTTCACCACCGTGCCGGCCTTCGCGTCGAAGTGAACCTTCAACGGCTTGCTCAGCGGATTGCCGGGCTTCAGGTTCCAGTGCTGGCCTTCGCCCTTGTCGGGCGGCAGCCACACGGCGGGGCCGCTTGCGGGATGAAACTGCTCATAGACGTTGAAGACGGCCTGCACGAAGTAGTCGCCTGCATCGAGGTCTGCGAGTGAGCGGCGTGGATAGCCGAAGGTCTTCGCATCCACCACCAGCGTCTTCGCGGTGGATGATGTCTGGCTTGCTGCTTCATCGAGCGCGACGTCTACACCAAAGCCCTGCG
Source organism: Terriglobus sp. (assembly GCA_026225595.1). Classification (GTDB taxonomy): domain Bacteria; phylum Acidobacteriota; class Terriglobia; order Terriglobales; family Acidobacteriaceae; genus Terriglobus. The sequence continues at coordinate 5,907 of JAMFTB010000267.1, read as the reverse complement.
CGGAGCGGTACTGCTCGTCCATCTGCATGCGCGGGTCGCTCGAGCCGTCTTTACTGAAGACCACGATGAGGTGCCCATGCTGCGGCGCGCCTGCGGGTAGCGTGACCTCAACGCGCTGTGCCAGTGCCGTAGAAGCGATGAATGCAGCAGCGCTGATGGCGCAGAGGGCGAGTGTGCTCTTCAGAAATTTCATAGCCGATAGAATCATACGCACGCGTGCCACCACTCCTCCAAGTCGATGACCTTACCGTGCGCTTCCCCGCCGAGGCAGGCGCGATGCGCACTGCGGTTGATGGCATCAGCTTCCATATTGATGAAGGTGAGGTCCTCGGCCTGGTGGGCGAGTCGGGCTCGGGCAAGTCTGTTACGTCGCTGGCCATTCTGCGGTTGATGGCACCGGGCGCGCAGATGTCGGGCAGCATTCACTTCGCGGGACACGACCTCCTAAAGCTTTCGGAGACGGAGATGCGCGCGCGCCGCGGCCGCGAGATTGCCATGATCTTTCAGGAGCCAATGACGGCGCTGAACCCATCCATGAACGTGGGCGAGCAGATTGCCGAGGCCGTGCGCACGCATCATCCAAAGCTGCACCGCAATGAGGTGCGCGAGCGCGTGCTGGAGTCGCTGGAGCAGGTGGCGCTGCCTGACGCGGCAAAGCGCATGCGCGATTATCCGCACCAGTTCTCCGGCGGCCAGCGACAACGCATCATGATTGCAATGGCCGTGGTGAACAAGCCGCGGCTGTTGATTGCAGACGAGCCAACCACCGCGCTGGACGTAACCGTTCAGGCGCAGATTCTGCGGCTGCTGCGCGACCTGCGCGAACGCAACGGGTTGAGCATGTTGTTCATCAGCCACGACCTTGCGGTGACGGCGCAGACCGCCGACCGCGTGGCCGTAATGCAGCGCGGGCGCATTGTGGAGACGGGTTCGACGGAACAGCTCTTTCACCATCCGCAGCATGCGTACACGCAGGCTCTGCTGGCTGCGGTGCCCACCATGCGTACGGACCGTTCGCGGCCGCTGGCGCAGGTGTAGCTCCTGATTGCTCCCAACATAATGTCCTGCCGGACTGGCCCACTACGCGTGGGGCGGGCGCGTGCACGCCTTTTTACTGCTTCGCGTGGCCTTCCCGTTGGTCAGGATGACGACGTGGGGCACCCGGCTCAAAAGCCGAGCCACTTCAGATAGCATGTGAGTACCTCGCGCATATCTTCCTGCCGAAGCCCTTCACTGATGCGCACGCTTATCCTGTCAGACATTCACGGAAACCTGGAAGCCCTGGAAGCGGTGCTGGCTGACGCCGGTGCACACGATGCGCTGTGGAACCTGGGCGACGTGGTGGGCTATGGCGCCAGCCCCAATGAAGTGGTGGCGCGGCTGCGGCCGCTTGCCGCACAGAACGTCCGCGGCAACCATGACAAGGTGTGCAGCGGCATTGCATCCATTGCAGGCTTTAACCCCATCGCCGCTGAGGCCGTGGAGTGGACACGCGAGCAACTGACACCAGATGCAACGGAGTGGTTGCGCGAACTACCCGCAGGTCCCATCAGCGTGAGCGGCGTGTCGCTGGTGCATGGCTCGCCGATGGATGAGGACTTCTACATCGTCAACATCCGCGATGCGTGGCTGCCGCTGCAAGGCTCACAGCAGCCGCTGACCTTCTTTGGACACACGCATCTGCAGGGTGGTTTTGGATGGGAGGAAGGCCGCTGGTTTGAGGTGCAGCCGCGCCATGTTCGCGCCGCTGAGCCCAGTGCGTGGACGCTGCAGCTGGAACCGGGCCGCCGTTATCTGCTGAACCCCGGTTCGGTAGGCCAGCCGCGCGACATGGACTGGCGCGCCGCGTACATCATTCTGGATGACGTTGCGAAGACCGTTACCTTCCACCGCGTGCCCTACGATGTGGAGCTGGCGCAGGGCCGCATCCTGCTGGCAGGACTGCCAGAAAAGCTGGCAAAGCGCTTGAAGGAAGGCCGCTAAACGGCACGGCTTCCCAAAAAACAACCAAATGAAAAAGAAAAGGCCCGGCAATGAAGCCGAGCCTGTTACCTAATTCCTGTTCCCTCAAAACGCTTAGTCGCGGTTGGCTTTTTCTGAGACTTCATGCAGCTTCATGAAGTTGGTGCCGCCAATGCGGCTGGCCGTGCCTCCCACAATGCCAATGATCTGCCGCGGAGAAACATAGCCTGCCTTGCACAGTACATCTTCGGCCATCTCCACCTGCAGATCACCGCCACCAAAGCGGTCAACCTTCAGCGGGAAGACGCCCCACAGCAGCATGGCCTTGCCCACCACATCCTCTTCGGTTGAGAGAGCAAAGATGCGCACCGCGGGCCGATACTTTGAAATCAGCCGTGCGGACGTACCCGTCTCCGTAAAGATGGCGATGGCGCTGATGTCCAGGTCGTCCGCTGCGTGCGCCATGCTCTCGCAGACGGTCTCTGCAACGCTCAACTTCGCACCACGGCCGTGCAGCGCGGGCCGTGGAGAGGTTGCGCGCTCCAGCATCATCTGACCTTCCGTTTCCACGATGATCTTCGCCATCATGGCCACGGACTGCACCGGATACTTGCCCGCAGCAGACTCCGCGCTCAGCATGACCGCGTCCGTACCGTCATAGACGGCATTGGCAACGTCGCTGGCTTCCGCGCGCGTGGGCCGCGGATTGTCGATCATGCTTTCGAGCATCTGCGTGGCCGTGATGACCGGCTTGCGATAGACCAGCGCACGGCGGATGATGTGCTTCTGGATCGCGGGCACCTTCTCTGGTGGGACTTCCACGCCCAGGTCACCACGAGCCACCATCAGGCCGTCGGTCTCTTCAAGGATTTCTTCCAGGTTCTCGATCGCCTGCGGCTTCTCAAGCTTGGCAACCACCCACGCGTTGCAGTTCAGTTCCTTCATGCGGCGGCGTGTGTAACGAATGTCCTCAGCGGTACGCACAAACGACAGCGCCAGCGCATGGACGCCCTGCGTTGCAATAAAGACGAGGTCCTCTTCGTCCTTCTCAGTCAACGCCGGCACCTTTACCGGAATGCCCGGCAGGTTGATGCCCTTGTTCTCGCCCAGCATGCCGCCGTTGATGATCTCGCAGACGACGTCGTCGCCCTGAATCTCAGCCACGCGCAGCTCAATCAGACCGTCGCTCAGCAGGATGGTCGAGCCCGGCTCAAGATTCTCTGCCAGCGTGGTGAACACGGTGCTCACCTTCTCCGCTGTGCCCTTCATCTCTTTGGGCGTAATGGTCAGCAGCTTGCCTGCTTCCAGCAGCACGGCCTTGCCATCCACCAGCTTGCCGGTGCGGATCTTCGGTCCCTGCAAATCTGCCAGGATGCAGATAGGCTTGCCCTCTTCTGCGCTGACCGCGCGCACCATGCGAATAAGCTCTGCCTTTTGCTCATGGGTGCCGTGCGAAAAGTTCAGGCGGGCAACATCAAGCCCCGCGCGCACCAGCTGCCGAAAAACCTCCGGCGACGAGGACGCTGGACCCAGCGTTGCCACAATCTTTGCACTGCGTCCTGCACCCAAAAAACTGTTGATGTCAGTCATCATTCTCCGCTCGGCGGCTCAAACGCTCACCGGCCCAACAAGGATTCTATCGTTGGCGTCATCGCGTGCCACACGGCACGCAGGAGTTTTTTCAACGCCCAAAGTTATCCCGTACACACAGCCCTGTGCTGCAGCTGAGGTAAAGGCATGAATGGAGTGTTATTCGTGTGTTGAAGTTACGCGCCGCCGATCGCTAGAGTTGCAGTGCAGCAGGATTATCGATTCTCTATAGAGCACAGCGCAAATCTGCCGCCGTGCGCTACGGGTTCACCGGTCCGATATCCGCACCAGCCGCAGGCCCTACACCGTTGCGGGCAAAGGGTTTCACCACGCGCTCGCGCCCCAGCTCTGCGTTCAGCTCCGCCCCACATAGCACCGTCAACGATGTAAGAAAGAGCCATAACAGCAGCACAATGCCCGTGCCCAGTGAGCCATACACGCGCGAATAGCTGGCAAAGCGCGTGACATACCAGCCAAACAGCAGCGTGGAGAGGAACCACGTGCCCGTGGCAAATGCCGCGCCCGGCAGCACCGCACGCCACGGTGGATTCACCGGCACCGCATACCTGTAGATAAATGCCAGCACAGCCGCCGTAGTGCTTAGCGACGCAACCCAGCGGACGACATTCGCAGTCCAGTACAGCCCCACGTCCCAGCCCGTGGGCGAGTAGCGCATGAGTCCCAGCAACAGAAAGTGGCCAAACACCACCAGCAGGCTGGCCACCGCCATGGGCAGCAGGGCCAGCGGAACCAGCACAAATGACTGCACCTGCCGGCGCACCTGCCCTCGCCAGCCCGGCCCCCAGCACTCGTCGCTCAGGTTATAGGCGCGGCGGAAGCCCTCCATCAGCGTGGCCAGCACGCCCGCAGCGCCCGCCACGCTGACCAGCAAGGCCACCAGCAGCACGCCCGCAGACTGACGCGAGTTATGTGTCGAAGTGAAGTAATGCTCGAACAACGGATCGACGCCGGCAGGCAGCACGCGCTCCATAAAAATGGAAATCTGCGACCGCACCGGCCCTGTGTAGGGCACCAGCGCAATCAGCGCCGCCGCCGCACCCAGCACTGGGAAAATGGCAAAGATGCCGGAGTAGGCAGTCGCCTTGGCCGTGTTCAGGCAGTCGTGCTGAAAGGCATTCCAGTAGGCAAGCCGCACCTTGTCTGCAAAGGTCAGGCTCTCCTGCCCCCAGCCCTGGCCAAGTTCCACGCCACGGTCGCGCGCCAGCCGGGCACGAGCAACAACGGCGCCGCGGAGATCCGCAGCGCCGTGGTTTGGCCGTTCGGTGGTGCGATCAACAGTGCGGTCTAGGCCTTCCACTTCGTTAAAAACTCCGTCACAGAGCTGGAGTACATTCTGCGCATTGCCTCAAACTCGCCGGTGGCCTGTGCATACAGCACCTTGCCGTTGCTATCCAGAACACCCAGCGCGGGCACACCGTGCGAGACGTCTACACCGTACTTCGCCGGTACATCCAGATTCTTGTCCAGATGGCCCACCGAAATGTGGACCACCACAAAGTTCTTTGCCAGCAGCTCCGCGTTCGGAGCCTGGTGCATATAGATGTCAAGCACCTGGCAGTCGCCGCACCAGTCGCCACCAAAATCCAGAATGACGCGCTTGTGCTCTGCCTTCGCCTGCTTAAGTCCGGCAGCGATCTCTTTCTTCGGATCGCCGTCGTCATCGTACAGGTGTTTCTTTTCAGCCGGAGGCGGTGTGACCACGGTGGGCTGCATGCCCGCGTGCTTGGGCACAAACGGAGCAGACGCAGCGGCCTGCGGAGCGGGCTCCGCCGGTTTCAGCATCATTCCCATCGCAACGCCGGCAACACCAACAAGCACGGCAACCGTCATCAACCACTTCGTCAAGGTACGCATGTCTATAAGGATGCTCCGCGCAACGTGCGCTGTGCAAGAAATTGCGTCATAGCATTTTCTGTGGGTCTGATCGCTTTTCCAGCTCCGGGATTTCAGCGGGATGCTTGATGTATGGAAGGACACAGCTTTAGCTGTGCCAGAAATGCATTTGATTGGGGTGGGCTTTAGCCCCTGAGGTCTGCTTCTTGCTCTCATTCACGAAAAGCGTACCTCAGCAGCTAAAGCCGCTTCACCTACAGGTCCTCATCGGCACGGCTAAAGCCGTGCCGATGAAAGCCAGCAGCTTCTGGTGCGTTCCTTTGTAGCCCGCGGCCACGCGGACGCGTCCAAAGCGGTATGCGTACACGCATCCTTTTTGCCGCCGGTTTTCTTCTGCTTGCCATCAGCGCTGTGTCCTCCAATCCCGCTCTGGCCCAGGCCGCCGCAGCTCAAACTCCCGAATCCACTACCGCCGCGACCACCACGCTGCACGTGAACGTG
>JAMFTB010000266.1 GCA_026225595.1 Terriglobus sp. | reverse complement strand
TCGCCTTTACGGTAGCAAACTCGTCGGGCCTGTGACTCACGCCGCCGCGGCAGGGCACAAAGATCATTGCAATGGGAGCAACACGCGCCATGAATAACGAGTCATGATAAGCCCGGCTAACCATCCGTTGATAAGACAGCCCAGCGGCTTTGCAGGCTGCCTCAATGGCGGCCACAATCTCTGGTGAAGACGTAGCTGGCTCGTCCGCATTCACAGTTTCTTCGTCTATGGTGACACCACGCCGCTGCCGTATGTCGTCCATCGCCGCGCGCACCTGAGTCATCACGCGCTCGCGCCGCGCAGGATCGGTGTCGCGAACATCCAGCTCCAGCTCCACGCGGCTGGGCACGCTGTTGACCGCACCTGGATGCACCTTGACCGTGCCAACAGTGGCAACCGTGTCGATGGCTCCAGTTGCGAGCGCGGCTTGTTCAATTGCAAGAATCAGTTCACTGGCCGCGCACAGGGCGTCACGGCGATCCGGCATCAGCAGCGCACCGGCGTGGCCGCCCACTCCCTGAATGGTGAAGCGATAGCTGGCAGGCGCGGCGATGTGCGTGACCACGCCAATCTCCGTGCCAGCACGCTCCAGCAGCGGCCCCTGCTCAATGTGCAGCTCAGCCCACGCACCGTAGTATTCAGCGGGCAGCTTTACATCCTGCAGCAATCCATGAAAGCCCGCCTCCGTACGCGCTTGTAGCAGCGTGCAATCATCTTTGCCGCGCATGGCATCGGCGCGTTCTGTGTCGAGTGTGCCAGCCATCAAACGGCTGCCCAGGCATCCAATGCCAAAGCGCGTCGGCTCTTCCGATGTGAACATCACCAGCTCAATGGACCGGCGCGGACGCACACCTGCGCGCTGCAGCGTGCGGATCGCCTCAAGGCCGCCCAACACGCCCAGCGTGCCGTCATACATACCCGCGTGCGGAATCGCATCTGTGTGCGATCCTGTGCCCACCGCGGGCAGCTGCGGCTCCGTTCCCAGCCAGCGCGCAAAGGTGTTGCCCACGGCGTCTTCGCGCACCTGCAGGCCGGCCTCGGCATACAAAGTCTTCAGCCACGCACGCGCATCAAGATCATCCTGCGTGAAGACCACACGCGTCACCGCACGCTCACCCTCGCGGTCCGGCTGCTCTGCCTGCGTGAAGGATGCAAGCGTATCCATCTCCGTTGCCAGCCGAGTAGCATCCACCTGCAGCGTTGCATCTGGCTGCCGCTTAGTATCAAACGGCATCAGCGGACCTCCAGCGGATGGCGGTTCCAGTCTTTGTAGATGAGGTATTTCGCGGGCGTCTTGCCCAGCGCGCCAAACCACTGCGGGCAGTACGGAGCCATCCAGATGAAGTCGCCCTTCGCGACGGGATACCACGCATCGCCCAGCCGATAGATGCCCTCGCCCTCCAGCATCAGCAGGCCATGCTCCATCACGTGCACCTCCACCTGACTTAGCTGCGCGCCCGGCTGGTACTCCATGGTGTTCAAGGCAAAGTCGAATGCAACGTCGTCTGGCGGCAACAGCGCACGCACCTGCAGCGCAGCATCGCCATTCAGTGCAACACCGGGGATGCTCGGCTCGCTTGCAATCAGCAGTGCGGGCGCGGCAATACCTTCAAGAGGGATGTAGCGCTTCTCAATCACGGCAGCGCGTGTGCCTGCGGTCGGAGAGAGAAGCGTGTGCGCCAACCCCTGCGGTACAAAGCAATAGCCGCCCACGCCAAGCGTTGCATGGCGTTCGCCCGCCTGCAACTCCAGTGAGCCTTCCATCACAAACACCAACCGCGATCCAACCGCATTACCCAGCGTACCGCTTGCTTCAAGCACCGCGGTGTACTGCACAAAAGCCGCTCCCAGCGCGGGGGCTGCATGGACGCATGCCGTTGCCTTTTTCATGCCCGGCAGCGGAGCCCACACAAAGGTATCCGGCGTTTGCAGCAGGTGGTCGTGTGCGCGGCGGCTGCGTGTTTCACCCAGGTGGTGCATACTCATCGGCCCGTCTCCAGCGCTGCCAGCGCGCGCACAAACGCAACGCCCGCAGCCAGACCCAACTCTACATCGCCGGGCAGTACAGCTTCATCCGGATGATGGCTAAGCCCGCGCGGCGTGCGCAGAAACAGCATGGCCGCGGGCATGTGCGGAGCGACAATCATTGCGTCATGCCCCGCTCCGCTCACCATGCGACGGATGGTTCCACCAACCGAATCGACTGCATCCTCAAGCAGTCGCAACAGCGCGCGATTCATGGGCACAGCAACCTGGTGCATGCGAAGGGTGTGCTCAACTGCCACTCCTCGACGACTGCCGCATGCATCTGCAAACGCCAGCAGATGTGCCGCTGCATCCTCGCGCGTTGCGTCGTTGGAGCTGCGCACATCCAGCGTTGCATGCACCTCGCCGGCTATTACGTTGCCTGCGCCCGGCAGCGTTTGCACAGAGCCAACAGTGGCTACCAGTGCAGGCGTCGCCGTGGCGTAGCGTTCCACTTCGCCAATCCATTCGGCTGCGGCGCTCATTGCGTCATGCCGCAGATCCATCGGCGTGGTGCCCGCATGATTGGCCTGCCCAGTGAAGATGAGGCTGTAGCGACTCTGGCCTGCGACGGTCTCCACCACGCCCAGCGGCAGGCCTTCAGCCTCAAGCACCGGCCCCTGTTCAATGTGGAACTCAAAGTACCCAACAGCGTTATGCAGCACAGCATCGCTCAGCGTTGCATCGTCAAGCCCGTATGCGCGAATCGCCTCGCGCACCGTGATGCCGACGCTGTCTGTGCGTGCGAGCAAAGTCTCGCCCAGAGTCCCTGCCAGCGCGCGCGACCCAATGAAGGGAACGCCAAAGCGCACGCCCTCTTCTTCTGAGAATGCGATGACCTCAAGAGTGAAAGGCAGCGGCTCCTCGCGCAGTGCCTCTGCAACAGCCAGAGCCATCACCACGCCCAGCACGCCATCAAACGCGCCCGCATTCGGCACCGTATCCAGGTGCGAGGCAAGCACCAGCGTCCGCGCATTTTCACGCGCGCTGGCGTGAATACCGCGGAGGTTGCCCGCTGCATCCATGTTCGCGGTCAGGCCTGTCTGCTCCATCCATGTCGCCACCACATCGTTGGCGCGGCGCATCGCCGGTGACAGAAACGTCCGCGTCGTCTCGCCCTCAATATCCGTAATGGCGGCCAGCTCGTGGCACCGCGCGATCACCTGTGCAGCATCCATCATCAGCGTGTCACCCGCGCATGAATGTAGCCCGACGGATCGCTGATGGGCATGAAGATTTCGTTGGTGTTCTCCTGCCCAAACACCTTCAGGTCTACCAGGATGTTATGGATGTTCGGCATCGTCAGTGTCACTTCATCCAGATGCGGCAGCACGGCCAGCGCATCCTCCGCCATGGCAAACAACGTCTGCTGAACCGATTTTGAATTGTGCCCGGCAAAGGTCTTCAGCATCGATTCACGCAGCTGCTCGCGCGTTGCGTTGTAATCCGCAGGCTGCGTGTTGTAGCTCCACGATGCCGTGATCGACGTGCCCAGCAGGCGATCGGATGCTTCCTTCAGCGTGGTGAGTTCGTCCTTGATAAAGCCTTCAAACGAACTCTGCGTCGTCTTCAAAACCACCATGTCTTCAAAGCCGCTGATGACGGTGCGCTCGCCCGTCTTGGCCTGGCGCACGGTCGCGGTCTGCACCTCGTTCGATCCGCGCAGAAAACTGTGCGGATGGGGCTCGCCGTCAATGTCCATGCGTTTCCACAGAGCCTGCTCAATATGAACTTCAGCCGCGCTCACCTGCACATTGCGCGCAAGCAGAAAGTTGACCAACTCCGCGGCGAACTCCTCCATCGACTCTGCCGTGGACTCTTTTGCGCGCGAATAGACGGTGTTCTTCATCGTGTCTGTGGGTAGAATTTTTGTGTTGTCGCCCAGCGTGTGCGCCGTCTCAAAGTCACCCTCCAGCAGTACACGAACTGTCCATTCGCGGATGGTGTGCACATGGCCTGCGCGTGTTACCTTCACCAGCCGCACGCCGGTTTTGCCGTATCTGTTTTCGCGCAGAGTTGCCATGTGTACTGTTTATCTCCTAAAGATTTGGGAGTTCAGCTGCCACGGTAGGTGGTGTAGCTGTTGGGTGTAAGCAGCAGCGGAATGTGGTAATGATCTTCGCCCTCGGCAACCATAAAGGTGATCTCAACGAAGGGATAAAGGCTCTGAATGCCCTGGCGCTGGAAGTAGGCGCCGGTAGCAAAACGCGCGCAGTACAGACCCGGATGCATGAACACGCCGAGGAGCAGCAGTTCCTGAATGCGGCCATCATAGTTGGTTTCAGTCGCGTTCAGCGTCGTCCATTCACCATCGTCGTTGCGGTCCAGTTCCACCGCTACACCGGCCGCGGGCTTGCCGCTGGCAATATCCAGGATGTGGGTTGAGATGCTCATGCCTGCGTTGCTCCTTCGTGTTCTGCAAGCCACTTCTGCAGCCGGATGTGGGTGATCTCACGCTGCTGCTCTGCTGTCTCATGCAACTCTGCCTCAGGCGTGTTGTGCATGCGGTGCTCCAGCTGCGTCAGAATCTGCTGCGTCGTCTTGCCGGTGGCGCACACAATCAAAATGCGACCGAAGCGCTCTTCATATGCGATGTTACCCAGCGCCAGCAGATGCTTGGCCTCTGCATCACACGTCTCCGCAAGGCTCTGCTCGCCCTTGCTCCACGCCAGTGACGCGTCGGTTGCCGCGGCCTGTGGCTTCTTCTCGCCAATGCGCGGATGGCTGTCAAAGGCCTGCTGCCAATCCACTGCATGCAGCGACCACCATGCAGCGTCGCTCGCCGCCAGCAGCTCCGGCAGCGTGCTCAGCGGCCTGCGCGCCGCCAGCGACTGTGCCCACGCCTGCGACCCGCAGCACGGCAGCACTGCTGCTGCGGCTTCGTCTGCGGACATGCTGTTCCATTGTTCGATGAAGCTCATTCCCATACCTCGGCGGAGTATCAGCATACATTGGCGGCGTCGTTCTTACGCTGCCGTGCGTATTCGCGGCCAATGTTTGCGCCCGGAAAATTACCATCGGCAAAAACAGTTTCACCACGCAGCACCGTTGTGCAAACACGCCCTTTGAGGTGCTCGCCTATGTAAGGGGAAACCTTGTGCCGATAGTGCAGCACATCCTCTGTTACGACAAACTCCGCATCTGGGTTGAAGACAACAAAGTTCGCATGGCGACCAGGTTCAATCGCTCCCACGCTGTGCCGCAGACCCGCAAGTGCAGCGGGCGCGCCGCTCATCCAGCGAGCAATGTCGCGCACGGTAAAGCCGCGCGCAGATGCCTCCGTCCACATAACGGGCAGCGCGGTGGACAAGCTGGCGATGCCGCCCCACGCCGTGTTGAAGCGGCCATCGTCCTTGCGCTTCATCGCAGGCGGGCAGGGCGAATGGTCCGTCGCCACAAGGTCAATGACTCCCGCTGCCAGCAGCTGCCACAGCGCCTCGCGGTTGGTCTGTGAACGCACCGGCGGCGCGCACTTGAACTCTGTCGCGCCATCGGCAATCGCCTCCGCATACAGGTGCAGATAGTGCGGGCACGTTTCAACAGTGATGGGCAATCCTTCGGCCTTCGCCGCGCGCAACATCTCAGCTGCCTGCGCCGTTGCCAGGTGCACAATGTGCAGCCGGAAGCGATGGCGACGGCACAGCTCAATCAGCATTGCGATTGCTGCAAGCTCAGCCTCATCAGGCCGCGATGCGAGATAGGTGCTGTAGCGGCGCCACGCCGCATCGTCCGCAGGCGGCAGCGTTGCGATTGCAGCGTCGATGGGCGCTTGCAACTCCGCGTGTACCAGCAGCGGCAGGCCACTCTGCGCAACGAGCGGCGCGGCCACTTCAAGATGTGCTGCATCAATGCTGGTGAATCCGTCGCAGCCGGGATAGACGAGGAAGCACTTGTAGCCTGGCACGCCCGCTGCAGCCAGCGGCAGAATGTCCGCAGCATTGCCGTCCACCGCACCGCCCCAGCTCAGCCAGTCCACGCGACACTTGCCTGCGGCGGCTTCACGCTTGGCTTGCAGCGCAGCAACGTTGGTGGTCTCTGGCAGGCAGTTCAGCGGCATGTCAATCAACGTGGTGTAGCCACCCGCGGCGGCTGCTCGCGTGGCTGTCTCAAAGCCCTCCCACTCCGTGCGCCCCGGCTCGTTGATGTGTACATGGGAGTCCACCAGGCCGGGCAGGATGGCGAGATCGCCCACATCCACAACCTCTGCGTCAGCGGGCACGGCTTCGCGCGCGCAGATTTGTTGAATGATGCCGTCCTGGACAACTACGGCGCCGTCAAACTCTTCCCCTGGCAGAACGATTCGATGACTGAGCCACGCTTTGCGCATGGCTGCATTATCGCGCCGAATGCGATACTAAGGTGCAATGCAAAACGTACCCGATCCAAAGTTCATGCGCATGGCCATTGACCTTGCCACACAGAATGTCCACACCGGCAAGGGCGGCCCCTTTGGCGCGGTGGTTGTGCGCAATGGTGAGGTGATCGCCGCGGAGGCCAACTCCGTCACGCGCACCAACGACCCCACGGCGCACGCTGAGGTGAACGCACTGCGTGCTGCGTGTACGCGGCTGAACACGTTCCTGCTGGATGGATGTGACGTCTACACCTCTTGCGAGCCGTGCCCCATGTGCCTGGCCGCAATTTACTGGGCGCGCTGCCGCAGCATCTTCTATGGCAATTCAAAGTTGGAAGCTGCAGACGCGGGCTTTGACGATAGTTTTTTGTATGACGAGGTGAAGCGCCCGTTGGATCAGCGGAGCATCTCCATTACGCGCCTGCTGCCCGATGAGGCGCAGGCATCGTTTGACGCATGGAAGCAGAGCATTGAAAGGATCGACTACTAGGCATGGCGAAGGCACCCGCACGGAAGACCAGTAAAACCACACGCGTTGCCATCCTTGGGTTTGGCACGGTGGGTTCGTCGGTAGCGCAGCTGCTGCGCGCACAGCGCTTTGCCGGCATTGAACTCACGCACATCTACAACCGCGGCGTGGAGCGCAAGCGCACCGGCGCTACAGCCAAGGGGCTGGGCGCTGGCATTGTGTGGACAGAGGACATCAACGATGTGCTGCGTTCCAAGGTCGACGTGATCATTGAAACCATCGGCGGCATTGACCCCATCGAGGGCTGGCTGAAAGCCGCGTTGAAGAGCGGTAAGCACGTGGTCACGGCGAACAAACAACTCATCGCCTACAAGGGTGCGGAGCTTGCAAGGCTGGCGCGCGCGAACAACCGCGTACTGGTTTACAACGCAGCGGTTGCGGGTGGAGTGCCAGTGATTCCGGCCACGCTGCATGGCCTGCAAGGCGACCGCATTACGCGGCTCAGCGGCATTTTGAATGGCACCTGCAACTTCATGCTGTCGCACATGGAGCATGGCGCGGAGTACGCCGACGTGCTGAAGCAGGCACAGGCCGCGGGTTATGCGGAGGCTGATCCTTCCGCAGACGTGGATGGCTATGACGCTCGCGCAAAGCTTTGCATCCTGGTACGTGCAGCCATGCAGACAGGCATCAGCCCGGACGATGTTCCGGCGCAGACCATTCGCACGATTGCTGCAATCGATTTTCAGTACGCGAAAGAGCTTGGCTGCACGGTGCGGCAGATCGCCTGTGCGGAGCTGCGCGACAACGTGATCCACGCGCGAGTAGGCCCCATGCTGGTGCCTAAATCGTCGCCCATTGCTTGGTCGCACGGCACGCAGAACATGGTGGTGACCAGCGGCCGCTACGGTGGTGACGTGGTCTTCAGCGGCCATGGTGCAGGCGGCAATCCTACCGCAGTTGCCATCGTCAGCGATCTGCTCTCCGTGGTGCATGGAGCAACAGCGGTTGCGTTGCCGGTGCGCAGGCGCGCGGTCACGGGCGAGTTTGTTGCGCCGCACTACCTGCGCTTCATCGTTCGGGACAAGCCCGGCATCGTCTCCGCCATCAGCGGCGCGCTGACCAAAGTGGGTGCCAATATTGACAGCATTCTGCAGCGCCCCGGCTATCCGAAAGACGCGCTCCCGTTTGTTGTGACGACAGAGCCGTGCCGCACGTCAACGGTGGAGAAGGCTGTGCGTCTCATCTCAAAGATGGACACTATGCTGGAGAAGCCGCTGTGCCTGCAGATGCTGACCGACGAGGACTAACTCCGTTACGCGCAGCTGCAACAAGCATTTGATCTACACGCTCTACACTTTGGCTGAGCCATAGGAGTAAGCATTTGCCGCTGTCTTGCCGCGCTGTTGTTCTCACACTGACCGCATTGCTTGCGCCTTGCATTGTTGTGCCCGGCATCGCCGCGCAAACGCATCCGTTGTACGGCTCCGCCAAGCCCGCGCCAGACATGGTGGTGGACACAGGCGGCGCACCCAACAACGCACACGCCATGCGGCAGCACTACGTGGTGCTGGTGTCGCTGGATGGCTTTCGTTACGACTATCCAGAAGAGCACGGCGCGCCGCATCTGCTGCAGCTTGCGCACGACGGCGCGCGCGCCACGCAGGGCATGCTGCCCTCGTACCCATCGCTTACGTTTCCTAACCACTACACGCTGGTGACTGGCCTGCTGCCGGAGCATCACGGCATCGTCCGCAATGGCTTCTATGATCCGGTCCGCAAAGAGACCTATCGCTACCAGGACCCCAAGGCAAATCTTGACGGCACATGGTACGGGGGTGTGCCGCTGTGGACTCTTGCTGAGCAGCAGGGCATGCGCGCCGCAACCTTCATGTGGCCCGGCTCTGAGGCGCAGATTGCAGGCATGCGGCCTGACGACTACGCGCATTTTGAGGACAACCTCGACGGCCACGTGGGCCTCGATCAGATTGACGCATGGCTCAAGCTGCCCGCCGCGCAACGGCCACACCTCATCACCTTCTACATGCCCACCACGGACCACGCCGGCCACTGGTACGGCCCGGACTCGGCTGAAGAAACGGCGGCGGTCCACCAGATGGACGCGCTGATGGGTGAGCTGCGCCAGCGGCTGGATGCATCCGGTCTGCCGGTTGACCTCGTCATCCTTGCCGACCATGGCATGGTGCGGACCGATCCCAGGTGGATCAACCTCGACGAGCTTTCGCCCACGCTGAAGACGGCCAAGATGCAGGACACCGCCATCTACGCCGACGACGAAGCGCAGGCCGCAAAGATTTATGACGAGCTGAAGGCAGCGAACGATCCGCGCATCAGCGTCTACCGCCGCGCAGACACACCAGCCGAGTTGCACTTGCGCGACAACCCGCGCATCGGTGATCCCGTGGTCATACCTAACGGCGCATACCTCATGCGCCAGCACGCCGCCACCTACACCACCAACCCAGGCGACCACGGCTACGACCCCGCAAAGATCACCGCCATGAAGGCCCTCTTCATCGCCAACGGCCCAGACATCCGCAAAGACGTAACGCTGCCCACCTTCCCCAACGTGGACGTCTACAGCTTCATCGCAAAGCTACTCAACCTAACCCCAGCAAAAAACGACGGCGAACTCGGTCCGCTAAAACAAGCACTGAAGAAGTAGAGGCAGCAAGCCGCCATAAACGGATTGCGATCCGCGATTGCAGTGATATCTTGAATCTGCCTGCGGGCAGATTCATTGCCATGTTTCGTGGCAGTTGGAAGCAATGTTAGGAACGTTGCTAACTAATAGCTTCATATCGCAAATCGAAGCGCTCTGTGCACTAAATACGCGTAAGAGTGCCCGCAGGCCCTAAGCCCATATGTCACAATTGACGGCTCTCAAATCCGCAAAATCGCGAGAGGATGTCGCAGTACTCCTGCAAACGTCGAAGCAGGGCCTTTCCTCTATCCTTTATATGAAGCCTATCGCCAGCCGATACACCGTCTTTGAGATTCCTAAGAAGAGCGGCGGTAGCCGAACGATCAAGGCACCTGATGAGAAGTTGAAACTTGTTCAAACGAAACTGTCCGTGCTTTTACAGGACTGTCTCGATGAGATCAACGCCAGCAATGGAACCAAGAACACCATAGTTCATGGATTCATGCGCAAGCGTTCGATCATTACGAATGCCAAGTGGCATCGAAATCGGCGATGGGTCTTCAACCTTGATCTGCAAGATTTTTTCCCGACCATTCATTTTGGGCGCGTCCGAGGGTTCTTTATTAAGGACAGAAATTTTGCCCTGCATGAGGACGTTGCGACTGTCCTCGCTCAAATCGCATGTGATGGAAATGCATTGCCCCAAGGAGGACCGTGTTCGCCGGTCATTTCAAATTTCGTAGCGCATTCGCTGGACATGCATCTCTTTAGGCTTGCCGCTAAAGTCGGTTGCTCGTATACGCGCTACGCAGATGACCTAACCTTTTCCACGAATAAAAAAGAATTTCCGAAGGAAATTGCACTCGAAAATGAGCATGAACCTCATATGTGGAAGTTAGGACCGGAGTTGCAGGAGCTTATTAAGCACTCTGATTTTCAGGTTAATGAAAAGAAGACTCGCATGTTGTACCGCGATTCTCGTCAGGAAGTAACAGGCCTGATTGTTAATCGCATGGTTAATGTCCGTAAGGAATATCGCCACGACGTGCGCGCAATGGTACATCGGCTCTTTCGTACTGGTGCCTATCAGCTGTTGGGCTTCACAAAAGGTGATGTCCCAGCATTCGAGATGCGCGATGGCACACTTGACGAACTTCATGGCAGACTAGGCTTTATAGATGGAATTGATCGCCACAACCAAGCTTTAGTTGCTGGTAAAGGAAATACAAAGAATACTTTAGCCAAAGAAGCGATGTTCCGGCGATTCCTAATCTACCGCGATTTCTATACAGCTGAGAAGCCGGTAATTTTATGCGAGGGCAAGACTGACAACATATACATTAAGCATGCCATTCGAAGTCTTGCTGCCCAAGTTCCTGATCTTGCAGAGATAGATGCAGGAGGAAAAGTGCGGCTTAAAGTTCGACTTTATAAATATGCGAAGTCCAGTACGGGAAGAATTCTTAGGCTGAAGGATGGCGGAGCGGGAAATTTAAAAAACTTTATAACGACCTATAAGAACGACACAGATAAGTTTTCTGCTCCTGGCTTATCGATGCCACTGATCGTTCTATTCGACAACGATTCGGCTGGCAAAGACATCCGTTCTGCTGCTAAGGAGTCGCGCCCGAACAAAGCAGCCATTGATCAATCCGAGCCGTTTGCTCGAGTTATCAAAAACTTGTACATCTTACCGACACCGCTTTCAACTGATCAAAAAGAGTCAAAGATCGAGGACTTTTTTGACCAGCCGACAAAGGCCAAGGTAATTAGTGGCAAGACATTCAGTGATAAAAACGAGCATGATGACGAGCAACATTATGGAAAGTGGACATTCGCCCAGCAGGTGATTGTGCCCCACGCGAACACGATAGATTTCTCTGGCTTCTTGCCTCTTCTCAATAACATCTCGGCACTAATTCAATCGCACGCGAAGGCGGCGGTTCCGCCAGCCAATCCGAACAAACAGACAGAGCCGGCTGATTAAGCCGGCTCTGTCTGTTTTCAAAGCTGAAGATTAGCCTTAGTACTTAGGCATGGATGGGTCGATTTTGTCGGCCCAGGCTAGGATGCCTCCGGCTACGTTGTGCACGTTGGTGAAGCCGCGCGCCTTCAGGATGAGCGCGGCCTTTTGGCTGCGGGCGCCGCTGCGGCAGTGGATGAGAATCTCGTCATGCTCGCGGCCCTTCAGCTCGCCGATGCGTGCCTCCAAATCACCCACAGGAATCATGGGCGCGCCCAGCGTTGCAATCTGCGCCTCGTGTGGGTCACGCACGTCCAGGATGAAGGCCTTGCCCTCATTGCGCTTCTGCTGCAGCGTCTCCACGCTGATCTGCGGAATGCCATCCTTCTCCAGCAGGTCTGCAGCAATGGCCGCGTGCGATGAAACCTCAAGCGGACCAACCTCCGTCGGCTTCTCGATACCGCAGAACTGGTCGTAGTCGATCAGTTCCTTAATCTCGTGCGTGCCGCATGCGGGGCAATCAGGATTCTTGCGCAGCTTCAGCGTGCGGAAGCTCATCTGCAGCGAATCCACCAGCAGAAGGCGGCCCACCAGCGGCTCGCCAATGCCGAGGATCAGCTTGATGACCTCCGTCGCCTGGATAACGCCGACCAGGCCGGGCAGGATGCCGAGCACGCCACCCTCCGCGCACGAAGGCACAAGGCCCGGCGGCGGCGGTTCAGGGTACAGGCAGCGGTAGCAGGGGCCTTCCTCCGTCGCGAAAACAGACGCCTGACCCTCAAAGCGGAAGATGGAGCCATACGCATTCGGCTTGCCGGTCAGAACGCACGCGTCGTTCACCAGGTAGCGCGTCTGGAAGTTGTCCGTGCCGTCTGCAATGACGTCGTAGTCTTTGAAGATTTCAAGCGCGTTGGCGCTGGTCAGCATCGTGTTGTGCTTAACAATGTTGACGTTCTTGTTCAGGCCCTTCAGCATCTGCTCGGCAGAGTCGACCTTCAACATGCCAACGGTCGACTGCGAGTGGATGACCTGGCGCTGCAGGTTGCTCTCGTCCACCACGTCGAAATCGACAAGGCCAATGGTGCCCACGCCAGCGGCGGTCAGGTACAGCGCCAGCGGCGCGCCCAGTCCGCCGGTGCCCACGCACAGAACCTTGGCGGCCTTCAGCTTGCGCTGTCCGTCCATGCCCACCTCGGGCAGGATCAGGTGGCGCGAATAGCGCGCAATCTCTTCGTTGGTCAGCTTGGGCAGCTCAGCCGTGATCGGCTCGGCTACGGCAGCCTCGGCAATGGCAGGGAAGTTGCCGCCGGCAATCGACGGAATGATCGACAGCTCGTCGTCAGCCTTCACGGGCGACTCGTCCTTGCTGGGCAGGTCGCGGATGTCGTCGTCGTTCAGGTAGACATTCACAAACGACCGCAGCTTGCCTTCAGCGCCAAACAGGTGCTGCTGCAGCGCAGGATGCGCC
Organism: Terriglobus sp.; assembly: GCA_026225595.1. Taxonomy (GTDB): domain Bacteria; phylum Acidobacteriota; class Terriglobia; order Terriglobales; family Acidobacteriaceae; genus Terriglobus. Next base: position 440 of record JAMFTB010000266.1, on the reverse strand, counting down.
TCGGTCAGCTTCTCAAGGGCTTCTTTTACATTGGCTGCCTCAACCTCAACGGTCGACTTCTGACCAGTAAAGGCGCGCAGCGGGGTGGGAATAAGAATCGTCATGGCTTCCTTTGGATGTGGCCGCAGGTGATTTCGATGCGGCGGGAGCTTCTTCTACTAAAGATTACCGGAATGTCCTGCCGGACGGGCCTCCTGCGCGGAGGGCGGGCGTTTGCACGCCTTTTTACTCCTTCGGGTGGCCTTCCCTTTGGTCAGGATCAGATTTCTATGCCGACCACGGGAGGCGCGAGGCGAAGCCAGTAAAAAGGTGCGTGAGCACCCGCGCCGCGCGTAGCGGGCCCGTCCGGCAGGACAGAGCGTTTAGCCGACCAGAACTTCCTGATCCTCAAAGCGCTTGTCGTCTTCGCTGGTGCCGCGCAGTAGGAATGCGTTGGTCAC
>JAMFTB010000265.1 GCA_026225595.1 Terriglobus sp. | reverse complement strand
CCATGGCGCGAGGTCAATATCGAAGCGCCGATCGCTCGCGCGTTTCTCGACCGTGGGCTGACGGGCGCCTCGCATGTGATCACCATCGGCGCACTGGCTGGGCTTACAAGCGTCATGTTGGTCATGCTTCTCGGCCAGACGCGAGTTCTTTACTCGATGGCCAACGACGGCTTGCTGCCGAAGAAATTCTTCGCCGATATTCACACCAAATTCCGCACGCCGTGGAAGAACACGATCCTCGTCGGGCTGCTCGCCGCCGTGGTGGGAAGCATCACACCGATTGACGATATCGGCAAGATGGTCAACATCGGCACGCTGCTGGCGTTCGTGATCGTGTGTACCGCGGTCATCGTGCTGCGCCGCACGGACCCGGATCAACCACGGCCGTTTAAGACGCCCTGGGTGCCTCTGGTGCCGATTTTGGGCATTCTGTTTAACGGATACATGATGTACAAGCTCGGCCTCTGGAACTGGGTGCGGCTCATCGGCTGGCTGATCATCGGCCTGGTGGTGTACTTCACCTACAGCCGCAAACACAGCCGCGTACAAAAAGGCCTGCGTGAACTCAAGTCGGTGGATCACCTGTAGGCTTCACGTACTTTGCATCGCAACAAAGAAGAGCCACCCATTTGGGTGGCTCTTCTTCTTGTCTGTCTGTTTGGATTACTTCGCGGATGCCGTTGCTGGCTGTTCCAGTGGTATGGGGTTTGTAGCAGGCGCTGCCATTACGGCTGGTGCCGTCGAGGCGGTAGGCGCCGTTGTCGCACCTGGTGCTTTCATCTCTGGTGTTGCGCTGGCTGCTGTGCCGCGGCGTGATGCCGGTGCAAGGGGCACGGCTGTGGTTACGGTCAGGACGGAATCGGGGTCGTCTCGCAGCTTCAGGAAGAGTGTGCGGTTGTCCGCAGGGCGGGGCACGGGCAGCGCCTCGCCGGCAAAGCCCAGCGGCACATCCGCCGGAGCGGAGAAGCTGCTGTCTGCAGAGACCTGGTCGAGCAGATAGAGATCCGTGCCGGCAATCTGGCACCGGGGGTCTGACGGGACGACAGCATCGTCTGTAATTCCACCAGCAGCAGACGCGGCTGCAGTCCCAGCCGTGCGTGATGACCGCGCGCAGGTAATGCCGGTGATGGTGGGTGTGCGCACCAGTGTGCCTACTGGAATCCAGTCGCCTGCGGTTCCGTCTTCTGCAACCGCGCGCAGCTGCAGCGGTCCAAAGGCCGATGTGCCGAAAGCCTTCGACGGTGAGAAAAAGGCGAGCGCGGTGTGCTGATCCTGCAGCACCACCGACCCGTCGCCCAGCGACAGCGTGGTGCGCAGAGATCCGTCGGCCCGCGCAATCTCAATTTTTTCAGAGCGTGGGAAGCGCGCTGGGAAGGTCGACCGCAGCGCAAAGGTGATGCGGGCGTTCAGTGGCAGGTCGTCCTTGTTGGCCAACTGCAGCGGCAGGCCATCATGCACGTCGGGCTTCGATGCCTTGCTCAACAACTCCACCGATGGCCGCGCCGCGTCAACGACGTAGCCCACAGGCAGCGTGCGGCCGTCCGCCAGCACAGCCTCTGCAGAGCCGCTTTCACCAGCGGTGGTCAGCGGTGATGGCTTGCCTTTCTCCGGCTTTGCTTTGGGCGCGGAAGAGGTCAGGCGCAGCTCCTTGCCGCCGCCGGGCTGGTCTGCGGTTGGCTTGTACTCTGCGCCCGCCAGCTTCACCGCGCGAACCTCACCCAGACCGCTTCCTGTAAGCGTAGCAACGTTGTCACCCGCGTGGATGTTCAGCGCCTGTAGCCGAGTCGCGTCGGAGTACGCAGTCACGGCGACGTTCTCCACCTTGTCGGTGCCAAACTGGTGAACGCTCAGCCGCATGGCGCCGGGCGTGGCCTTTTCCAGAGGCAGCTTCAGGTCCAACGAAGACGTCTTGATTGAGGTCTCGTTCGGTGCCTGCTTCCACTGCAGTGCAATGTTCTGCTTGCCGGGCTGGTCCAGCTCTATTTTCGAGGCGCATGCGGTGCCGTCTGCATTCAGAATCAGCTGATTCGCTCGGCCTGCGAAAAGGTCTGTCCGCGCCGCGTACCAGCCTCCGCCCACGCGCCGTTGCAGCGGCACGGTGATACCCACAAACGGATCAAACCCCCAGTAGCCGCGCAGCGTGCCGGTTACCTGGATGTCGCCGGTGCCGTCGTCTTGCAGGGGGGCAGCATCCGCGGTGGGGCTGGCAGCAACGGTGTTCTCTTCCGATGTCTTGTTGGCTACGTCTGCGCGCACGCCCACGGGATTATCCGCGGAGTCGCGTGCCTCAGGCGCAGCTACCGGCAGCGGCTTGCGTGCGGAAGTGTCGTTGGTCATCACCAGGCCGCCTTCAAACGCATCGGGAGCCAGTGGCAGGTCCGTCTTGCCGCCTGCGGTTACGCCGTTCAGATGCAGCACCAGGTCATGCGCAAAGCCCGTGGCAAATACCAGCGGAGCGCCCTCCAACGGCAGCACCATCGACGGCTGCAGCAGGCACGAGACGTGGTTGGGATTCTGAAGGCGCAGCGGCGGCGGTGAAGACTTTTGAATTGCGGGCAGACCCACCACAATCACCGACTTGGGATTGTGGAAGGACGGCGCGGTGTTCAGCCGCAGGTTCAGCGTCTCGTCGTCCGGGAAGGCGATGGCCGGGATGTACTGAAACTGCGCCGTGTGAAGTGCGGCCATCAGGTGCACCAGGTCAATGATCGTGCCCACGTATGCGGAGTAAAGGCTGACGCCACCGGGGTTGGCCATGGGCGTTGCGGCGGCAGCGCCAATCAGGTTGGCGGTGTCGCCGCTGGTAATCATTGAGGCCAGCGTCTGGCCATGGCCGTCATCCAGTAAAAGCTGCGTGCCGGTCTGGCGCAGGCAGCTTAGTTGTTGATCCGCGGGCTTCTTGAAGCAGTCTTCATTGGGCTTCAGATTCAACGTGGCAGCCAGCTTGTGGCTGTGGTCCAGCAGTTCGCCCGGCGGAGCATCCGGCGGCACACGGCGAATGGCGTGCAGGTAACGTTCAATGCGTGCCTGCTCGAACGACGCTTCGTTTAAATCCTGCGCGGCGCGCACAAAGACGCCGGGGCGACCGGTGACCGCGGACTTCAGCGTGGAGAAGTCGCCGCCCGTCTCCGGCGCAAGGAACATCAGTGCTTGCTCCGCCTCGTCCGGCACGGTAATGGACACGCCCTCTGCGCGTATCTTCTTGTCCCACGTGTTGATGCGGGTAAACCAGTTGTCTGGCGGGGGATTGGTGCTGCCGCGCAGAAATGCCACCACCAGGATCAGCTTGACCGACTGCGTGGCAGGCAGAGCAATGTGAACGGTGAGCTTATCGCCCGGCTGCAGGTTGGGCACCATGGCAATGGGCAGCGTCTTGTCGTGGCGCTGCACGTGTACATCAATGGGCGGGCCGGTCAGGTCAAAGCGGCCACCGGCGGCGGCGGCCTGCGCATGCAGCTGGGTGCACAACGGCGTGCAAAGGCACATGGTTGCAAGTACCAGTGCCATCCATCCGGATTTGTGACTGTCCCTTAACTTTGCCATCTTCGGTTTAGACGGTAGCGGGCAGGGAAGCGTCGCATGACGCGGCCATGAACTCTTGTGGTTCAGCCTCATTCAGGGCTGCGTCTGCATCTTTACGGACGGGTTATCGCTGGCGATGACGCCGTCGCGAATTGTCACCACCCGATGCGCATGTTCTGCAATATCCGGCTCATGCGTTACGAGAACAATGGTGTTGCCCTGCCGGTGCAGCTCCTCAAACAGCGCCATAATCTCAATGCCGGTTTTGGAATCCAGGTTGCCGGTGGGCTCGTCGGCCAGGATGATGGAAGGCGAATTGACCAGTGCGCGCGCAATAGCCACGCGCTGCCGCTGTCCGCCAGACATCTCGTTTGGCTTGTGATCCATGCGCGTGCCCAGCCCCACCGACTCCAGCACTGCCTTGGCGCGGATGATGCGGTCCGTTGCGTTGGTGCCGTTGTAGATCAGCGGCAGTTCCACGTTGTGCAGCGCAGTAGCGCGCGCCAGCAGATTGAAGGTCTGGAAGACGAACCCAATCTCCTTGTTGCGGATGCGGGCGAGCTCATCGTCACTGAGCCGCGAAACATCATGCCCGTTCAGGCAGTAGGTGCCCTGCGATGGGGAATCGAGGCATCCGATCAGGTTCATCAGCGTGCTTTTGCCCGAGCCAGATGGTCCCATAATGGCGACGTACTCATTGCGGCGGATGCGCAGGTTCACGCCACGCAGGGCGTGCACCTCCTGCTCGCCCATGACATAGGTCTTCCACAGGTTCTCGGTCACAATGACCTGATTGGCCTGCTGTGGCGTTGCGTCGGCTATTACGGATTGGGTGGCTGTGGCCATGATCTCCCTGCAAGTCTATCGCTCTGCGATGGTGTTGCGTTAGGAGTTGTCAGAAGACGCCGCAGCATCCGCAGGCGTGGTGTCACGCTTTACCGTGGTGCCGCTGGCCAGCGTGCGCAGGATTTTGTACCTGCCTGTGACCACTTCATCGCCCGGCTGCAGACCGTTCAGCACCTCAATGTCCGTTGCGCCGGTAATGCCGGTCTGCACCGGCCGGAAGTAGGCGCGCAGCTTGCCGTTCTCCGTCTTCAGCACGTAGACACCGGCAATCTTCTTGGCGTCGCTGCGGGAGCTTGCTGCGCTGTCTGTCGCGGCGTCTTTGGGCGGCTTGCCGCTGTTCTTTGCCAGCACAGACTCGGCCGCAGGATCGCGGCTGACCATGGCTGCCAGCGGCAGCACAACCGCATTAGGAGCCTGCGCGGTGCGAATCTTTGCGGTGGCTGACAGGCCCGGACGCAGCAGGTCATTGCTCTGGCCTGCGGCGTTGTCCAGCGTGACCACGACCTTGAAGTCCTTCGCCTCTTCCGTGCCGGTGGTCGACTGCGACGTGGCAACGCCGGTGGTGCGCAGCAGCGCCTGATCGCCCACTTCTGTTACGTGACCCTTGAAGATTTTGCCGGGCAGGGCATCGATCACCACATCCACGGTCTGGTTCAGCTTCACGTTTACGATGTCGGTCTCATCCACCTTTACCTCTGCGGTGATCACGCTCATATCCGCAACCGTCATCAGCGTGGAGCCCTGCGCATTCTGGATGCCGGTCACCATCGTCTCGCCCTCGCGGACGGGCACGTTGGTCACCAGGCCGTCGTACGGCGCACGGGAAATGGTCTTATCCAGCGAATCAAAGTTGGCGCGCTGCGAAGCGACCGCCTGGTCCACGTGGCCGCGTGCGGAAGCGGTCTGCGCCACGGCCTGCGCCACGGCAGCATCGCGCTGGGCCACGGTGGCCGCGCTTACGTCATAGGCGGCCTTCTTGGCGTCGTAATCCTGCTTGGCAACCAGCTTTTCCTTGTACAGCTCGTTGTAGCGATCAATGTCAAACTTCTTCTGCTCCAGATCGGCCTTCGCCTGCTCCAGGTTGGCTTCGGCAGTCTTCTCCGCCGCCACGTAAGAGTTCACATCCGTCTTGCTGGCGGAGATACTGGCTGCCTGAGCCGCGACGGTGGAGGTGGGCTGGACGTTCTCCAGCGTGGCCAGCACCTGGCCCGCCTTCACGTGGTCGCCTTCCTTGGCGTACAGGTGTGTGATGCGGCCAAAGGCGGTTGCGCCAATATTGACGTAGGTTTTGGGTTTGATCTGGCCGGTGCCGCTGACGATCTGCGTCAGATCCTCGCGTGTGATTTTGGCGGTGGTGACGGCTGTGACCGCAGAGCGGCTGTGGTAGATGGTTCCACCGACAATGGCCGCAAGCACAAGCACGCCCGCGACGATGAGAAGCACTTTCTTCATATCGTGTCTTTAAACCCGTTTCAGAAGCCGGTTTTGCCCGTGTTGTAGCCGGGTACGAAAGTGTACGCAGAGCAGTCTGTAAAGGTTCCCGCGCTGCGTTGTTTTGGGAACTTGAAGCGAACTCTATCCGGCTTCGTCCAAGATGATAGCAGCGCAATTTGACGCGGATGCACCGTCGCAGGACGGCGTTGTGCGGGGTGCCTTCAAAAGCTCCCCGGCGTCGGCAACTGTACCGTTTCGGCGCTACAATGAAGGTTACCCGGATTCCGATCCGGTACCCGGGCTGCAGGCCCGCAGGTGTGGAGTGCGCAGGGCGTATGAAGAAGTCAATCTGTCAGGGTTTTATTGGCACCGCAGTTCTGGTGCTGGCATCGGTTTCAGCAGCGGGCAATCTTCGCGCGCAGGCAGCAACACCTGCCGCAGGCAACAGCGCCCAGCCCGCGCAGGAGGCTACGCCGGCCGTCGATAAGACCACCGCGCCCGATGAAAAGCCCGACCCCACGAAGCGTCGCCTGAGCGACCGCGAACGTGTGCAGCAGCAGAAGTACCTGAAGAACGAGTTGAAGCCTGACGGCACATGGAAGAAGTGGCTGGATCAGGACGTGGTCTGGATCATTACCGAGCAGGAAGCGCAGGCGTTCAAGCAGCTGAAGAATGACGAGGAGCGTGAGAACTTCGTCGAAAACTTCTGGCTGCGCCGCAACCCCAATCCTGACTCGCCTGACAACGAATTCCGCGAGCAGCACTATGCGCGTATCGCATATGCCAATGAGCACTTCGCATCCGGTAAGCCCGGCTGGAAGACGGATCGCGGCCACATCTACATTGCTTATGGCAAGCCGGATTCGATTGACTCGCATCCTTCAGGCGGCTCCTACGACCGTCCCATTGAAGAGGGCGGCGGCACCACCTCGACCTTCCCGTTTGAGACATGGCACTACCGCTACATTGAAGGCATAGGCGACAACATTGATCTGGAGTTCGTGGACTCGTGCATGTGCAACGACTACCACTTCACCATTGATCGCGGTGAGAAGGATGCGTTGAAGAATGTGTCCGGAGCAGGCCAGACGTTGTATGAGCAGAGCGGCCAGTCGACACGTGCTCAGCGCATGAATGGCGGCGTGGAGACGCTGGGCAACGGCCCGCAGTCGGCGACGAATCAGACCAAGCAGTTTGACCGCATCTCCCTCTACTCTAAGATTCTGGCTCCGCCCGTCATCAAGTTCAAGGACATGGAGCAGTTCATTACCAGCGCGCAGATTCTGAAGGGACCGCCGTTCCTGTTTGATGTGCGTACCGATTACGTGAAGGTGACCGGCGACACCGTGCTGGTGCCGGTCACGCTGCAGATTGCGAATAAGGACATCACCTTCCAGACCAAGGATGATGTGTCCACCGGCAACGTGAACATTCTGATGCAGGTGTCGAACATCAACCACCGCATTGTGGGCACGTATGAAGACACGGTGGGTGTGCAGGTGCCGGCAGAGTTCCTGGCGCAGACGCAGACCCAGCGCAACATGTATTGGAAGGCGCTGCCGCTGCGTCCCGGTATGTACAAGGTCGACATCGTCATCAAGGACGTAAATAACCCGGACCATATCGGCACCTGGCGCCGGTCCGTGAACGTGCCCAAGTACGACGATGACAAACTCTCTGCTTCGTCACTCATCCTGGCGTCCAGCATGTCGCGCGTGCCGTCCAAGGAGATTGGTGCGGGTTCGTTCGTCATCGGCAACACGAAGGTCATCCCAAGCGTCTCGTCTGGCCCCACCGTGCCTGTGACCTTTAAGAAGGGCGATCGTCTGAACTTCTGGATGCAGGTGTACAACCTGGGCATTGATGACAAGAGCAAGCAGAACAACGCTGAGATCCAGTATCTGGTAACGGACCTGGCGACGAACAAGGCCGTGCTGGATACCAGCGAGTCGACCGTGAAGCTGAATGCGAATGCCGACCAGGTCACGCTGGAAAAGAGCCTGCCGCTGGCAAGCCTGCCTTCGGGCAAATATCAGCTGGCCATCAAGATCAATGACGGCGTATCCAAGCAGCAGATTTCGCAGACTGCGCCGTTTACTGTGGAATAACGTTACGAACCCTTTCACGATGGCTGTTTTGGCCTTTCGTGGGATAGACTGCACGGGTTGAACGGTCATGCGGAGATAGAGCGCCAGACACCAACGGGCGATCACTCCAGGGCAGGTTTTCCTGGGTTTGCTGTTGCACCGCCGAAAGGCAGAGGTACAGCAAACTTCCGGGGCGAGGCTGAAACGCGAAGAGGTTTTTACACGCGGTGAAGCAGTTGACCTTGCAACACGGAGTACTTCTGACGCTGGTGGCGGTTACGCCCCTGTGCGCAGCCCTGTCTGCCGAAGCGCAGACAGCTGGCCGCCACAGTGATGCCGCCTTCGCGGGCGGCACCATCAGCGGCATCATCCGCGACGCGGATGGAGTGCCCCAGATGGGCGCACTGGTGCAGGTTCTGCTGCCGGATACAACTCCCGGCGCCTCCGCCATCACAGATTCCCGCGGTCGTTACCGCATCCTTCTTGAGCCGGGCAGCTATCGCATTCGCGCAACCGCGGCGCTTTTCATGCCCGCCGTGCGCGAGCATTTGCAGATAGCCCGCGGCACCCGCTCCATCGTCGACCTCACACTGTCTACGCTGCTGGCGCCCACCGGCTGGCTACCCGCCGCACGTCGCACCACCTCAGAACCCAGCGACGACTGGATGTGGACCCTGCGCTCCTCGGCCAGCCGCCCCATCCTGCGCTATACGGACCCCAACGGCTCGGTGATCGGCAACACCTCAACTTCCAATGGCACATCCACCTCCAGCAACGCACCTTCCTTGAACGATGTTTCGGATGCTCCGCTGGCGATTTCGTCCAGCCGGCAGGAATCGCGTCGCGGTGTGTCTGGCGGACGCATCACGCTGAAAAACAGTGACGGCGGCTTTGGCACAGGCGGCAGTCACAGCATCCTGGTGATGACGCGCGTGAATGAGGACGGCAGTGGCTCTGTGTTGCGCATGGACATGTCCGGCCCGCGCACGCCTTATCCCGTTGCACCTTCCGCTGAAATCAGTGTGGGCATGCAGCGCCGCACCATGTTGAACGGCTTTTCGCGCGCGGTGCTCACCTACAGCGGCCACCCGGAGCTGACCAGCGGCAATACCACCGGCATGCAGGGCGCAACGCTGCGAACTGCGCAGCGGATTGAGATGGGCGATACCCTGCGGATTGACGCAGGCAGCGTCATGCGCGCGAGCAACATTGGCGGTAACGCCCTGGCCATTGAGCCTTTCCTGCGCGTTGCCGCGAAGGCCGGCGGCAGCGTGGTGCTGGCCTACAGCCTGTCGCACGCTCGTGGCACGGAGAGCATTGAAGATCTGGATCGTGTGCAAGCGGCCACACCCATTGCGGTGATGCGCAGTGGACATCTGCGGCTGGCGACAGGCAGCCACCAGGCTCTCTCCGCTGCGGGCAAGGTGCGTGGCGGCGGCACCGTTGAGGTGGCCATCTATAGCGACCGTTTGCACAATCCGCTGATTGCGGGAACAGGTGTGTTGAGCGCAGCGCAGATCGCGGGAACAGACGGACTGATTGCAGACCCAACAACGAATACGCTGCGGGTTGCCGCGCAGGACTACAACAGCGCAGGCGCTCGCGTGGGTTTCCGTCAGCCGGTGACGCGCTCACTATCCGTAGGTGTGGAGGGTACATCCGGCCGCGCGCTGCGTGCGGCTCGTCTTACTAATGCATCGTTGAGCGACGTGATGAACAGTCTGAACCCGACGCGCATCTACGCCGCCACGGCATATGCCGATGGCAAGGTGCTGCGCACCGGCACCACGATTCGCGCATCCTACCGCTGGCAGCCGGAACGTACATTGACGGCGGTGGACTCGTTCCGCGTGACCGATGAAAGCGCCTACCTGTCGTGCTCGTTGCGGCAGTCACTGGGCAGGACGCGCATTCTGCCGCAGGGACTTGAAGCAGTCATTGATCTGCAGAATCTGCTGGCGCAGGGTTACCAGCCATTCCTCTCCGCAGACGGCCAGACGCTCTATCTGGCACAGGCACCGCGCACGCTGCAGGCTGGCCTCTCCTTCACGTTCTAAGCTTCGTTCTTCCGCATAAATCATGGAGTTTCTACGCTGCTTTCCACCGGTAGAGCCATGCGCGCACTGTGGTATATTCATTCAGTAACGCTGTGAAGAAACAAGCGGCACAAGTGGAGCGCCCGCTCCGCTAGCCGGCACCGCCTCCGGGCGTACTGCAATCCGATCAGCCCTGGACGCGTAGCTCAACTGGCAGAGCATTCGACTCTTAATCGACAGGTTGTAGGTTCGATTCCTACCGCGTCCACCAATAACTCAACAACTTACGAAACCATGCGCTCTGTTTGCGCTCCGTTTGCACGGAAGGCCAATACAGAGACCTTTCTTGCGGCTTCGCTTTCCTCGTTTGTCACAACATCACCATAGACGTTCATGGTGGTGCGAATGTCGCTGTGCCGCATCATTCGTTGCTGCACTGTGACCTTGGCACCCACGGCGTCCAGCCATGAGCGGAAGGTATGCCGCAATGCGTGTGTTGCGACGACGCCCACGTCTGCCCGCTTCGCTGCCGCCTTCAAGTTGGTGAGAACCGCCGTATACGACCACGGCAGCCGACCAATCTTGTAAGGACTGGCGAAGATCCAATCGTCGGACTCTCGGAACTCGCTCTGCGCACGCCACGACTTCAGCAACGCGCGCACTTCCGATGAAATCTCCAGCCTGCGCTTCGATTCCGTCGTCTTCACTTCATCGACTCGCTGGTTGACGATGCCGCGTTGAATCAGGATGCTTGAGCCGAGCCAGTCCACATCGGACCAACGCAAGGCTAGTGCTTCGCTGATGCGAAGACCCAAGCAGATGGACACAAGCGAGAGCGTGCGAAACGGTTCCCGCAGCTCTCCCAAGATGGCGTGGAACTCAACAGAGTTGAGACTCCGAGCCTGCCGCGTCTTGCGTGTTGCGCCCTTGTTGTGGACGAGAGAGATGGGGTTTCGCCCAAGCTCCAATTTTCCCGACCACATGGCGTATTCCACTAGGCCGTGAAGCAGGGAACGAACGTGCGTTTTCGACTTGGGCGCGAGCGGCAATCCCTTGAGCCAAAGCTCGACCGGCCTTGGCTGAAGATCGGCGATGAGCGACTGACCCCACCGGGGGACGATGTGATTGCTAAGGAATGAGCGGTAGACTCGGGCTGTCGAATGACGTCCCGGCATCCTTTCTCGTTCATAGTCCGTAACTAATTGCGCCACAGTGTCTCCGACCTTTAGGTCTTCGGCAGGCTTTACGGCCGTTTGCACCGCTTGCCATGCCGCCGCCTTCGTGGGGTATTCCTGTTTCGTTCCGATTCGCTTAGACCTGCGTGTCGGACCGTCGTACCAAAGGTAGTTCCAGGTCTTGCGCCGCTTGTCATAGCGGACAGACCCTGTTGCGTGTCGCTGTGTTCTCAATGCTGCCTCCCGTCAGCAGGTACAGCGGATGACGGGCAAAGAATAGCATCTAGCTCTGCCCGCAAGAAGCGCCATACGATGCGCCGAACGCCCGATAGACGGTGTGCCGGGATCTTTCCTTGCCGCGCCCAAGTAACGAGGGTGCGCGGCTTCACCTTGATATACCGAGCGGCCTCGGCCGATGTGAGCCAGTCCATGCAGCCTCCGCGTTATTCGATTTAGTGGATGAATCCCCCGAAAATGGGATTTATTCGAGTTTGTGTATAAAAAGGATTGGCGGAGGGCTTTTTGTGCCCGGTCGTGGACTTTTTGACCCGCCCCGTCTGATGGCACGTACACAACTCCGCTATACCTAAGCGCCCCAGCACGGCGATACTGATGGGCTCGCGCTCGCACTGTGTGGGGTGTAGGCGGCTTCCGTGGTTGTCCCATGCGGGATAACTGCATGGTTTTCGCTACGGGCCTATAGGGCGTTGGTCGCTTCGGTCCGTCCCCTACACCTATGTGATTTGGCGGCCGAAGTTGTTGACTTCTTTACGATGGGAGACATTTAGCACGTCCTTCTGGCGAGTACGTTTTCGGGGTCTTTTCTCCACACACCACCTAAGTACATACAGTGTGTGGAGGAATGATTTCTTGATCCATCTCCCCCCTACTACACTCCCTACGGGAGATGTGTAGTGGGAAGGTGGATTGAATGGCGCTGGTGTGTTTTAGCTCCTGGTCGGCGACGCCAACCTCTTTCGCCGAATCCATTCCGCCGACCGCTTGATACCTGCTGCCGCTAGTACCTCGGCGAGATTGACCGCACTCATGCCGGGGTTTGCCTTGATGGTCGCAACCGCCTCGGCTTCCTTGCCGTCCTCATCCTTTTTAAATCCCGACTCCGGCGCGACCCGCCCTGTCGCTGGAGACGGTTTCACGGCGGGCGCGGCGTATCGTCGCATGATGATCCGGGCACCAACGCCGGGCCACGGCACCACCGCATTAAGGTAAAGACCGAGCTTGCATTGTTCGTTGAGTAGCCGCGCCAGTTCATCTGCCTTTGTTTCAAAAGGCGTGTCGAAGACGGACATCATGGGCAGTGCTTCATCCTGAGTTGCCATTAGCGGTTCAACTTTCGCAGTGTGTTTTCGACGTGCTTGGTCAATGTGGCGCTGTGCTTTTCGAGCATGTGTTGCACGCCGTTCGAGTCGATTGCCTGGAGGTTGTAAACAGGCTTGACGTGCGCGTGGTAGTGGTTGCCGCCGCTCATGCCGCCCGAGTTGGCAAGGTCGTTTAGCTTGCCCATCATGGAGCCGGGGATAATGCCTTCGCCCGGCGACACCATAGCTGGTACGGTGTCGCCCCGGCCCACACCGGGGACAACACCGCCGTCCTCAAAGGCCATAACGGAAGCGAATGCTGCGGCTCCCATGAGAGGCCCGAGGATGACATTCGCGGGGAAGGGAAACTGCATACCCGCGAGGAAGGCTTTTCGAGCCGCCGCTGCGGCGTCGGATTCCTTTGTGAAGTCGTTAGCTAGAACCGACTTGATAGCCGTCTCCATCAAACCGCTGACGACTTGGTTGCCGATACTGTCCATCGACGCGGCGAAGGACTTATGCCCCATCAGTGTTTGCGTAAGGTTGCTGGCGATGGTGTCGGTAAAGGCGCGGTCGGCCGCGAGGATACGCGAATTCCTTTCCGTTTCGGCGCGGTTCTTAATGGCCGTGACGTCATTTTCGTGCTGCTGGACGAGCTGCTTTTCTTTGTCGAGGATCGTCTTCAGCTTGTTTTCGTAGTCCTTGCCGGACTTATCCAACGCTGCCGCTTCGGCCTGCATGGCCGTCATCCGCAGGGCTTGCTCGGCGTTTGCCGCTGCGATGTCCTCGGCCATACGCTGCGCAATCGAGACGCGGTGCGCGCTGTCGAGCAATGCCTGGTGTTGGCGCTGCGCGGCCAAGGCGAGCGAGCCCATCTTTTCGTCATTGTCGGCAGCTTCTTTGCCTGCCTCGGCGCGGAGCTTGCTTTCTTGCTCGGCGGCTTCGCGGACAGTCTGGACGCGCTGCGTCAGCAAGTCCCGATAGGCCGAGAGGTCTTGCATGTTCAACGCGCCTTCGCGCTTCAACCCCGCATCGATTGCGGCCAGCCGGGCAGCCGAACCGCGCTCGGTTGCGTCGATGGATTCGCGGACACCGCTTTCGATGTTGGCAAGATCCTTGGCGTTCTGCGTTACGCTGCCTTTGCTCCGAATCTCCGAGACGGCAGCGGTGTGCTGCGCCTCCAGCTCTTCGGCCTTTTCATGCATGGCTTTGAGTTGGTTCGGGTAATCCTTCGCGTAGCCGTCTAACGCCGCTGTCTGCTCTGCGTTGGCCTTCAGCCGAAGGGTTAGCTCTTTGTCCGCGAAACCAATCTCTGCGGCCATACGCTCGGCTACGCTTGCGCGGGTCACGTCCATCATGGCGGCGCTCTTGGCCCGCTCTGCCGCGAGGATTGTCTCGCCGATCCGTAGCCGCGATTCAGCCGCCGCGCGCATCGCTGCGGACTGTTGCGCTGCCCCGGCCTGCGCGGCTGAGAGCGTGTCGTTATCGCCGGTCTGCTTTTTCAGCTTGGCGACCTGCTCTTCGCTGGAGATTTGCGAATTCAGCGCCTGCACCAACGCTTCCTGCGCTTTGACTTCCTTTTCGGTGTAGCCGACTCCGCTCTTCTGAAGTTCGAGGGCTGCGTTCTGTAGGGCGATAACCTTTGCAGGGTCTTCGCCGTGAATAACGCCGCTCATCCCTTGATCGCTGTTGGCGGCTTTCTTCTGAAGTTCGAGGATCTTCTCTGCGGAGTCGCGCGTCCCTTTCAAAAGGTCGGACGCTGCGCCTGCGTTGCCCTTACGGAGAAGTGATTCGTATTGGTCCTGGAACTGTGTAAGGGCGTGCTTCGCGCCTGCGGAGCCAATACCGAAGGTGTACCAATGGCTCTGAAGTCCCGCGAAGACTGCGTCCGATTCCTTGGCAACTTCCGCGAGCGCATGTACAAGCTCGCTCATGCTTTGTTTGTCGATGAGCTGGAGCTGGACGGCCAATGCGCCGAGGTGGTCGTTCCGCAGTTCATCAGAGCGGAGCATCGCTTCCAAGAGCTTTTCGTCCAGGCCGTTGAACGTCGTCTGGATGGCGGTGCCGAATTTCATTTGGTCCGACGTCAGCTTCTCCGACTCTTCGCGCATCTTCGCCATGTGTTCAATGATGAGGACGGCGGCCAAGCCGATAGCGGCATACGGGAACGCGGCTTCGAGTGCAGCGCCGAGCGGGCCGATGTGGACAATCAAAGCTGTGATGGCGCGCGGCATCGTGTCGCCGAAGGCTTCGGACACGGCCATGATTGCGTGCCGGCTGGCGAACATATTCGTACTGACGTGGTCGCCCATTGAGGCAGCGCCGCCTTCGATTTCGGCGAACGAGCTGCGGGCGGATTTAGCCGCACCGGCAAGCCCCGACTCGAACGTCGCGGTCTTCGTCTGAAGGTCTACGCTTAGAACCCAAACTGGAGTGGACATATTTCCTCGGTTCTGAAATGTCCGGCTCGCCGCTCCCCAACGGCGGCCGGGCTTGAAAGAAAAAGTCAGTGCCGCCCACGGCTGAAAGGAGCTCGTAAGAGCCCGCCGGGACCGTGGACGGCTAACCCGCTGACTCGGGCACCTTCTCCCCGGCGAAGGTTAGCTCGCTGCGATGTTGTACTGCTGGATCGCTTCGGAGCGACGGACGCGGCCGTCGGTGCGGCGGTAGGCAAGTAAGACAATCTGCCCCTGCTGTGCCATCGGCTGATCGAGAACCTTGACGTTGATACCTGCGCCGCCACGGTCGCCGATGACGTACCCGGCCTCGAAGTCGCCGAACAACATTGGAGCTGCACCGCGAGCCGCTGTCGGCATACTGGAGCTGTACTCGACGGGATAACCGTGGAGGTAGTCCTGCTTACCAACGCGCGTCCAGATGGGGTCAAAGAGATTCGCCTGGCGCTGTGCCTTGCGGATGAGGATGCTCGTTGCGCGAGACATCAGGAACGAAGCATTCGGGTGGTAGACGGCATTGAGCGTGCCGACTAGGTCCAGAATGCCGTCGAGGGCGATGAGGTTGCCGGCCGTGTCCGGTTCCTCTGTGACGCCTGCGCCGACGTTACCAATCATGCCTTGCGGCTGTCCCGTGCCGGTGCCGTCCACATAAAACGATTCCTCGCGGAGCTGAGTCGCCGTCATCATGTCGGAAAAGCAAAACGCCTGGAAGGCCGGCACGTCCTGCGCCAGCTCCCATGAAACTGTCTGCTGGATTCCGTTCATAAAGGCCGAGAGCGTGAACTGCCCGATGGTCGGATCGGATTCGACGAACGCAGCGTTTTCCGCCTTCGTAGATGCCGTACCAAAGCTCCCCTTGATTGGAACCTTGATGTCCATGCTTGTTGGGATGACCTGCGCGAGGCGGCGAACGGCCATCTCTGAAGGTGCAAGCGGAACGATTGCGCCCGCGACGGTGATAGGCACAGCGAAGCCGCCCGCGCCGTTGCTGCCCTCATAGAGGGAAGCCTGCATGTTCTTTCCTTCCGACTGGATGTACGTAAAGAAGGCGTCGGGATAATCTGCCGAGAGCTTCGGCCCGATGTCCGTCTGCACGGTACGGTCGCCGTGGTCGCCATCGCTAGCAATGAGCATTCCGCCGCTCATCATGCCGTGGATAGTGTTCTTCGACTGAATTGCCTGGATTTGTGGGGCGAGCGTCTTAACGACGGTCATCGCCATATCGAAGTCCCGGCCCTCCGACTCGGTGGGAGCCCTACCTGCGGCCTCTGCCGCCGCGACGATGCTGTCGGCCTTTGCGAGAGCGTGAGAGTGCTGCTGCTTCAGGTCAAAAAGTTTGATAGACATTAGATTTTTTTCTCCGTGGTGGATCTACCGCAAAGCAAGGACTCCCCAGCGCCTGCTAACGCGGTTCACAGCGACACGCCCTCGGTCCGCGTTGTAGCGGCTGCCAGCGTGAAGGACTCGGATCTTTCTATCCGAGCGACAAAATTGTTTCGGTTAGTTCGTGCGCGAATCCGGTAGCCCGTGCAGCGCCGTCAGCGAGAGGACTTCGATGTTCTCGCGGAGTGCCGCTTCGAGATGCTTGACGTATGCCTTAGCGAGAATCTCAGTAACTTCGGGGCCGTAAGGCTCTTCCAAAGCTGTCTGCGGGCAACCCTGCACCATGCCGGCCGAGCCAATGAAGTAGAGGCCGCGTTCACGGCGATTGCGAAGGACTTCTTCGGTGGGTTGTGAGGAAGTCGGCCCGAGGTCAACGACCTCGTAATCGCCGCTCGCTACGTTTCCCAGGAAGCCGACGTGAAAGTCGGCCTCGGCTTCGAGCTTCTCGAACTTATTCATATTTGCCCCTTGTAGACTGGAGCGAGCCCCAGCCTTGATGCATTCGTGTGTGTCTGGTTTAGAGCTAGAGCTACCGGCCGCAGTAGTGTTAGCGCACTGCTGCGGCCTTCCTGTTAGTTACGGTCGTCCGGGATCGCCCCCGAAGCGATGAGTTTGTGTTTGATCTTGCGTTCGTATGCCGCGCGTGCCATCTCGCAGAGCAGGGGACCGCGTTTGTCTTGCACGATGAGGTGCCGAGCATGGCTGATGATGGGTTGTGCCGCGTCGGCTCGGTCCAGCACGAACACCGCAAATCCGATGGGCAGCTTGTCCGCGTGCAGAAGAGCCGCTTTTATGTCGCTGCCGTTGTCGATAACGGGGAGGACCAAAACCTCGCGGACTAACGTCGAAAGGTCGGGCTCGGCAAAGACGCAAAGCACCATCGCATCGTCGGGGCTAGCCTCTGCTGCCCGCATAAGGCCCGACACCTTATCCCTCAACTTTCGCCCTTCAACAACGCCGGCAAGAGCGGATAACCGAAGGTCTTTCCTCCGGCGCGGGCCGCCCTTCAACGCCCAACCGACTCGCGTCGCCTGGCTATTCATTCCGATACCTGCGCTGAATCCTGCGTTCGGTGTCATAGAGTCTCCGTTGTGAGTTATTTAACTCACAACCTGAGAGTGATAGTGCGCCTTCGGCTAAGTGACGTCAAGCGATAAATCCTTCCTTTTCAGCATCCTTGTGCCAAAAGCTGTGCCGAAACGGTGTCAAAAGGAACCGGCGGCGGACGTAAGGTTCTGAGCCCGTTCCGCTTACGTTGTTTTGGACGTGGGTCGGATTCTCGGTTCATTTTAATTACGCGAACTTATAGCGTGAACCTGTAAGGCGAACGAATGCTGATGACGAATAAGTCTTTATTCATGAACTATATACAACCATAAAACACTCATGGCATAGTGTGCATGTTCCTAAGACACCCCGGAGAGTCCATGTCATTCGCGCTCATCACACCAGCTACCGTCCACGTCCACAGCATTAAGTCTCTGCGCGCCATGTGGAAGCACTACGGCCGCGACCCGCTCGTCGGAGGCTTCACCATTGACAAGCCGCTCACGCCAGCGCAGCAACGTCGTTTGTCGGCTCGCTTGCGGGATCGCCTAAAGGTGGTGGCCCGATGACGGGCTACCCTGCCGAGAAGCCCGCGTACACCGTCCAGGAAGTCGCTACGATGATGGGCTTCTCACGGCCGACCATCCTGGGCTTGTTTAAGAACGAGCCCGGAGTCATCAAGATTCTGCGCCTGGAGACGTTGCACAAGCGCCGCTGCCAAAGCGTTCGGATTCCTCATGCTGTTTACGAACGGGTTGTCAGAAGGCTGACAGTGTGACCGCGCCCTAAGGACGTCCTCGTTACCGGAACCGTCTCTGCTGGCTTCCTGCTCCGGCATGATGTACGGTCAGAACGAATCACATGGAGGAATCAAGATGGCTGTAGAGATTAGCGACACCCAGCGCAAGCGCGTCGAGAAAGTCGAACGGCTACGGACATACTTCAAGGCTGATGCGCGGGAGATCGACGAATGGAGTCCCAGCGACGAGACATTGGATTTTAAAGGCATGTCGGATGCGGATGTTCGCGCATACCTGGATGGTTCCGCAACTTAACCTTCAGAATGGAGAGTCGTCATTTTTCTGATTAGTCTCGAAACTAGCCATCAGGCTCTCGTACTCTAGGCGCTCGTTTAGACCATTGACGACCATACTCAACAATTTCTTTAAGTGCGTAACGTCGTGCTGCTCCCATATTCGCGTGTAATGGGCCTCATCATTTCCTAACCAAGCGGCGCGCTCTGCGGCGTTCCCTATGGCCGTACCCGAAAAGTAGGTCTTGATTACGCCTTTGAGAAAAGACTTCTTGATCGTCGCCGCATCATCCGGGTGTTCCAGGATGCAGAAGTCTTTTATCAAGAACTCCAACGCCTTTCGGTAGCCCAAACCGGCAATTTCGTTCAAGCCGTGTGCTTCCGCCGATGCCGCCTGATTATAGATTTGCAGGAATAGCGGCGAGACATCGTCTACAGCGCCGAAAGCCCGAAGAATTGGCCGTCTCGGCTCTGTGCTGCTTACAGCAAAGCCGCCATTGTTCTGCCTCTCGTAAGTAGCAACGAAGAGGTGTTTACATGCTGGGCATTGAATGATCGACTCAACCGCCTCAACATTTTCATATTCATCAGCAAACACCCGGTCGCAGGCGCATCGTATCGCCGCTATAGCTCGATGGCAAAGAGGGCACTCTTCCGGGAGGTCCTCTAAGTCAAGCATGTATCCGTCAATCTGGAGCGTCATAGCGAGAAGTCTAGCAATGACCCCAGCGCGGGCGCCACTGTGGACCGTCGGGGCTCTAAACGAGTCATGCGCGCTTCTGTGGCCCCCGGCACGCACGCAGGAAGCCTATGCCGTACTCGGTAAACATGAATGTGTGTTGAACGTCGGCCTCAAGAGAAAGTATTGCCGACTCGATGCTATCGAGCGACATCTCTATTGTTTCGTTTTCGGATGCGATGATCCTCGCTGGAGTCAGAACCTTTACGCGGTAATCGCGGTGTACCAAACCTAGGCGCTCGAACGTATCACCCGCGCCGTTGGGTGATTTCCAGGCATCCGTAAAAGCGTAAGGCGTGACGAATGTGTGTTTAGTGGGAACCTTGGGCGCTTCGCGCTTTGCTGCATCCTCATAAACGTGATCTAGATGCTTCGCTTCGCTCGGCGTTAGTTGCTTCAGCGTCTCGATGTACGACGGCGACATCTCCTGCGTTTCCTGTGAAGCAGACGCCAAGAGCCTTGCCCATCGTTCCTGGAGGTCGTCATCGTCCTCAAGCGAGCAGTTCTCCAAGAGGGGAAGCAAGAGACGAGAGGGAACCGCATTGGGTGAGACCCCGGCTTCAAGCAAGATACGTTTCGTCTTGTCGACCGTCCGTAACAGATTCTTGACTCGGTATACGTGAAGAGTGTCCCCGACCATCGCGCCGCATTCCTCAAAGGCCGGCCCTGCGAGCTTGTTCAGAAGTTCGCTGGCATTTGCGATAGTTTTGCTCAGGTCGCCCATAATGGTTGCAAGGATAGCAAAGGGCAGTGCGAGTTGATGCGGGCTTTTAGGCGCGCTCTATCTGCGCTCTGTTTCTTCGTCTTCGACTGCTTTGCATGGTCTAGGGTGTCATCCGCTGACCTGCATGTTGTTGAAAGTACGTTTTACCGTTGATTCGATTCCTACCGCGTCCACCAATCACTCCACAACTTAAAAACATCACGCGCTGCACGCGCGCTGCGTCCCCGTGCGTGTGTCCGCGAACACAAGGTGCGGCCTATACTGCGGATGCCACCCGAAACCACCATGCTTAAAACCGTCTATGTCGTTCTTGCCAGCGTTGCAGCCGTGCTGTGCGTGATGCACGCTGGATAAAACACTGCAAGACGAAGAGAGAAAACGCTCCAACAGCGTGAACGGCTGGCAGCTCACTATCCTGGGCAACATCTATGCCGTCGCACTGGGCTTCATGCTTTCTGACGCGTGGCTTGCCGTCGTGACTCGCGACTGCAGGACTATGACGGACACCTGCCGCCCATGATGTGGGTTGTTCTTCTCTTTGGCGGAGTCATCGTTGTCATCTCTTCCTGCTTTCTGGGCAATGAGAAGAGGAGCATCCATAACTTTCACGTAATCTCACTGACGGGTGCTGATTACGGTTACGCTGCTCGCCATCGCGGATCTGGATCGCCCGTTCGAAGGCGCAACCGGCGTTAGCTTATAAGCCTTTCGTAATGTGCTGACAGAGATGAATCAAACGCTCGCAAAGTAACTGGTCGTCATTCAACGAGAGCAGTGACTTACTTCGTGCCAGCACTACCAGCACCAATGGAGAGCAGCAGCGGGTGTAAGCCGTTCCATGCAATCTGCACACCGATGCAGAACAGGATGAACGCGATGACCCGCAGGATGCCATGCACCGTACTGGGAGCCACCTTTCGTGCGATCTGCGGCGCATAGGCGTAGCAGAAATAGACCAGGATGCTGAGCACAACAACGGCGGACATAAGTCCGCCATAAGCGAACAGGCTGTAGGTCAGCGGATTGTTGCGCACATGCGCGCTGAGCGTCAGCATGACAGCAATGCCACCGGGCCCCGCCGTCAGGGGAAACGTAAGCGGGTAAAACGCTTTCGTATCCAGCGAGTTGGTCGCGGATGCGCTGGCCTCTTCCTTGAGAGTGTCATCGTCCAAGTGGTCTGTGTCTGGCTGATTCAGCAGCGACCATCCCATTGCGGCAACCACCATGCCTCCGCCTACCTGAAGAATGTTGACGGAGATACCAAAGAACTCCAGCAGATATGAGCCAGCGAGTCCGAAGACGGCAAAAAAAAGCACGGTGTTGATGGCAATCTTGCGTGCAAGCCGCTTATAAACGGCTGCCGGTTGTACGCCGACGATGCCCAGAAACTCCATCGCACAGCCCGGCGGATTGATCAGCGGCAGCAGCGCGCTGAAGGCCAGTGCGAAATGTCTGATGAACTCTTCCATGCCGGTCTCAGTCTGCTTGTGTATGCGCATTCCTGCGCACAGGGTTCCAGTGTCGCTGATTGTCCTGTGACCTACAAGGTGAAACGGGCGTGTAAGAGTTAGGTAGGAAGTTAGTTCCGTCGCCTACAATGGCTTCCATATGTCCACCCGGTCATCTCGTTCCGTGGTTCCGCTTGCGCTTTTCGCTGCCATCCTGGTGGTTGCACTGAATACGTGGTTCGCCGTGGCTGCGGTAGAAGAGTTGGTGCAGAGCGAAACATGGCTTGCGCACACCTGGGAAGTGGTTGGCCAGGAGGAACAGCTGATGGCCAACATCACCATGGCGGAGTCTGCGGTTCGGGGCTACGTCAACAGTGACCGGGAAGACACGCTGAAGGATTACTACGTGGTGCAGCGCTCCTTGCCGGGGGTGATTGAGCGCTTTCGGGCGTTGACCATGGATAATTCGGTGCAGCAGACGAACCTTGCGGAGGCGGAAACCCTCATCAAGAGCCGGATGGCAATGCTGCAGGACATCGTCAATGTTCGCAAATCAGCCGGTCTGGATGGAGCGCAGGAACTGGCCAAATCCGGGCGGGGCACGACGGAGATGACCAAGCTCCGCAATGTCATCGACCTTATGGACGCGGAGGAGCGCCGGTTGCTGGCCAATCGCGCTTCAGAGGTGCGGTCCAACGGCCAGCGCTCGCTGTTTGCCATTGCGCTGGCCTGCGTGCTGGACCTGCTGATGATCGGCTTTGTCACCTACTACTTTCTGCAGGAGCGGCACGCCCGTGAGGCGTCCGAACGGCAGGCCGGCGAATTGGCCCTTGCAAATGCGGCTGCAAAGAAAAACGCGGAAGAGGTGCAGGTTCTGAATGCGGAGTTGGAGCAACGCGTCCGCGACCGAACATCTGAACTTGAAGCTACGAACCGCGAGCTTGAGGCCTTCAGCTACTCCGTCTCGCACGATCTGCGAGCACCCCTGCGCACCATCGACGGCTTCAGCCTCGCGCTCTATGAGGACTATGCGGACGTTGTCGACGCCGTTGGTCAGGACTACATTCGCCGCGTGCGCACTGGTGTGCAGCGCATGGGCCAGCTGATTGATGCGCTGCTGCAGCTCTCGCGCATTACCCGTGCTGAGGTGACGCGCGAGGAGACGGATGTAGCGAAGATTGCAGAAACGGTTGTGGCAGCGCTCAAGGAAGAGAATCCAAAGCGCGATATGACCTTCACCATCACGCCCGGTCCGGCGGTGTTTGCCGATCCAAAGCTGGTGCAGGTGGCGTTGGAAAACCTGCTGGGCAACGCTGTCAAGTTCACAGCGCGTCTTACGCACGCAGACGTCAGTTTTGGCTGGGATCAGGAACAAAAGGCCTGGCGTGTGCAGGACAATGGTGCGGGCTTTGACATGCACTATGCGGACCGCCTGTTCAACGCGTTTAACCGCTTGCATGGCGACAAGGATTTCAAGGGGTCAGGCATTGGCCTGGCCACGGTTGCACGAGTGATCCGCCGCCATGGAGGCCGTATCTGGGCTGATAGCGAGGTGGATCATGGCGCGACTTTTTGGTTTACGCTAGGATGACTTCATGGCTGAGGCAACACGTTTGATCTTGCTGGTTGAAGACGATCCCGATCATGAATTGTTGACGATTCGGGCACTGAAGAAGAGCAACATCGCCAATGAAGTGCGCGTTGCGCGCGACGGTGAAGAGGCACTGGCCGCTCTGTTTGGAGCCGATGCGGTGAAGCCGCAGCTGGTGCTGCTGGACCTGAAACTGCCCAAGGTTGAAGGCCTGGAGGTGCTGCGCCGCATCCGTGAGGATGAGAGCACGCGCATGCTGCCTGTGGTCGTACTGACCTCGTCCGATGAAGAGCGCGATGTGGTCCGGAGTTACAAGCTGGGCGTCAACAGCTACATCCGGAAGCCGGTCAACTTTACAGACTTTGCGGAGGCCACCCGTCAGCTGGGAATGTACTGGCTGGTATTGAACGAATGCCCTCCAATGAGCTAGGCCGAAGGCCGCTGGCGCTGCTGCTGGTGGAGGACAACCAGGACGACGCGGCGCTGCTGGAACGGCACCTGCGCCGCAACGGATTTTCGCCTGAGGTTACCCGGGTTGAGACCGGGGCGGAGATGGAGTCGGCCATTGCGGCCCAGTCCCCGGACATCATCATTGCAGACTACAACCTGCCAAAATTCAGTGGGCCTGAGGCGTTGCTGCTGGCGCGCCGCAGCGGCTATGACCTGCCGTTCATCATGATGTCCGGCGCTATTGATGAAGAGACCGCGGTAGAGAGCATGCGTCGCGGCGCGCAGGATTACGTTACCAAGCAGAATCTGGCCCGGCTGGTTCCCGTCATGGAACGTGAACTGCGCGAGGCTGGCGCACGCCGATCCAAGGTTGCGGCAGAGCGTGCACTGGCCGTCAGTGAGGCGCGCTTTCACCACCTGGTGGAAGCCATGCCGTTGGGTCTGCTCATCAGCCAAAGCTCCGGTCGCATTACTTATGCCAACGCCGCGGCTGAGCGCCTGCTGGGCTACGACGCGGAGCGCATGTTGAGCGGCGAGGTCACGTTGGGGGCTGTCAGCGAGGTATTGCACGCACCCTTCTCAGAGCTGGAGCAGCGCACGACGAGTGATCCATTTGAAGCGACTTGCATCACCGCATCGGGCGGCACCGTGGATGCGCTGGTGGGCATAGCGTTTCTGGATCGTTCCGAGCGTGAAGCAGGGCAACGCGAGCTGGCAATCTTCATTGCGGACCTTAGCCACCAGAAGCGCAGCGAAGAAGTGCTGCGGCGGACGGAGAAGCTTGCCGTCGCGGGCCGGCTGGCAGCGTCCATCGCGCACGAAATCAATAATCCATTGGCGGCCATCACCAACTGCCTGTACCTAGTGCAGCAGACGGAGATGGATGATACGGGCCGCTCCTATCTTGAAATTGCGCAGAAGGAGCTGGACCGCGTCGCGCAGATTACTGTGCAGACACTGCGCTTTCATCGCCAGTCCAGCAGGCCGGGGGAGACGGACATCAGCGAACTGGTAGAAACGGTGCTGGCGCTGTTTGAGTCGCGCATCCGCCGCCAGGCCGTTACGGTTGAGAAACGCTTTCGCGCGAAGTCGAACCTGTTTGCCTACGAGGGCGAGGTCCGGCAGGTCATTGTGAATCTGCTGAGCAACGCAATTGACGCCATGCCCAGCGGCGGGTGTGTTTCCATTCGTACGTCACGCACGCAGGACTGGAAGACCGGCCAGCGCGGCCTGGCGCTGCTGGTAAGCGACAACGGCAGCGGCATGGGGCAGGATACGATCGCGCACCTGTTTGAGCCGTTCTATTCCACCAAGGGCGTGACCGGCACCGGCCTGGGACTGTGGGTCTCCAAGGAGATTGTTGACCGCCACCACGGCACTATCGGCGTGCGTAGCCGCCTGGCTGCTGCGGGTGCAACGGGACATACGGCCTTCCGCATCTTCCTGCCGCTGGACGGCGTGCCCGCACCGGCGACCGACTCACCGATGTCTCAGTAAGCTCTCAAAACTCACTAAGCTCTCAAAACCTTGTCCTGCCGGACGGGCCCGCTACGCGCGGGGCGGGTGCTCACGCACCTTTTTACTGGCTTCGCCTCGCCCTCCCGTTTGCCAAACCAGGCGGATGCCCCACATCTCGCTTTTGAGATGTGGGATTCAGGGCCGGGAGAAAGCAGGGGCCTTCAGGCCCCTGAATCCTGCAGGGGATGAGAAAGGGCCTATAGCCCCGAAGGTCAGCCTTCAACAAACTTCAAGCCAACGATTCGAGAGCGGGGGAAGCGACTGTCCATTCTTGACAAAATGAATACAGTTTATCTGTACAGATAAACTGTACAGTTTTCCTGCGTATTGCAAGAAAGCGCATAAATAGGACAGATTTGCGCTCAAAACCATCCAAAAACACCCCAATTTGCGCTCAACATTTTCGTAACGAAAACAAAAAAGAATTACCGGCAAAAATCTTCAATCCGACCAACGGGACTAGTGAGGCGGAGCCAGTAAAAAGGTGCGTGAACACCCGCTCTCCGCGCAGGAGGCCCGTCCGGCAGGACAGGTTTAAGTGGAGTAGTCGGCGTTGATGTGGACGTACTCGACAGTCAGGTCGCAGGTCAGGAAGCGGCATCGTCCCGTGCCCGCGCCCAGGTCCATGGCGATGGTGTATTCGCGTTGCTTCATGCGCTCATGCACGGTGACCTCGTCGTAGCTGGCATCGCGCACGCCGCCGTGGAAGACGCGTACGCCACCAATG
>JAMFTB010000264.1 GCA_026225595.1 Terriglobus sp. | reverse complement strand
GTGCCTGCGCTACAGCCTGATGACTCGCTGACCATGCAGGCGCCCGCGACCTTCCCTGAAGTCAAGATGGATTTCCCCATTGCGGATGGGCCTTTTGAGCCGACGTGGGAGTCCATTGCGAAGAACTATCCTGGCACGCCGGCGTGGCTGCGTGAGGCGAAGTTTGGTATCTGGGTTCACTTTGGGCCGCAGTCGCAGGGGCGCAGCGGTGACTGGTATGCGCGCAAAATCTACCAGCCCGGCACGCCTGCGTATGCCAACCACATCCGCGACTTTGGGCCGCCCTCTGCAACGGGCTACATGGACGTTCTGCATGCGTGGAATCCAACCAAGCTGGACCCCGCCGCGCTGGTGAAGCTGTATGACGAGGCCGGTGCGAAATTTCTGATTGTGCAGGGTGTGCATCACGACAACTTTGACAACTGGGATTCGACCTATCAGCCGTGGAACTCTGTGAACATTGGCCCGCATCGTGATCTGCTGGGCGAGTGGTCAAAAGCTGCGCGTGGGGCGCACATGCGCTTTGGCGTTGCCTTCCACCACGAGTACACGTGGTGGTGGTATCAGCCCGCCTTTGGCAGCGATGCGACGGGCCCCGATGCAGGTAAGCCCTACGATGCTGCGCGACTTACGCTGGCCGACGGCAAAGGCAAATGGTGGGAGGGGCTTGATCCGCGGCTGCTCTACGGCATTGATCTCCGCGCCTATAAAGGCGTCGCCAATGCACAGTTTCGCCCGGAGAACGGTATCTTCCAAGACCACCTGGATTACGCGCACTGGTATGCGACTCGATGGAGTTTGCGCATTCTGGATGTGATCAACAAGTACGACCCTGACTTCATCTACACCGATGGTGACTCGTCCGGCCCCTTCAGCGGTGACAAGACAGGCACGGGCTACAAGTGTGACTGCATCCAGCGCGTGCTGGCGGATTTCTATAACCATGCGCTCGCGACACGCGGCAAGGTAGATACGTTTTCGGTCATCAAGTTTCATCCGGCGGCCAACGGCATCGTGAATACCGTCGAGAGCAAATACCCCAAGGACATCAAGCGCGAACAGGATTGGATTGGTGAAAACGCCGCCGGTGACTGGTTCTATAAGCCGGACATTGTGTACAGTGCGCGCGCGCTCGAGCTCTATCTGCTGGAAGAGATCTCGCGCGACGGTTCTTACGCCGTGAACATTCCTATCGACTCTGATGGCTCAATCGATCCCGGCGCAGCCGCAATGCTGCGTGCGACGGGCGCATGGATGCGCATCAATGGCGACGCCGTCTACGGCAGCCATGCGTGGACCAGATTCGGTGAGGGGCCGCTGGATGCGAGCGGGAAGCAGCGACTGCTGCCCACCGGCGCGCTCAACAAGCCGCAGGCGGAATACCACTTCACCACGGCCGACTATCGCTTCACTGTCGGCAAAGACGGCAGCCTCTACGCCTTCGTCCTCGAGCGGCCAAAGCCCGGCGAACACCTCACGATAACTTCCCTCGCTCATCCTGACAAAGCAATCACCGCTGTGAGTCTGCTGGGCAGCAATGACAAAATCGCCTTCACGCAAGCGGCTGACGGCCTTGAGATCACCGTGCCGCAAACGCTACCGGAGCAGGATGTGGTGGCCTTCAAGATTCAATAGCAACCGCTGAGTTGAGTTCCTGGGCAATGCCGATGAGAAGCCCTTCCGTGCCACGGATATAGCAGAGTCGGTATGAATCCTTATACCGGACGACTTCGCCTACGAGCTGTGCGCCGCGCTTGTAAAGCCTGCCGAGTGTCTCGTCGATGTCGTCCACGGCGAACATGACGCGGAGGTAGCCCAGAGCATTCACCGGGGCGTTACGGTGATCCGCGACAGGTGGTGCGAGGAAGCGGGACAGCTCGAGACGGCCGTGGCCGTCTGGCGTGCGCATCATGGCAATCTCGACTCGCTGATCGCCAAGCCCGGTGACACGTCCTGACCATTCTCCTTCGAGCTGCAGACCGAGTTCCCGGAAGAAGGCAATCGTCAGTTCGAAATCCTCGACGACGATTCCGATGTTGTCCATCCGTTTGACTGCCATGCCGTCGAATCTACAAGAGGTCCGACAAAGCATCAACGGGTGCTTGCGACGCCAAAGCGTGAGCGCTAGAAAAGCTACGCGAAGCATGAGAAGGTAAATCCATGGCAGACGACGCGGCAGCCCGGCAGCATTATCTGGACAGCGTGGCCGCTTTGCGCGCTGGCTTTCATAGCGGCACAGAAACAGGCGTAGGCCTCATCCGAGCGCGCGCCGCCGCGGCCGATGCCCTGCTGCGCGCGCTGTGGCAGGACGCTGAGGCAAACGACGACCGCCTAAGGGACGGCATTGCCGTGCTGGCGGTTGGCGGCTATGGACGCAAGGAGCTTTTCCCCGGATCAGACCTTGATCTGCTGTTCCTGGTCGCAGACGCGGCGAAGGAGAAGTCCGTCAAAGACCCCATCCGCCGCATCACGCAGCAGTTGTGGGATAGCGAGATTCGCGTAGCCGCAACGACACGCAGCATTGCCGAGTGTGACAAGTTCGACGCAGAGAACGCGGAATTCACGCTGAGCCTGCTGGATGCGCGCGCCCTGGCGGGCGATGCATCGCTTACGGCAAAGCTGCTGGATGAATCAATACCCAAGCTGCTGACGCGTGAGCGCAAGACCATCACGGCGCGGCTGGTGGAGATCACTGCGGATCGCCACGCTCGCTATGGCAACACGCTCTTCCACCTGGAGCCAAACATCAAGGAGTGCCCGGGCGGCCTGCGCGATGCCAACGTGTGCGGCTGGCTGGCCCGGCTTGCGGGTGAGCCTGCGACGTCTGCCATGGAGTTCCGCGAGGCTTTTGCGTTCCTTGCATCGATCCGGTGCTTTTTGCATCTGCGAGCGGGCCGCGATGTGAATGCGCTGGACTGGAAGACGCAGGATGCCGCCGCGGCTGAGGGCATTGGCGTGCCCAGTGGCCTGCCGCGCGACGCCGCGCACTGGATGCAGCTGTACTTCCGCAATGCGCGCGAAGTGGCGTGGCAGCTGGAGCAGCAGACCGACGAACTGCCGCAGCCCCAGTCTCAATCCAGGGGCCGGTCACTGCTGAAGATGTCGCGTGAGCTGTTGAAGCGCAATGAGCCAGACCAGCCCGGCATGCGCGTGGAGCGTGGCCGCATCACGCTGGACGAGCCCGAGGGCGACTACGATCCCGCATGCGATCCGGACGTGGTGCTGCGTGCCTTCCAGACAATTGCAGAGACCGGTGTGCGGCTGAGCAACATGGCCGAGGTGAGGATGGAGGAGGGCGTGCCTGTGCTGTCGTCGCAGCTGGACGAGGGCACAGCGCTGTGGCACAAGCTGCGGCTCATCCTGCTGGGGCGGCACGCTGGCCAGGCGCTGCGATCGATGCACGCGCTGGGCATTCTGGAACTGCTGATCCCGGAGTTTCACGGCATTGACGCGCTGGTCATCCGCGATGCCTATCACCGCTACACGGTGGACGAGCACACCTTTGTGCTCATCGACACGCTGCATGGTTTGAACACGCCGGGTGACGGCGCCATGGCGGAGTGGCGCAGCCGCTTTGCCGTCATCCTGCGTGACCTGCAGCACCCGGACCTGCTGTACCTGGCCAGCCTGCTGCACGACACAGGCAAGGGCCGCTCCACCGGCGAACACACCACAGAGAGCGCTCGGCTGGCGCGTAGCGTGCTGCAGCGGCTTGAGCTGGATGACTACGAATCGGCGCTGGTGCTGGGCCTGATCCAGAACCACCTTGAGATGAGTTCGGCGCTGCGCCGCGACATCTTTGACGCGGAGACGGTGCGCGGATTTGCCGCAAAGGTGCAGGCGCCGGAAGAGCTGCGCATGCTGACGCTGTTTACCTTCGCCGACATCCACGCCGTGCATCCGGACGCGCTGACGCCGTGGAAGGCAGAGAACCTGTGGCGGCTGTACATTGCCACGTCCAACTACCTTGATCGCAACATTGATGATGAGCGCTTTGACTCACGCATCAGCAGCGACCTGGTGCTGCGTGTAACGCAGCTGCTGCCCGGCGAGAGTCGCGAGGCGCTGCACTTTCTGGAAGGCTTTCCGCAGCGCTATCTGCGCACACGCTCGCCAGAGCAAATTCGCACGCATTTCAACATGAGCAAACGCCTTGCGGCAGACGACGTGCAGCTGGATTTTGTATGGCAGGCCGACCGCAGCGAAATCACGCTGGTTACACCGGATCGCAGGCTGCTGTTTGCGCGTGTGGCAGGAGTGCTGGCGGCGTGGGGCATGAACATCATCACGGCAGACGCCTTCAGCAACGCACAGGGCATTGTGGTGGATAGCTTCCGCTTTACGGACAGCTTCCGCACGCTGGAGATGAATCCCAGCGAACGTGAACGGCTGGTGGCAAGCGTGCATGACGCCATCGCCGATCCGGAGATGGCGGAGAAGATGATTGCAGGCCGCAAACGCAGCCGCCGCCGTGCTCCTCTGGTCGAGGTGGAGACGCAGGTGAAGTTTGATGCGGAGTCGTCCACGCATTCGACGATTCTGCAGGTGGTCGCGCAGGATCTGCCGGGGCTGCTGTATGCCATCAGCACGACGCTGGGCGAGGCAAAGTGCAACATTGAAGTCGCCGTCATCGACACGGAAGGCGACACGGCAATCGACGTCTTTTACCTGACGCATGAAGGCGACGTGCTGGACCGCAGTGAGCTACCCGCACTGGAGAGCAAGCTGGTGGAAGCCATCGCCGCCAACGCTGGTTAGCCCTTCAACAGAGCCGCAATCATCGCCTCACGCTCGTCTGCGAGTGAGCCTTTATACACCGGCTTCCCTGCCCTTTTGTACCAATACTCGGCGTTCCACTGGTCGCCCTCTTCGCGGTGCAGCAGAGCGTGGACCCAGGCGCTTTCGCGATCTTCGCCCACCTGCGCCTCTTCATGCGCGGCGTTCCAATCGCCGTGGGCTGCGTGCCATAGCGCGCGCAGCGGTCGGCTTGTGGCATCATCCACCGGCTTGGCGAGGAAGGTTTGGACTGCAGGCTTCATGTTTGGCTCCGGGCACGGCGTCTCCCATAGGATGAGGGTAGATGGATTCTGTTGCACAGGAAACGGCTGCCCAGCCGCTCACCGAGCCGATGGTCCGCGTCGCGGCGCTGACGAAGAGCTACGTCACCGGCACGCGCGAACTGGTGCTCTTCCGCGACCTGGACCTGACCGTGGCGCGCGGCGAGATGCTGGCTATTGTGGGCGCAAGCGGCGCGGGCAAAAGCACGCTGCTGCACCTGTTGGCGGCCATGGATACGCCCACCGCTGGTGAGGTTGTCGTCGACGGCGTTTCGCTGAGCGGCATGCGGCCGCAGGCTCAGGCGGAGTTTCGCAATCGGAGCATTGGGTACGTTTGGCAGGCGCACTATCTGCTGCCGGAGTTCACCGCGGAGGAGAACACGGCGATGCCGCTGCTGGCGCGTGGCATCCCCAAGGCCGACGCGCTTGCAAAGGCGCGGCTGTGGCTTGGGCGTGTTGGCCTCGCCGACCGCGCCACCCACCGGTCGGGTGAGCTCTCCGGCGGCGAGCAGCAGCGCGTCTCGCTGGCGCGTGCGCTGGTTACGGAGCCAAAACTGCTGCTGGCGGACGAACCCACCGGCAACCTGGACGAGGCCACCGGCCAGTCCATCTTTGCGCTGCTGCGGCAGTTGCACGCGGAGCATGGAACCACCACTGTGATGGTGACGCACAACCAGGCCATCGCCGAGCGCTGTGACCGCAAGCTGACACTGACCGACGGCCGCCTCATCTAACTCCCTAAAAGCCAACCGCTCCAATTGCGATCCCACGCAATTCCGCATCGTTTTCCCACAGACCGCGTCAAAGATAGACAGCCAGACGGGCGGTTTGCCTGATAAGGTTCTGCCTAAGTTTCAGTGCAATGTGACACATTTCCTGCGACGGGTAAACTAGGCGTACGAAAGATGTGGGAACTGACCTCGCCGGCGTGCATCGGCGGAGTCCGTTCAAGTGTTCCCGCATCATGCTTTTTGAGGGATGCGGGAACGGGCAGTGAACCAATGGCCTCTCGTACGGCAGCACGCCGTGACGTGGGCGCTAGGGGGAGCATGTTCGAGCGTTATACCGAGAAAGCGCGGCGCGTGATCTTTTTTGCGCGCTATGAAGCCAGCCAGTTTGGGTCGCCCTACATCGAAACGGAGCACCTGCTTTTGGGCTTGCTGCGTGAAGATAAGGCGCTGACCAACCGGTTCCTCCGCTCGCACGCCTCGGTGGAATCGATCCGCAAACAAATTGAAGGTCACACGACCATCCGCGAAAAGGTTTCGACATCTGTCGACTTGCCTCTTTCGAACGAATGCAAGCGTGTGCTGGCCTATGCCGCGGAAGAAGCAGAGCGGCTGAGCCACAAACACATTGGCACGGAGCACCTGCTGCTGGGTCTGCTGCGCGAAGAGAAGTGCTTCGCTGCGGAGATTCTGATGGAGCGTGGCTTGCGCCTGCCCACCATCCGCGAAGAGCTGCAGCGCACCACGCAGGACAAGCCCGCGGCGTCGCAGCAGAAGCAGCAGCAGCGCGCACAGGGCGGCGGAAACGCAGAGCAGAGCATGCTTGCCGAGTTCTCGCGCGACCTGACGCAGGCTGCCATGGACCAGCAGCTGGATCCGCTGGTAGGCCGCGACACGGAAGTCGATCGCGTCATCCAGATTCTGTGCCGCCGCACCAAAAACAATCCCGTGCTGATTGGCGAACCCGGCGTGGGTAAGACCGCGATTGTGGAAGGACTGGCGCAGAAGATTGCCGATGGCGATGTTCCCAGCTTCCTTGCAGACAAGCGCGTTCTCTCGCTCGACCTGTCACTCATCGTGGCGGGCACCAAGTATCGCGGCCAGTTTGAAGAGCGGCTGAAGACCATCATGAAAGAGCTGATGGAGAATCAGAACTCCATCGTCTTCATCGATGAGTTGCACACGCTCGTGGGTGCTGGATCGGCCGAGGGTTCG
>JAMFTB010000263.1 GCA_026225595.1 Terriglobus sp. | reverse complement strand
CATCGCACCCCTACGAAGGCACCATCTGGGATCGCGACAACAAGCCCATGACCTACAAGGATGAGTACCGCGTGGATTACCTGACGGATCGTGCGGAAAAATTCCTGCGCACCAAGCAGGACAAGCCATTCTTCCTGTTCATCTCGCAGCTGGAGCCGCACCAGCAGAACGACATGCACAAGCCCGTCGGACCAAAGGGCTCCGTGGAGCGCTATAAGAACTGCACCGTACCCGAAGATTTGAAGGCGCTGCCCGGCACCTGGCAGGAGCAGCTGCCCGACTACTACGGCTGCATTGAGGCCATCGACAACTCCGTGGGCCGCGTGATGAAAATTCTGGAAGAGGAGAAGCTGGCAGACAACACCATCTTCGTCTTCTTCAGCGACCACGGCTGCCACTTCATGACGCGCAATGCGGAGTACAAGCGCTCCACGCACAACAGCAGCATCCGCGTGCCGCTGGTCGTGGATGGCCCCGGATTCCGCGGCACGCAGCAGGTGCCGGAGCTGATTGGCCTCATCGACCTGGCGCCCACGCTGCTTGAGGCTGCAGGCGTGCCAGTTCCTTCAACCATGAAGGGCCAAAGCGTGATGCCGCTGCTGACCGATCCGGCGGCGCGCAAGGATTGGGTGAATGAGCAACTGGTACAGATCAGCGAATCCATGACCGGCCGCGCCATCCGCACGCCAGACTGGACGTACTGCGTAGTCGACCCCAGCGGCGATACCAAGAAGCCCGCAGCAGACCAGTATCACGAGTACCAGATGTACGATCAGCGCGCCGACCCGCATGAACTGGTGAACCTTGCCGGACGGATGGAGTATCGCGCCAAGGCCGACGAACTGCGCGGCAAGCTGAAGAAGCTGATGGCAAAGGCAGGCGAGGCTGAGCCGGAGATCGTCACGGCAAAGCTCTACCCGTAAAGCTCGCGGGTTATTGCGGTAGTGAAAGTTCGTCCAGCGCAATAAAGTCGATCAGCACGGGGTCGTCGCTCTTCTCCAGCTCGGCAAGCGTGCCAAAGAAACGCGCGCTGCCTTCGTGCAGAAACAGCACGCGGTCCGCCAGCTTATGCGCCAGCCGCATGTCGTGCGTGACCACAATGCTGGTCAGGTGCAGTTGCCGCTTGAGCCGCTCAATCAGGTCGCCCAGCAGGTGCGCCATCAGCGGATCGACCATGGTGGTGGGCTCGTCATACAGCACCGCCTCCGGCTGCGCCGCAAGCGCGCGCGCAATGGCTACGCTGCGTTTCATTCCGGTGGAAAGATCGCTGGGCAGCAGATCATCCATGCCGGCAACGCCCACCATCTCCAGCAGGCCCTTCACCACCTGGCGAATCTGTTCTTCTTCCAGCTCGCCTTTTTCGCGTAGCGGAAACGCAACGTTCTCGCCCACGCTGACCGAATCAAACAGCGCGCCATTCTGGAAGACCATCGTCACCTTGCGGCGGATCGCCTGCATCTGCTTGTCGTTGAAGCCGCAGATATCTTCGCTGGCAACGCTGATGATGCCTTTATCCGGCTTCAGAAAGCCCATCAGCATCTGCAGCGAAACCGATTTGCCCACGCCGGAACGGCCCAGGATACAGAGCGTCTCACCCGGCTTCACAAAGAAGCTGACATCCTCCAGCACCTTGAAGGACCCAAACGATTTGTAGATGTGCTGAAACGAGATGTAGGGATGGTCCTGCACCTCTACCGCGGTTTGCTCGTTCTGCTCCGCGGCCTGCTCAAAGAACTCGCCGACTTCCGTGGCAACATCTTCTGAGACTTCATCGACCAGCGGCTTGTCGTAGATCTCCTCGGTGCCGGCCTCTGGCTGTGAATCTGCGGCGTCCGCCTGCGCGGGCGGTTCGCCCTGCGACTCAACTTTGCGCTCTGCAGCAGTGCGTGAATCTGCACTGCGCTCAGCCACGCTGGTAGCCTGCCCCAGCGCGCTTGGGTCCGTTGTGAGATCAGCTTGATTGGAGGTCGCGTCCGGTGTGTTTGGCTCTGCCATGCTCATTCAGATGCGCTCCGCGGGCTATCGTTTGAAAAATTCAAGGCGTTCGAGAGATCGTGCTTGAAAAGCAGACTCATCCCCCCGCCAGAGACAGGAAGCGAATGATCGATTCTGTGCCGCGGTGAAAGTTGCTGATGTTAACTTCTCATTCGGCGCATGCAGATTGTCGTCCGGCAGGCCAAAGCCCATCATGACAGCGGGCACATGCAGCTGCCGCGCAAAGTCGCCCACAATGGGGATGGATCCGCCGCCACGCACAAAGACAGTGTCCTTGTTGAAGACGGCGTGCATGGCCTCCGTTGCCGCGTGTATGAACGGATTGTCTGTGCCCACCACCACCGGCTCGCCAGAATGGATAAGCCGCACCTCAATGGAAACACCCTTCGGCGTGATGGTTGCCACATAACTGCGCAGCTTGTCGAAGGTATCCTGCGGCGTCATGCCGGGGACGAGTCGCAGCGAAACCTTTGCCAGCGCTTTTGCCGGAATCACCGTCTTTGCGCCCGCGCCGGTAAAGCCGCCGGGCATGCCATGCACATCCAGCGTGGGCCGCGCCCATGTGCGCTCCAAAACCGAGTAGCCGGGTTCGCCCGTGAGCACGCTGCTGCCAACCTCCGTCTCGCGGTAGTGCTCTTCATCAAACGGCAGTGACTTCCATGCCTCAAGCTCTGCGGCAGTGGGCGCCTCAATGCCGTCATAAATTCCCGGAATCAGGATGCGGCCCTCGTCATCCTTCAGCTTTGCAATCACCTGCGCCAGAGCAACGAACGGGTTGGGAGCCGCGCCGCCATACATGCCGCTGTGCAGGTCCGTGCGTGCGCCGCGCACCTCAATCTCCGTGTAGATCATGCCGCGCAGGCCAACACACAGCGTGGGCAGGTCCGGCGCAAACAGCTCCGTGTCACACACCAGCGCAACATCGCACTTCAGCTCCTCATGGTGCTCACGCAAGTAAGTGGCAATCCCCTCGCCACCAACCTCTTCCTCACCCTCAGACAGCACGCGCACATTCACCGGCAGCGGACCCGCCTTCAGCAGCGCCTCCAGCGCCTTCACCTCCATCCACAGCTGTCCCTTGTCGTCCACTGCGCCGCGCGCGTAGATGTTGCCGTTTCGCTCTGTCGGCTCAAAGGGCGGTGAGAGCCACTCATCCAGCGGGTCCGGCGGCTGCACATCGTAGTGGCCATAGCAAAGGATGGTTGGCTTGCCTGGAGCGTGCAGCGAATCGGCGTATACCAGCGGATGGCCCGAGGTCTCAATGAGGCGAACATTCTCCATGCCAATGCGGCGCAGTTCGTCCGCAAGGAACTCCGCGGCGCGGCGCACATCCGGCGTATGTTCCGGCAGCGTGCTGATGGAGGGGATGCGCAGAAAATTCTTCAGCTCGTCCAGCGCTTGTGCGCGATTTCCCTCGGCAAATGCAAGTGCAGCTTCCAACATCAGCGGTTACCCCTTATGAGCCTTTCGATACTTCTTATGTCGATTGCGCTCTGCGCGCGCGGGGCGAACAATCGACTGCATGGCAAGCACACCACAGACCACCGACACCACGCAAACCGTACAGACCTGGAACGCCGCGGAATATGCCGCCAACGGCCGCTTTGTCGCAGACCTGGCGGGCGATGTATTCGCCATGCTGGCGCCGCAGGCAGGCGAGCACATCCTGGACCTTGGCTGTGGTGACGGAGCGCTGACCGCGCAGATTGCAGCCAGCGGAGCGGACGTGACCGGCTGCGACGCCGACCCGTCGATGCTTGCAGCCACCGCCGCGCGTGGCTTCAAAACCGTACGGGCGGATATGCGCGCACTTCCCTTCCACGGCGAGTTTGACGCTGTCTTCTCCAACGCGGCTCTGCACTGGGTCACGGATCAGGACGCAGTGATTACCGGTATCCACAAGGCTCTGCGGCCCGGCGGCCGCTTTGTGGCGGAGATGGGTGGCCTGGGCAACATCGCGGCGATCCGCGCGGCGCTGCAGTCCGTGTTGCTGGAGTATGGCATTGATGCGGAACACGACGCGGCATCCTTCTACCCGTCACCGCAGGTCTATCGCACGCTGCTGGAGAAACATGGCTTCCGCGTGGAGACCATGTCCCTTGTGCCGCGGCCCACGCTGCTGAAAGGCGGCATGGACCAGTGGCTGCGCACCTTCCGCAAGGGCGTGCTGGCGCGGCTGCTGGAGGCTGACCGTGATACGACCGTTGAACGAATGGTCACCCTGCTGCAGCCCATCCTGCGCGACAGCGACGGCACATGGTGGGGTGACTACGTCCGCCTTCGCTTCCACGCCGTCCGCGCGTAGCTTTTCGCTCGACAAAAAGAAAGTAAATTTGCGGATCAGACCCTGAATCTGGTGCATCTGATGGTTGACAATACTGAACTATACCGTTCAGTATTGTTGCCAACTCGGAGGTTACCCCGCTTTGATCCGTGTTCAGAATCTCGTTCGCACCTTTGGCGACTTCACTGCCGTCAACAACATCTCGTTCGACGTTGCCGAGGGCGAAATCTTCGCCTTCCTGGGCCCCAATGGGGCCGGCAAATCGACCACCATCAAGATGCTCACAACCCTTCTGCGCCCAACCAGCGGCACCATCACGCTCAACGGCCTGGACCCCAACGTGAAGCAGCGCGAAGCGCGCCAAAGCTTCGGCATCGTCTTCCAGGACCCGTCGCTCGATCAGGAGCAGACGGCCTACGAAAACATGGACCTGCACGGCGTGCTGTACCACGTGCCTCGCAAGGTCCGCGTACAGCGCATTGAATCATTGCTAAAGATTTTTGAGCTATGGGACCGCAAGGACGCCATGGTGAAGACGTTCAGCGGCGGCATGAAGCGCAGGCTTGAGATTGCCCGCGGCTTTCTGCATACGCCAAAGATTCTGTTCCTTGACGAACCCACGCTGGGACTTGATCCGCAGAGCCGCAACCAGCTGTGGACGCATGTGAAGAGCATCAACGAGACCGAGAAGACTACTGTCTTTTTGACCACGCATTACATGGATGAGGCGGACCGTGTGGCGCATCGCATTGCCATCATGGATCACGGTGCAATCGTCGCAACCGGCACATCGGCAGAGTTGAAAGAGCAGACCAACACCGACTCACTGGAAGCCGCATTCCTCGCGCTGACGGGCTCAACCCTGCGCGATGAAGGTGCCGATGCAAAGCAGGGCCTGCGCCAGATGGCGCAGATGTTTGGGAGGCGCTAAATGGGTGCGATTTACATTCTCTGGCTTCGCGAACTGAAGCGTTACACGCGCTCGCGTGTGCAGGTTGTTGTTTCCCTCGGCCAGCCCATCCTGTACCTGCTGGCCTTTGGAGCGGGCTTCAGTCCGGTCTTTCGGCAGGCCGGGCTCGGCAGCTATCTACAATTCATTGCGCCGGGCATCATCGGCATGACGGTACTGTTCTCGTCCATCTTCAACGGCATCGCCATGCTGTGGGATCGCCAGTTCGGCTTCTTGAAAGAGACGCTGGTAGCTCCGGTGTCGCGGCTTGAGATTATGATTGGCCGCACGCTTGGCGGCGCAACGGTCGCCATGATCCAGGGCACGCTGGTGCTCATTATCTCCATGCTGTTCGGCTTTCGGCCGCATAGCTGGGCGGTGTTGCCGGTGGCCTTCTTCTTCGTCTTCCTCGTCGCAATGGTCTTCTCTGCCCTGGGCACTGCGATTGGCTCCGTCATTAAGGACATGCAGGGCTTTCAGCTGGTGATGAACTTCATGGTCATGCCCATCTACTTCCTCAGCGGTGCGCTGTATCCGCTGGCGAACCTGGGCAAGGTTATGACTGTGATCACACGGCTTGATCCGCTGACCTATGGCGTTGACGGTCTGCGCGGATCGCTGATCAGCGTGTGGCACTTCAACCCGGCGCTGGATGCAACCGTGCTTGCCGGCGTGGCGTGCTGCTTCCTTGCGTTGGGCGCGTACCTGTTCTCGCGGATTGAAGTGTAGTGGCGCGAACCCGCAGCGAACAGGCTCACAAAAAAGTGCTGGATGCCGCGATCGCACTCTTTGCCGATCGCGGCATCGACAGCACCAGCATGGATTCCATCGCCGAGCACTCCGGCGTGAGCAAGGCCACCATCTATAAGCACTGGCCTAACAAGGACAACCTTGCGCTTGAGGCGCTGGGCTACCTGTTTGGTGCGGACGTGAAGGTCCCCGTGCCGGATACAGGCGATCTGCGCGCGGACCTGACCTGGCGGCTGTCGCATCAACCGGCGGAAGATCGCCGGATTCTGCGTGAGCGCGTCATGCCGCACGTCATTGCATATGCAGCGCGCAATCTTGACTTTGGTCTCGCCTGGCGCAACCGCGCGATGTCGCCCATCCTGACGGTGCTGACGGAGTGGATCAAACGCGAACGGGAACGCGGCACGCTGTCCGCAGAGATTGAGCTGGAGTCAGCGCTGGCCATGTTGGTGGGCCCGCTGCTCTTCCGCAACATCTTTCACAAACGCGAGCCCGGGCAGCGCAAGATGTATGCGCCTCAGCTGGAAGAGCGCATTGCCGATGGGTTTTTATCGCTGTACGGAGTCTTCGCAGCCAGGCGCAGTGCGGTGGCGCGGATGATAAAGGCGGCCGCCCCTAAAGCGACTTAGTAGAGCGGTACCGTGGGGTCAATTTCGCGCGTCCACTGGTTAATGCCGCCCGCCATGGACTGCGTATTCTCAAAGCCTTCGCGCCGCAGCCATGCGGTTACAGACATCGATCGCGCTCCGTGATGGCACATCACGACGATGTACGTGTCGGGGTCCAGTTCGGTATTAGCGCGGGCTGGCAATTCGCCCATGGGGATGTTGACGGAACCCTCAATAGCGGCCGAGGCAATCTCCCATGGCTCGCGCACATCCAGCAATGTAAAGGGCGTGGCACTTGTGCGCAGTTGCGCTACTTCTCTGGCACTGATCTCATAGGGCAGCATTCCTTCTAAGCATACGCAAACTTAGCCGTAAGCAAACGCAAACTTAGCGGCTTCTGCTGCATCCTACGACGGATACTTGCTGGAGAGGTTTCTATAACGTGGCTCAGACCAAAGTACTGGTCGTTGAAGACGAACCGAACGCCCGCGCGGGTCTGGCGGAGCTAATTACTTCGTGGGGCTACCGCACGGAGACTGCGGCTGACGGCGTGGCGGGGCTGGACTGCGTCGTGCGCTGGTCGCCCGATGTGGTGGTCACCGACATGATGATGCCGCGCATGGACGGCCTGCAGCTGCTGGACCGCATCAGCGAACTGCCGCAGCCCGTGGCCGTGGTGGTGCTCACCGCGCAGGGCTCCATTGAGTCTGCGGTGGATGCGATGCGCATGGGCGCATATGACTACCTGCAAAAACCTGTCGATCCGCAGCGGCTGAAAATCATCCTGCAAAACGCGCAACAGCAGACCGAGGTGAGCGGCGAACTGGCACACGAGGTGAGCTCACTGGAGGAGACCGGCCGACTGGGCCCACTGGTGGGCAGTTCTCCCGCCATGCGCGATATCTTCACCCTGATTGAGCGCATTGCACCCAACAACGTCAGCGTGCTCATCACAGGCGAAAGCGGTACCGGCAAGGAACTGGCTGCGCGCGCTCTGCACATGCTGAGCGGGCGTCGCAACAAGCCCTTTATTGCAGTCAACTGCGCGGCTATTCCGGAAACGCTGATTGAGAGCGAGATATTCGGCCATGAGCGCGGAGCGTTTACCGGCGCGCAGGAGCGGCGTGCAGGCTGCTTTGAACTTGCAGAAGAAGGCACGCTGCTGCTGGACGAAATTGGCGAGATGCCCGCCGCAACGCAGTCCAAGCTGTTGCGCGTGCTGGAGGATCGCAAGCTGCGCCGGCTAGGTTCCCGCGATGAAATTCCGGTGAACGTGCGCGTCATTGCCGCGACGAATAAAGACCCGCAGCGCGCCGTTGCCAATGGCGAACTGCGCGGCGACCTGTACTACCGTCTGAATGTCTTCAACATTGAGATGCCGTCGCTGCGCGAGCACATCGAGGACATCCCTGCCATGGCGCTGTCGATGGTGGAGGAGATGAACACCCGGCACAGTACAACGGTGCCAGGCATCAAGGGCGACGTGAT
This sequence comes from Terriglobus sp., assembly GCA_026225595.1. Classification (GTDB taxonomy): domain Bacteria; phylum Acidobacteriota; class Terriglobia; order Terriglobales; family Acidobacteriaceae; genus Terriglobus. The sequence continues at coordinate 2,383 of JAMFTB010000263.1, read as the reverse complement.
GGAGCGCTTTCTGGACTACAGCTGGCCGGGCAACGCGCGCGAATTGCGCAATACCATTGAGCGCGCAGTGATTTTGTCTGGCAACAAGACGCTGGACGCAAGCCACCTGCCGCAGGGCTTTGGCGAAGAGAGCTCCACGCCTCCGCCACACGGCGCACACCTGATGTACACCTCCGCCGCCAATAACGCAGCCTACGCGGCTGGCCTCTCGGCCGGGTCCTCACCCGCGCCTGCAGCCGGACACGAGGATATGGTGCACCTATCTGTTGGTACTACGGTAGATGAAGCAGAAAAGCAACTTATTTTGAAGACACTTAACTCCACGAGAAACAATAAAACCCGTGCTGCTGAGATTTTGGGGATTAGCTCCAAGACACTGCAAAATAAACTGAAGGAGTACGCTCTGGAAGACAAGGAACCCTCTTCTTAAGACCGATGCGCCTTCGCACCCAACTTGTGGCCGCTACGCTGCTCTTCACCTTCGCCCTGACGGTGGCGCTGTCGCTCGTCTTTTTGCAGGAGCTGCTGAAGGAGCGCATTGCACAGACAGAGTCCGCAAACGATGTGCTGGTGCACCAGGTGCTGGCCACCACACGCAGCGCGTTGCAGGAGGGCCTGAAGGCCAATCCGCCGACAGAGCCCGGCGAGGAAGCCTTCGCCGCGGCCATTGAGAGCGCCCTGCAGAATGACAGCACGCTGACAGAGACGCTGAACGGCTTTGTGCGTTACTCTCCCAGTCTGCAGGATGCGTTTGTCAGCACCGCCCAGGGCATCGTACTGGTGAGCAGTGATCCCGCCATGGTGGATAAGCACGTACCGCACCGCCGCAGCTTCGACGTGGTGGGTGAGGGTTCTCTGCTGAGCCAGCGGCAGCTGCTGTTTGGCGCTCCGGAGGCGTTGGATGTGAGCCTGCCGCTGGAGCGCAACGGACGTCCGTTCCTGGTGGCGCACCTGGGCATCCGTTCCACGCTACTGCGCAACGCGTACGCTCCGTGGCTACGTGACGCCGTGCTGGTGTGCATTTTCGCCCTGCTTGGAGCGCTGCTGGTTGCTGCGGCCATCTCTGCCGCAGCGCTGCGACCTATTGAACGCATCAGCCGCGAACTGGACGTGATTCAACTGCACGTCGCGGGCGACAACGCCCCACCGGCTGGAGAGCTTTCAGAGCGCGACGCGGTGGAACGCGTCTCCTCAAAGATCACCCGCATTGACGAACAGATGCGGACCAGTGAACAGACCCGCACAGAAATGGCTTCCAACCTGAACAGCATGCTGCAGACGCTGAAGGATGGCGTGATGCTGTTTAGCGCCGATCTGCGCGTGGCCATGGCCAGCGATGCCATCTCGTACTTTCTGCCACGTGGCGTGTCTGCCGCGCCCGGCACGCTGCTGTCCGACGTCTTTCCGCAATTCACTGAGGTGGGCGTGCTGCTGGGTGAGTTGCTTGCAGAGCGCCACAGCGTGCGCGATGTGCCCGTGGCGCTGGAAGACGGCCGCGTGGTGGAGTTGAGCCTGGAATGCCTGCCCGGCAACGACCTGGGCGCCTTGCTGACGCTGCACGATGTGGCCGCGCAGGAAGAGCTGGAGCATGAGATTGAGGTGGCGCGGCGCATGGCCAGCATTGGCCGGCTGACCGCGGGCGTTGGCCACGAGGTGAAGAATCCCATCAACGCCATGGCCATTCACCTGGAGCTGCTGCGCGGCAAGTTGAACGGCGACTCCAATGGAGCGCAGCGTCACGTGGATGTGCTGGCCAGCGAAATGAGCCGCCTGGACCGCGTGGTGCAGACGCTGGCAGACTTCTCGCGGCCAATTGAGCCAGACCTGCAGGAGTATGACCTGCTGCAGATTGTGCAGGCGGTGGTGCAGCTGATTGCCGTGGAAGCAGACGACCGCAACGTGACCATTGCCGTGACAGAAGATGCGCCAGGGACGCAGCTGCGTGTTGTGGCGGATGCGGAGTTGCTGCGCCAGGCATTGCTGAACATCTCACTGAACGCCATGCAGGCCATGCCGGAGGGCGGCGTGCTGCACATCAACCTGGGACGCGACCGCCAGACCGCAACGCTATCCTTGCGTGACACCGGCACAGGCATTCCATCGGACAAGCTGGACCGCATCTTTGACCTGTACTTCACCACCAAAGCCACGGGCAGCGGCATCGGGCTTTCCATGACCTACCGCATCATTCAGCTGCATGGCGGCGTCATCCAGGTCAAATCAGACGTCGACCCCAGGTCGCCACACCGCGGCACCATGTTTACGCTGCGTCTGCCGCTGGCCACACGCTCCACAGCGCAGTCGCATCTGGCGGTGACGGCATGAAGCCGGACGGCTTCACTGCTCCACGCGCATGGGCTGCGGCCGCAGCCATCTTGCTCAT
>JAMFTB010000262.1 GCA_026225595.1 Terriglobus sp. | reverse complement strand
GCCACAACACGATTCTTGCGCACGAGGATAAGACGTATTCCGGAGCGTTCATCGCATCGGCTTCCATCCCGTGGGGCAATGCCAAGGGCGATGACGATCTGGGCGGCTACCACCTGGTGTGGACGCGAGACATGATCCAGAGCGCGACGGCGTTGCTGGCGTGCGGGCGCGTGGATACGGCGCGGCGTGCCCTGGTGTACCTGGCTTGTACGCAGCGGCCGGATGGATCGTTTGCGCAGAACTTCTGGATTGATGGAACGCCTTACTGGACAGGCATTCAGCTGGATGAAGTCGCGTTTCCCATCATGCTGGCGTGGCGTTTGTGGAAGCAGGATGGCCTGGGCAACTTCGACGTCTTTCCATTTGTGGAACACGCCGCAGCCTTCCTGGTGCGGTACGCGCCCATCACCCAGCAGGAGCGTTGGGAGGAGGCGTCGGGCTATTCGCCTTCTACGCTGGCCACAGTTATCTCTGCGCTGGTGTGTGCTGCGGATATTGCGCGCGCGCACCACTCGCCGGAGCTGGGTGAGTTTCTGGAAAGCTACGCCGATTGGATTGAAGATCACCTGGACGAGTGGACGACCACGAACGACGGCGTTCTGCTGCCTGAGGTCAAGCGGCACTACGTGCGCATCCAGCCGCCGTCGCCGGGTGAGTCGTTTTACAACGCCACGCTGGGCGATGGCCGCTACAACATTGCCAACCGCACGCCGGGTGAGAAGTTCAACTTTGCCGCGAATGAAATTATTGACGGCGGCTTTCTTGAGCTGGTGCGCTACGGCGTTCGCCGCGCAGACGATCCGCTGATCGTCGACACGTTGAAGGTTGTGGATCATGTGCTGAAGATCGACACGCCCTACGGCGCATGCTGGCGCCGGTACAACCACGATGGCTATGGCCAGCAGAAGGATGGCGAGCCGTTCATCCACTATGGGCAGGGCCGCGCATGGCCCATTTTGACGGGCGAACGCGCGCATTACGAGGTGGCCGCAGGCGGCGACCACGCGCAGTACGTCAAGGCGATTGAGCGCTTCAGCTCCTTTGGCGGCATGCTGCCGGAGCAGGTGTGGGACTATGCCGACATGCCGGAACAGGGCTTGTACTTTGGCCGCAGCGCGGGTTCCGCGCAGCCGCTGGTGTGGGCGCATGCGGAGTACATCAAGCTGCTGCGCTCCGTGGTGGATGGCCGGGTGTTTGACCGCATCAGCGTGGTTGAGGATCGCTACGGCGTTCGCCGTGAGGACCGCACCTTCAAAAGCGAGATGGAGTTTTTCCAGATAACGCGTCCGCTAACGGTGCTGCCCGCGGGCAAGCGGATGCAGGTGCTGGACCGTGAGCGATTCCGCGTGGTGTGGACCGTGGACAACTGGGTCACCACGCACCATACCGACGCCCGGCTCGTTGGCTACCCGGGCTTTGCGGCGGAGCTGCCGCTGCCCCCTGGAGTTGCCGGAACACTGGAACTGACACTGTTCTGGCCCGGCGAAGATCGCTGGCTGGGCAGCAATTACAAGGTTCAGCTGGCGGAGGCTTAAGAGAAGCAACCGTGGGGGCGGAAACCGCCTTCACATAGACCACCTGTACACTATGCCCACAACGCGCGAGGCCTGAACCGCAGGCCGCAATCGGCGAAAACGCAGGCCGCAAACTGCGAAAAGACGGGGAGTTATAGCAGGCGAACCAGCCTGCAACCACCTCCTTCACTGCGCGCTTAATGCACGCAACATTTTGTTCAGAGGAACGCATGACCGATCTGGAAAAGCTGTCTATCGATACACTGCGGCTGCTTGCCGTGGACTCCATTGAAAAGGCCGCAAACGGCCATCCCGGCGCACCCATTGCACTGTCTCCGCTGGCTTACCTACTGTTTACGCGGAACATGAAGCACGATCCGACGGACCCCAAGTGGACCGACCGCGACCGCTTCGTTCTGTCCAACGGCCACGCCTCCATGCTGCAGTATGGTGCTCTGCACCTCAGCGGCTATGACCTTTCGCTGGAGGATTTGAAGAACTTCCGCCAGTGGCACTCCAAGGCGCCGGGTCACCCGGAGTATGGCTTTACGCCGGGCGTTGAAGTCACCACGGGACCGCTGGGCCAGGGCCTAGCGATGTCGGTAGGTTTGGCGATTGCTGAGAAGCATCTGGCTGCGGTTTACAACCAGCCGGACATGACGATTGTGAACCACCACACCTACTGCATTGTGGGTGACGGCTGCCTGATGGAAGGCGTCTCGCACGAGGCTTGTTCGCTGGCCGGCACGCTGGGCCTGGGCAAGCTGATTGTGTTCTATGACGACAACCTCATCTCGCTGGATGGACCCACGGAGCTGAGCTACACGGAGAACGTGGACGAGCGCTTCAACGCCTACCACTGGCACGTGCAGTACGTGGACGATGGCAATGACCTGGCAAAGATTCAGCAGGCCATCAACATCGCGAAGGAAGAGAAGGGCAAGCCCTCGCTCATCCGTTTGCGCACCATCATCGGCTACGGCTCGCCCAAGGCAGGCACCAAGCACGTGCATGGTGAAGCGCTGGGCAAGGAAGCCACGCGCAAGACCAAGGAGTTCTTCGGCTTCAACCCCGATGTGGATTTTGCGGAACCCGCAGAGGCGCTGGCAGACTGGGGCAAGGCTGTGCCCAAGGGCAAGGAAGCGCACGAGGCCTGGAACGAGCTCTTCAAGAAGTACCAGGCTGCGCATCCTGAGTTGGCGAAGACGTTTGATCGCATCATCAAGCAGGAGCTGCCGAAGGATTACGCAAAGGACATCAAGCCCTTCCCCACGGACAAGGCGATTGCCACGCGTACCGCAGGCCAGGTGGTTCTGCAGGGGCTGGGCAAGGCGCTGCCGGAGATGATGGGCGGCGCGGCCGACCTTACCTCTTCCACCAAGACCATCTTTGCGGATTCGCCCAGCTTCCACGACGATCCCAAGGGCAAGAACATTTTCTTTGGCGTGCGCGAGTTTGGCATGTGCGCTGCGGTCAACGGCATGGCGGCGCATGGTGGGTTCATCCCGTTCGGCTCCACGTTCTTCGTCTTCAGCGATTACGCGCGTAACGCCATGCGCATGGCCGCGCTCATGAGCACGCACTCGCTGTTCGTCTTCACGCATGATTCGATTGGCCTGGGCGCTGACGGCCCAACCCACCAGCCGGTTGAGCACCTGATGAGCCTGCGTGCAATTCCGCAGCTGACAGACTTCCGTCCGGCGGACGCGAATGAAACCATCGCCTGCTATCAGCTGATGGTGGAGCGTAAGAGCGCATCGTTCATGGCGCTGTCTCGGCAGGACCTGCCGGTCATCGATGCGGAGAAGAATCCGCAGGTGCTGACGGGCCCGCGCAAGGGTGCTTACATCCTTGTGGATGCGGAGAAGCCTGATGTCATCGTGGTCTCCACTGGATCGGAGATTTCACTGGTGCTGAAGACGCTGCCTGAGTTTGAAAAGGCTGGCCTGAAGGCGCGCGTGGTTTCCATGCCGAGCTTCCACATCTTTGACGAGCAGGACGACGCATACAAGGCAACCATCTTCCCGCACGGCGTCCCCAAGGTTGCCGTGGAAGCCGGCGCCACCATGGGGTGGTGGAAGTATGTTGGCCGCGACGGTTCCATCGTTGGCCTGGACCACTTCGGTGGTTCAGCACCGGGACCGGAAGTGCTGGCGCACTTTGGCTTCACGCCAGAGAACATCGTGAAGGCAGCGCAGGCGGCTATTGCGCGGTAAACAATGAGCGCGGTAAATCAATGAGCGCGCGCTAATCGCTCAGGCCTACCGCATTTGAGCAAGGGGACGGGTGCAAACCCGTCCTCTTGTCACATCAGCAGTCTCACTCTTACCCCTTCTGTCATAAAACGGCAGAGAACGCCGTGGGCAAACTACACATACTGGGTGACCTACACGCAATTTGCAGCGTCTTCATAAGCATGACCACTTCCTCTACCTCCATCTCGCGCGTTTGGTTCATCACGGGTTCGTCCACCGGCTTTGGCCGTCTGCTTGCGGAGGAAGTGCTTCGCCGTGGTGACCGCGTGGTGGCTACGGCACGTGACCGCGCCCGCGTTGCTGACCTGGCCGCGTCGTATCCGGATCATGCTCTCGCGCTGTCACTGGATGTGACCAGCGATGATTCCATTGAAGCCGCGGCAGCGGCAGCGCTGGCCCACTTTGGCCGCGTGGATGTGCTGGTGAACAACGCGGGCTACGGCCTGTGCGGAGCAGTGGAAGAGGCCACGGAGATTGAGTATCACTCTGTCATCGATACGAATGTCATCGGACTCATTGCCATGACACGCGTTTTGTTGCCGCATCTGCGCCAGCAGGGCAGCGGCCACATCATCAATTTCTCATCGATTGGCGGCCTCATTGGCTCCGCGGGATGGAGCTACTACAACCTGACGAAGTTCGCGGTCGAGGGCTTCAGCGAAGGCCTGGCTGCGGAGATGAAGCCGTTTGGCGTTCACGTCAGCATCATTGAGCCGGGGCCGTTCCGTACGGATTTTCTTGGTCGCAGCGGCCAGCTTACCGAACACAAGATGCCGGAGTACGAAGCCACCGTGGGCAAGACGCGCGAGTACTTCGCAAGCCAGGGAGGCAAGCAGAGGGGCGATCCACAGAAGGCGATTGAGGCTGTCATTACCGTGGTGGAAGCGCCGCAGCCGCCGCTGCATCTGATCCTTGGCAAGCTTGCGCACGACCGCTATCGCACCAAGCTTGCAGACTGGTCGAAGTCGATGGATGAGTGGCAGGCAGTGACGCTGGGCGCGGACTTTCCGGAGGGGCAGTAGCTTTGGCCATTCGCACCGTCTTCTGGGATATTGGCGGCGTGTTGCTAACCAATGGCTTTGGCCGCAGGCAGCGCGCGGGCATGTATGACGCGCTGGGGCTGGGTGAGGAAGATCGAGCGGAGTTTGAGGCTCGCCGTGAAGACGCAAACTGGCACTGGGAGCGCGGTCTGATTGATGACCGTGAATTTTTTGCGCGTACCCTCTTCTACAAGCCGCGTGCCTTTACGCTGGCAGATGTATGGCAGGCGGTTGAGGTACAGCAGAAGGTGCAGTACCCGGACTCGTTTGTCATTTTGGAAGAGATGCAACAGCGCGGCCAGGTGCGAATTGCAACATTAAATAACGAGTCACGTGAGTTGAATAACCTTCGTCTGAAACGATTCAGTCTGCGACGATATTTCAGCTTCTGCATCTGCTCTGGTTATGTGGGCGAGATGAAACCAGCGCCGGGCATCTACCGCGCTGCGCTTGAGATTAGCGGCGATGCTCCGGGCGAAGCCCTGTTCATCGACGATAAAGAGGAGAACATCCTTGCGGCACAGGATGCGGGATTCATCGGTCTGCACTTTACAGGGCCGGAAGATTTGCGGCTGCAACTGCAGGGCCACGGTGTTGAATTAGGCGCAACAGCCTCAAGTTATAGATAATTGATAACCGGGCGAGATATTTAAGCAGAGCGCACCGGAAGAGCAATCGAAGTATTCACTGGACAGCGAACAAAGGGGACACCATGGAAATCGGTCTGATTGGTCTGGGCAAAATGGGCGGCAATATGGCGGAGCGTCTGCGCCTGGGCGGCCACAAAGTTGTCGGCTTCGACTTCAGCAAAGACGCGACAGCGAAGTTGACGGCGTCGGGCGGGCTCGGTGTGGATTCGCTGGAAGACCTGGTGAAGAACCTGTCGCAGCCGCGCGCCATCTGGATCATGGTGCCGGAAGGCAAGCCGGTGGACGAGACCATCGCAAAGCTGAAGCCGCTGATGGCGAAGGGCGACATCTTCATTGATGGCGGCAACTCCAACTACAAGGATTCCATCAAGCGCCACGATGAGTTGAAGCCCCAGGGCTTTGAGTTTGTGGATGTGGGCACCAGCGGCGGCATCTGGGGCATCACCGAGGGCTACAGCATGATGGTGGGTGGCGATGAGGATATCGTGAGCAGCCTGACGCCGATCTTTGAGACGCTTGCGCCTGCAAAGGATCAGGGCTGGGGACGCACGGGTCCAAGCGGTGCCGGTCACTTTGTGAAGATGGTGCACAACGGCATTGAGTACGGCATGATGGAGTCCTACGCAGAGGGCTTTGCCATCATGATGGCGAAGACGACGCTGCAGCTGGATGTGGCTCAGATCTCTGAGATCTGGCGGTATGGCAGCGTGGTTCGTTCGTGGCTGCTGGACCTGACGGCGGAGGCGTTGCAGCACAACCGCACGCTTGAGGGCATTGCACCCTTCGTACCGGATTCTGGTGAGGGCCGCTGGACGGTGTTTGAGGCTATTGACCTGAACATCTCCGCACCGGTCATCACGGAGTCGCTGATTCGCCGCCTGCGTTCGCGCGAAGACAATAACCTGACCGACCGCATGCTGTCTGTCATGCGCGGCGCCTTTGGCGGACACGCCATCAAGAAGGACTAGCGCGGGGCAGAATCCCGCATCCTGCGGACGTCTGGGGCGTCCTATAGAAGGCAGGTGCAATTGCACCAAGAGGGAACGATTTCAATGGCAACAACCGGCATCAACGTATCGCAGGAACAGGTGGAAGCCAACAAGTGCAAGGAGAGCATTCCTGAGCCTTGTATTGTGGTGATCTTTGGCGCCTCCGGCGATCTGACCAAGCGCAAGCTGCTGCCCGCGCTGTATCACCTTGACCAGTCGAACCTGCTGCCGCGCGACTTCGCGGTGGTGGGCGTGGCGCGTCGCGATCTTTCTGCCACCTTCTCAGGCGACATGAGAGACGGCATCCTGAAGGGTGGCGGCGTAGACGAGAACGAGGAGAAGCTGGACCGCTTTATGGAGCGCGTGCAGTACTTCACCACGGAGTTTGACGACGACGAAGGCTACGAAAAGCTGAAGGCGCACCTGGCAGAGCTGGACACGAAGTTCAAGACCAAGGGCAACCGCCTCTTCTACCTTGCGGTTGCGCCGGAGTTCTTTGCGGACATTACGCAGCGACTGGGTAAGCACGGCATGACCGGCCACGAAGGCTCCAGCTGGGTGCGCGTCATCATCGAAAAGCCCTTTGGCACGGACCTGGAGAGCGCGCGCAAGTTGAACGGCGAGATCAACAGCGTTCTGCATGAGGACCAGATCTTCCGCATTGATCATTACCTTGGTAAAGAGACGGTGCAGAACATCCTCGTCTTCCGCTTTGGCAACGGGATCTTTGAGCCCACGTGGAACCGCAACTACATTGACAACGTGCAGATCACCGCGGCGGAGTCCATTGGCATTGAAGGCCGCGGACCGTTTTATGAGGCTGCGGGTGCGCTGCGCGATGTGCTGCAGAACCACGTGATGGAAGTGCTGAGCTTTGTCGCGATGGAACCGCCAGACAGTTTCGAAGCGAGCTCCGTGCGTTTTGAAAAGCTGAAGGTGTGGAAGTCCATCAACCCCATCAAGATAGAAGACACTGCGCGCGGCCAGTATGGCCCGGGCACTGTCGAAGGAAAGCAGGTTGTTGGCTATCGGCAGGAAGATCGCGTTCATCCTCGCTCGCAGACT
>JAMFTB010000027.1 GCA_026225595.1 Terriglobus sp. | reverse complement strand
GCCGTGCCCTTTCAAAACACATCCATGGTCGAAAGCTACAAACGGACCTAGTTCGTCGCAGCAATGGCGGCGACGATACGGTCCATTGCCTTCTGGTCGTCGCTGGTGCGGGGCGTGTGCGCGTTGACGAAGATGCTGAAGATCAGTGTCTGTCCACTGGCACAATCCACGTAGCCGGAAAGTCCGCGCGACTCGCTCAGCGTACCTGTCTTCGCAAACACATGGTCTTTCAGCGGAGCAGCAGGAAAGCGCGCACGCAACGTACCGTCCTCACCACCAACCGGGAATGAGTCCTTCCAAAAAGCTCCCCATGGCTGCGTCGCCGCATAGGCAAGCAGCTTGGTTGCTGCTCGTGGAGTAACCAAATCATGCCCACTCAAGCCAGAGCCATCAAAGAAGATGAAGTCATCCGGATCGATGCGAACGCGTGTCGTCAGGAAGGTGCGAATCACGCGCTCGCCCTGCATGCTGGTGCCGAAGCCCGTAATGTTCAGACCAAGCTGCCGCAGAAAGACCTCTGCATGCTGGTTCTCGCTGGTCTTATTCGTGATCGTGATATCGTCGCCCCAACGCGGGCCAACATGTTCTGCAAGCGTGCGATTTTCCCAGTTCGGTCCACAGGTGGTGCAGCCCAATACAACTGGATCAATATTGATGAGCGAGAGGCTCGTGAGCGGCTCCATCGAGTGGCGAGTGAAACTCGTCTCATAGAACGGCGCATGCTTTGCGACAGCCGTACCGTTGATGTTGATGCCGCGTGCTTCCAGCGCAGCCTTCAACGCAGCAGCCGCATACTCCGCAGGATCAGCAATACTCATGTCCTGCGAATACGGCGGCTGCCCCACGGCGATCATTCCATACACACGAATCACGCGTGAGCCCATGTCGCGCTGAATATCCAGCGCAGACTCACCACCCTTCGCGGTCGTCTTCGCCTGCATATCCACGGTGTAAAACGGCAGCGCAGGATCCATGATGACGGTTGGCGCGCTGCCCGCAACAGTGCCTGGATACACCTTCAGGTTGAAGGCGTTGTCCGCAATCATCAGCGCGTTGATGGGCGCGCCGTAGTACCAGGGCGCATCATCAATCGACCAATCCGCAGGATAAGGATCATTCGGAAAAAGCGAATCATCCCCAACAACGTTGCCATTGACCTGCATGATGCCCGCAGCCTTCACCTTGTCTGCGAGTTCATTGATGTAGCGCAGCTCATCACGATGCGGCGCCGTAGCGCCCGCAGGCACACGCACAAACGGCACCGGACGACCGGAGAAGTTCGCATCACCAGCGCCCTTCAAAACAAGATCACCAGTGAAGGTGCTGCCGTTATAAGTGCCCACGCCAATCACCTGCGTCTTCAGATGCTCATCCACGGGCAGCAGTGCCATCGCCGTAGCCGTCGTGAACAACTTCGCGTTCGATGCAGGCTGAAACAACTGCGCATCGTTCAGGCCGAAGACCGGCGTGCCATCCATCTTCGTAACGCTGACGCCCCAGTGCGCGCGCATCACGCCCGGCTCATTGGTAATGTGCGCGACGCGATCCGCCAGCGGCATGCCGTCATACGTGGGCAGCGACTGTTGCGCCTGTGCACAGAGCGCGGCTACAAGCAACGTGGCAGCAACGATGGAATGACGAACCATGCCGTGGAGTTTAGCAGCCCGCTAGAACTTGCCAAACATGAAGAATGCGCCGGCAACCAGACAGCCCGCAGCAACCGCGTGGTTCCAGTGAAAACGCTCGCCAAAGTAGAAGGTGGCGAAGACGCCGAAGACGGCCAGCGTAATGACCTCTTGAATGACCTTGAGCTGCGCGGGCGAAAACTTGTCTGAGCCAAGACGGTTGGCAGGCACCTGCAGGCAGTACTCAAACAGCGCGATGCACCACGAGATGAGAATGGTCTTCCATAGCGGCACGCCCTTGAATTTCAGGTGACCGTACCACGCGAAGGTCATAAAATGTTGGAGCCGATGAGCAAAATGATGGTCCACATGATGCAGGTTTGGATGCGCAAGGATGCGCCGACGACTGCATGGGCCATGGGCACCTGCATAGAATGAACGGAATGATTCTCCCCCTGCGACCGCGTTATGAATGGCAACTGCGTTCGCGCAGCCTGGTGCTGGGCCAGCGCACGCTGATCATGGGCATTCTGAACCTGACGCCGGATTCGTTCAGCGATGGCGGCCAGTTCAACACTGTCCATGCATCCGTGGACCACGCTCTGCGTCTGCTGGATGCGGGTGCGGACATCATCGACATTGGTGGTGAATCCACGCGGCCCGGTGCGGGCGCGGGCACCACGGACGCAATCTCGTCAGAAGAAGAACAGCGGCGCGTGCTGCCGGTGATCGCGGCGCTGCTGCATGAGCGGCCCGGCACGGTCGTCTCCATTGACACCTATCGCGCCACCACCGCACGCGCAGCCGTGGCGCTGGGCGCGGAGATTGTGAACGACGTGAGCGGCATGCTGTGGGACACGCGCATGGCAGGTGCATGCGCGGAGCTGCGCTGCGGCGTGGTGGCCATGCACACGCGCGGTCTGCCGTCAGAATGGAAGACGCAGACGGCGCTGCCCGCGCAGGAAGTACTTCCATTGGTGGCAAATGGACTGCGGTCTGCAGCGGCGCAGTTGATGCTGGCAGGTTGTGATCGCAATGCGATTGTGCTGGACCCGGGTTTTGGATTTGGCAAACGCGGCGCAGAAAACTGGGTACTGCTGCGCGAGATGGATCGCCTGCTGGAGCTTGGATTCCCGCTGCTGGCGGGCGTTTCACGCAAGGGATTCATCTCAGACGCTATACGCCACCTGCACGCCGATGCTATTCCGATGGATAAGCGGGACGGCGCAACCGCAGGTGTGAACGTGGCGGCGGCGCTGGCGGGCGCGCACATTCTGCGTGTGCATGACACCGCGCGCACGGTGCAGGCAGCTACAGTGGCCGATGCGCTACGGAACTCAATACACAGTGCTTCTTAGCGCGGACTACTTGTTCTTGCTCAGTCGACGGTAGTATTCGGCAACAGAGTCGTTGTAGCCCGCGGGCACTGCGGTTGGTTTGCCGATGCGTGCATCCGTAATGTCAGATGAGCGCTGCAGCTGCAGCTCAAGCTTGTCGACCGCACGCAGCACCTCGCCGTGCATGGCCTCAACCATGGCGGGGTTGCCGGGGAAGCGCGACGGGTCAAGCCCCTGCATCTGCCGCTGCAACTCAGCCAACTGCTTCGCTGCCTGCGGATCGTCCTTCACCATGCCGCGCAGCGCCTGCAGATCCTTCATGCCCTGCTGGAAGGTGCGTTCGGTGTCGGCGGGATTGCCGCTGGTGTCCTTTGCGGAGTACTGCGGACCGCCGGTTGCGTAGGTGTTGCCGCCGGTGTTTGCGCCGCCCCAAACGGTGCCGTTGCCACCACCACCGCCGCGGTTGACAAAGTCACCGCCTGCCTGACCGTTGCCACCACCAGCGTTGTTGCCGCCACGCGTCAGAGCGCCTCCGCCTTGCTGTCCGTTCTGTTGGCCGCCACCCTGGCCACCACCATTTTGCGCGGACTGCTGGCCACCACCCTGTTGACCACGTCCCTGCTGGTTGCCGCCCTGGCCTTGTTGATTCCCCTGCTGGCCTTGCTGACCACCACGACCTGCCTGATTACCCTGTTGACCGCTTTGTCCGTTCTGCCCCTGCTGATTACCCTGGCCATTCTGGCCGCGCTCAAGACCACTCGGCTGGCGACCCGTGCCGCTGCGCGATGCCTGCATGGCCTCAAGCTGGCTGCGCAGCTTCTCCACCTGGCCCAGCGCAGCGCTCTGGTCACCTTTATCTGAACCGCCTGCGCCCGGACGGCCAGTGGCCGGCCCCTTACCCATGCCTGCCTGCGCCTGCTTCAACTCCTGGCTCAGCTTGGCCAGGTCGTCGCCGATGTTCTTCTCCGTGCCGTTGCTGTTGGGATTCACGCCGCTGCGCAGCCAGTCCGCCGTGCGCTGCATGTGGTTGTCCAGGTCCGAGCTATCCATCTCCGACAGCGAGTCGCGCAGCTTCTTTGACGCATCCGGCTGCGTGCCTGCCAGCTGACGCGCGGAGTCGCGCATCTGCCCCTGCAGCTTTGACAGGCTGTTGGAAAGCTCCTGCCGGTCTGCCGAGAGCTGATTGCGCTGCTGCACAAATTTCTGAATATCTTCTGGATTGAAGGTGCGGTTCTTCGTCTGGTTGATGAAATTGTCGATGCGACCGGACTGCGCGCGCTGCTCATCGCGGATGCGGTCCGCCTCGCGCGACATGCCGCTCATGCGATTGCCCGCCATGTCCTGCTGCGTGCCACCCAGCAAACCCTCCGCATCGCGCAGACGTTCCGCTGCCTGTCGCTGCGCCTCTGCACTGTTGCCCTGCGCGCCTTGCTGTGAACCCGATGTGGTACCAGCGCGCTTCATCGCATCGTTGGCCGCGCGCATGCGATTCAACGCCTGCTCAATGCGTTGATCAGAACTCTGTTGACCACCCTGCTGCTGACCATTGCGGCCACCAGCGTTGTTGCGCGCCTGCTGCTGACCTGATTGTCCAGCTTGCTGGCCTGATTGCGGACCTTGCTGACCGGACTGCTGGCTGCCTTGAGAGCCTTGCGATCCAGATTGAGAACCACCCTGCGAACCAGAAGACGAAGCAGACTGCGGACCGCTCTGACCGCTCTGGCCCTGTTGACCTTGTTGTCCCTGTTGCCCCTTTTGTCCTTGTTGTCCGTTCTGACTCTGCTGACCTTGCTGACCGCTTTGACCCTGCTGACCATG
>JAMFTB010000261.1 GCA_026225595.1 Terriglobus sp. | reverse complement strand
CCGCCGCGGCGACTTTGACACCAAGTTCATGGAACGCTTCTTCGAACGCGAAGCCGAACGCAAAAAGTCCGAAGCGGAAACTGCCAACGAAGCATCAGTAGGCGTCTAGTTTGCTGTAAGCCGTATCAAGGGCCGGGCATCAGCTCGGCCCTTTTCATATCACCACCAAGATTTGTCATCCTGAGCGAAGCGCAGCGAAGTCGAATGATCTGCATTCATTCACTTAGCCCTGAAGGAATGGGAAGCCGATGCAGCTATCTCCTCTCTACGCCATTCTTGATGCGGAAAGCTGCGGGCGGCGCGGCTTTTCGCTGGTCGCTGTTGCGGAGGCGTGGCGTGATGCTGGCGTCCGGCTGATGCAGTATCGCGACAAGCAGGGCAGTGACGCAGCGGTGCTGCAGAATGCAACGGCCATCCGCGCGATCTTTGCCGCAACGGATGCGGTACTGCTGTTGAACGACCGCGTGCACCTGCTGGTGGAGTCTGGCTGGCACGGCGTTCACATCGGCCAGACGGATCTGTCTCCGCAACAGGCGCGGCAGATCATTGGCGCGGATAAAATCCTCGGTGTCTCGACGCACACGCCGGAGCAAGTCCAGCAAGCAAACGAGCAACCAGTGGACTACATCGCCATCGGCCCCGTCTTTGGCACGACCACAAAACTGGATGCAGAGCCCGTGGTTGGACTGGAAGGCGTGCGCAATGGGCGTGCGCTGACGCAGAAGCCGCTGGTGGCCATTGGCGGCATTACGCGCTCTACCGCGCAGGAAGTAGAGGCTGCGGGAGCGGATTCGGTCGCCGTGATCTCGGCGCTGCTGCCACCTGCAGGTAGCCCTCCAGAGGCTGTTGCAGAAACAGCGCGAGACTTTCTCGCCGCATTCAAGTAAAACGGACTCACACGTGTCCAATTCTGATCTCACACCTGTCGGCCAGCCGGAGTTCGTTAAGGGCCTTGGCCTTTTCTCAGCTACGGCCATCGTCATGGGCTCCATGGTGGGCTCGGGCATCTTTATCGTGTCGGCTGACATGTCGCGCACGGTGGAGTCGCCCGCGCTGCTGATTGCCGCATGGCTGGTGACGGCTGTGATGACGATCATCGCCGCGCTGAGTTACGGCGAGCTTGCCGCCATGATGCCCAAGGCAGGCGGCCAGTACGTCTACCTGCGCGAATCGCTCGGACCCATGTGGGGCTTCCTCTACGGCTGGACGCTCTTCCTCGTCATCCAGAGCGGTACCATCGCCGCGGTGGGCGTGGCGTTTGGCAAGTTCCTCGGCGTCTTCTTTCCAGTGGTGTCCACCAAACACTGGCTGTGGCACATCGACCACATCACCATCGGCTCAAAGGTCTTCGGCAACCTCGGTATCGGCCTTAGCACCGCCAACCTCGCCGCCATTCTCATCATCATCCTGCTTACGATTTTCAATACGGTAGGCGTACGCCTCGGCGCTCTCATTCAGAACGTCTTTACTTCAGCCAAAATCATTGCGCTGCTCATGGTCGTCGCCCTGGGCCTGCTGGCAAAGAACGCCACCGCCATCGCCGCCAACTTTGCCAACGGTGCCTTCTGGCATGGAGCAGGCCTGGGCACGCTGCACCCTATCACTGTTGGCGAAGGTGGCCCCACAGCGATGGTTAGTTTTCTTACCATCATTGCCGTGGTGCAGGTCGGTTCGCTCTTCTCGTCCGACGCGTGGAACAACGTCACCTTCACCGCGGGTGAAATCAAGAATCCAAAGCGCAACCTGCCGCTCTCGCTCGCCATCGGCACCGGCGTGGTCCTGCTGCTCTACATCGCGTGCAACTTCATCTACCTCGCGGTGCTGCCGCTGCATGGCTCGGCTGATGGAGCAACCATCATGGCGCGCGGCGTTCAGTACGCAAGCGAAGACCGAGTAGCGACCGCCGTAATGGAGCAGGCCTTTGCCGGCTACGGCGCACGCATCATGGCGCTCGCCGTCATGGTCAGCACCTTCGGCTGCGTCAATGGCATGCTTCTTGCAGGTGCGCGGGTCTACTACGCCATGAGCCAGGACGGCCTCTTCTTCAAGGCCGTCGGCAAGTTGTCGCCGAAGTCGAAAACGCCGGTGGTCAGTCTGTGGGTGCAATGCGTGTGGACGTGCCTGCTGTGCCTCTCAGGCAGCTACGGCCAGCTGCTGGATTACGTCATCTTCGCCGTGCTGATCTTCTACATCCTCACGATCATTGGGCTCTTCATCCTGCGCCGCACGCGCCCGGATGCGGACCGCCCTTACCGCGCGATTGGCTACCCTGTGCTGCCAGCGCTGTACATCGTGATGGCGACATTCATCTGTGTTGTACTCTTACGCTACAAACCGCAGTACACGTGGCCGGGACTCATCATTGTGCTGTTGGGGCTTCCGGTGTACTTCCTGTGGCGTCGCGGCACATCAACCGTACCTGACACTGCTGTTTAGCAATCTTCTTTTTCCTGGAGTAAACCGACCGGATGGCAAAGGCAAATCTCTTCGCCCGTAAAACCATGGATGTGTTGATGGCTGAGTCCCGTGAAGAGGGCTCGCACACACTGCAGCGCTCGCTTGGGCCGTTTGCGCTGACTTCACTCGGCGTTGGCGCGGTCATTGGCGCAGGCATCTTTGTGCTGGCTGGCATTGGCGCGCACAATGCGGGCCCGTCTCTCATCCTGTCGTACGTTCTGTCCGGCCTGGGCTGCATCTTCGCGGGTCTTTGCTATGCGGAGTTTGCGGCGATGATTCCGCTGGCGGGTTCGGCTTACACCTATGCCTACGCGACGCTGGGTGAGCTCTTCGCATGGATCATCGGCTGGGATCTGACGCTCGAATACGCGATGGGCGCGTCCACCGTCTCCGGTGGCTGGTCGAATCACTTCATCGAGTTCCTCAACATCTTCGGCATCAAGTTTCCGCTGTGGCTGGCGTATGACCACTGGACCGGCATCCGCACGGCAACCGATCAGGTGGCACGCGGCATGCTGCATGTGCAGCACCCGGAACTGATTGCTGGTACGAAGGCATTCTCCGAAGCGCTGGATGCGCTGAAGGCAGCTGCACCGGCGACCCTCACCACGCAGGCTCACACACTTCTCAACGCGCCCAGCATCTTCGGCGTTGAGATTGGGTTCAACCTGCCGGCGTTCATCATCGCGCTTATCATCACGGCGATCCTCGTCATCGGTATTCAGGAGTCGGCGAAGTTCAACGCAGGCATTGTGGTGATGAAGGTAGCGGTTGTGCTCTTTGTCATCGGCCTCGGCTCACACTACGTCAGCAGGGCCAACTGGGGAAGTGATTGGCATAGCTTCGCTCCCTTCGGCGTCAGCGGCATTGGTACTGCGGCCGGGTTGATCTTCTTCAGCTACATCGGCTTTGACGCGGTATCTACAACGGCGCAGGAAGCGAAGAATCCGCAGCGCGATCTGCCCATCGGCATCATCCTTTCGCTCATCATCTGCACCATTCTCTACATCGGCGTCGCAGCGGTTCTCACCGGCATGATCTATTGGCCTGAGATCAACATTGAAGCGCCGGTGGCACGCGCCTTCCTGCAGCACAACCTGGGCTGGGCGGCAGACATCATCACCATCGGCGCACTCGCCGGTCTGACCTCGGTCATGCTGGTCATGTTGCTGGGTCAGTCGCGTGTGCTGTATGCCATGGCGAAGGATGGTCTGCTGCCGAACAAGTTCTTCGGCGCCATTCATCCCAAGTTCCGCACACCGTGGAAGGCTACGATTCTAGCCGGTATCCTTGCTGCCATCGTTGGTTCGGTTACACCCATCGATGACATCGGCAAGAT
>JAMFTB010000260.1 GCA_026225595.1 Terriglobus sp. | reverse complement strand
GCGCACTTCGTGCTCCGCTCAGGATGACAAATCAGAGAGGAACTAATCGAGCTTGTAACGAACGCTGCCATCCACCAGTGTCAGGTGGACGCGGCCAAGCATGGGGGCGCCATCAAAGGGCGTGTTGCGCGATTTTGATTTCGTTGCGGCAGCGTCATAGTTCCACTGTGCTGCCGGATCAAACACAACGATGTCCGCAGGCGCGCCCACCGCAATGCGACCCACATCATGCCCCAGCGCGCGCAGCCGGAACTGCTCCGCAGGTGCCGATGTGAACAGCGCAAGCACCTGCATCACGGACATGCCATGCTCACCATGCAGGATGCGCAGTGACGCACCGAGAGCCGTCTCAAGCCCCGTGATGCCGTTGGGTGCGCGCTCAAACTCCACGTTCTTTTCATGCGCTGCGTGCGGCGCGTGGTCGGTCGCAATCACGTCCACCGTACCGTCCAGCACTGCGGCCACGCAGGCATCCACGTCTTCGCGGTTGCGCAGCGGAGGATTCATCTTGAAGTGCGTGTCATAGCGCACGCTGCGTTGCGTGCCATGCGATCCATAAGCCGTTTCGCCGCCTGCGATCGATTCATCTGTAAAGGCGATGTGGTGCGGCGACACCTCGCAGGTCACGTGCAGGCCACGCTTCTTTGCCGCGCGGATCGCAGCCAAAGCTTTGGCGGTTGAGACGTGCTGCACATGCAGATGCGGCTGCAGCTTCGTTTCGTGCTCAATCTCTTCCAGCAGGCGAATGTCGCGCTCCACGATGCTTGATTCGGCCTCGATAGGCATGCCGCGCAGACCCAGGCGAAATGCGACTCCGCCAAAGTTCATGCTGGCGCCAACCGTCATGCGCGTGTCTTCTGCATGCTGCGAGATGGGCAGCTCAAGGCGCGCGGCAGCGGTTAGCGCGGCCTTCATCATCTCGTCTGCAAGCACGGGTTTGCCGTCGTCGGTAAAGCCCACCGCGCCTGCCGCAGCCAGCGCTGCGTAGTCTGTCAGCTCGCCGCCCATGCTGGCCACGGTTGCCGCGGGCATGGCAAGCACGTGTGCCGATGGCTTGCGATCGGTGCTCATCACAAAGCGCAGCCAGTCGACGGAGTCCGTAACGGGCGTGGTGTTGGGCATGGCCACAACGGTGGTTACGCCGCCCGCTGCTGCGGCCTGCGTGCCGGTGGCAATGGTTTCCTTGTGCGTCTGGCCGGGCTCGCGCAGGTGTACGTGCATGTCAATCAGGCCGGGCGCAACAATCATGCCGGTGCAGTCGATCACCTCAGCACCCGACGAAGTCGCAAGCGAATCGAGCTCGCCGCTGACTGGCGAATAGCTAATCAACTTAACCATCGTGCCGCTGACCAACACGTCGGCAGATTCATTCATGCCGCTGCCTGGATCGATCACGCAGCCGCCGCGCAGCAGGATTGTGCTCATGGCTTTACCTCAGCAATGCTCATGGCTGTACCTCCGGTGTAAGCGCACGCACCAGCAGCGCCATGCGCGTGTACAGGCCGTGCGTCACCTGATCTTCAATGGCCGATTGCGGCCCATCCGCGCAGGCGGAATCAATCTCAAGTCCGCGCACCATGGGGCCGGGATGCATCACCAGCGCGCTTGGCGCATGCGCTGCAAGGCGCGCTGCGTTCAGCTGATAGCCGTCGATATACTCGCCTGCATCGATGTCCAAACCGGCGAGCCGTTCGCGCTGGATGCGCAGCATCATGGCCACGTTGGCCTGGCGCAGAGCAGCATCAAAGTCGCGGACAATCTCAACATGCGGCAGCGACAGCGCCTGATCCGGCAGCAAATTCGGCGGGCCGCACAGCAGCACACGCGCTCCCAGCCGAGGCAGCAGCATGGCGTTTGACCGCGCCACGCGCGAGTGCCGCACATCGCCGGTGATGACCACGGTGACGTCGCTGAGTGTCTTGTCATGCAGAGCTTCGTTGATGCGCAACCGCTTCAGCATCGTGCGCAGGTCAAGCAGCGCCTGCGATGGATGCTCATGCATGCCGTCGCCCGCGTTCAGCACGGGCAGGCCGGTGCAGCGGGCCAGCAGCTCTGGAGCGCCGGAAAAATTTGAGCGCAGAATGATGCACTCCGCACCCAGCGCGCGCAGCGTTACGCCGGTGTCATGCAGGCTTTCGCCTTTTTCAATGGACGAAGATTTATCGCTGACCAGAGTGGTCATCGCTCCAAGCGACTTGGCGGCAAGCTCAAAGCTGGTGCGCGTTCGCGTGCTGGATTCGTAGAAGAGCAGCGCAACCTTGCGGCCATCCAGACGGCGCATACGATCTCGATGGGGCTCGGCTTCAAGCGTATTTGCAAGCGCCAGCAGCGACGAGATCGTGTCCAGCGAAAGGTCCTGAATGGAAAGCAGCGAGCCAGTGTGCGGGTTCGAATTGGCAGCAGCTGCAGTCATCACGTCCAATCGAGAATAGCAGGGCATTTGCATGTCCTTTTACTGGCTTCGCCTCGCCCCTCTCGTTGGTCGGGATGAAATCTTCTTGCCGACCAACGGGAGGCCCACGCGACAGCAGTAAAAAGGTGCGTGAGCACCCGCCCCGCGCGCAGCGGGCCCGTCCGGCAGGACAGGAAGTTAACCTAACGCAACACGCTGAAGGTGCGTTGCCAGCGCAGGTGGCCGCGCGGTGCGCCGTCGCTGCGGTCGACGGAGAGATACACCAGCAGCGGCTCGCCCACGATGGTGTCGCGCTGCACAAAGCCCCAGAAGCGCGAGTCCTGGCTGTTGTTGCGGTTATCGCCCATCGCAAAGTAGCGACCCACGGGAACGGGCAGCTCGCCCGCACGCATGCGGTGCCGCAGCTCAATCCACCACGACGCCTCCACGGCAGGGTCCGCGCGTTGCAGCGTAGGGAACTCATCGCGATAGCTGGAGTTCTCCGCGGTGGAGTAAACGGTGAAGGGCTCCGCGACGGCACTGCCGTTCAGCACAACGCGGCCCGCGTGCAGGTGGATGCGGTCGTCCGGCAGAGCGATGACGCGCTTGACCAGCAGCTCACCGGGGTCCACCGGGTAGTGGAAGACGATGATGTCGTCGTGGTGCGGATCGCGGTAGGGCAGCAGCCAGCGCCAGTGGCCCGGCACGGCAAATACCTGCTTGTTCACCAGCACAAAGTCGCCCACCAGCATCGTCGGCTCCATGGACGATGAGGGAATCTGCGAGGGCTGCACCAGGAAGGTGATGACGAACATCGAGAGCACGGTAAGCCGCGCCAGCGACGATGCTACCTGCCCGATCGCGTCCATGAACAACGCGCCGAAGCGTGAGCGGTGATGATGGCTGGCATGGCGCAGCGCCTTAGCAGATGCGAGAGGATCAGTCATTGCATCCGGCTCGCTCATGCAGTCGCGTCCGGCTTTTCGGGAGGGGGCGACAGGCGGTCATAGGCCAGGTGCGCTGCTGCCTGCTGCGCGGCTTTCTTGCTGGTGCCTTCGCCTTCGCCCAGAACTTCATCGTTCAGCACCACTTCCACTCGGAAACGCTTGTTGTGGTCGTTGCCAATCTCTTCCACCACGCGATACAGCGGCTGGCCTGCTGCGCGCGCCTGCAGCAGCTCCTGAAGAGCGCTCTTCCAGTCGCCTACAACGCCGCCAAAGCGTGCGCCCTGCTCCGCTGCGGATTTCAACTCTGCTAAACGCGGTTGGAATATCTCTCGTGTCACCAAGGCGCGCGCGGCCTTAATGCCGTTGGTGACGCCCGCATCCTGGTAGACGGCTGCGATCAGCGCCTCCACGGCGTCTGCCAGCAGGGCGCTTTTGGTGCGGCCGCCGCTTGCCTCCTCACCGCGGCCCAGGTGCAGCAGCGGACCCAGGCCCAGCCGTACGCCCACCTCACCCATGTGTTTGCCGCTTACCAGCAGCGCTCGCATGCGGGTCAGGTCGCCCTCGCGGCGATGGGGAAAGTGGCGCACCAGCAGCTCCGTAATGACGAGCCCGGCAATGGAGTCACCCAGAAACTCCAGCTGTTCGTTGTCTTCCGTGGTCAGGTTGGGTTCGTTGCGGGCGGCCGCTTCGCCGCGCTCAAACGCCAGCGAGCTGTGCGTAAGCGCCAGCTGCAGCAGCGCCGGGTTCCGAAAACGGTAGCCAATCCGCTCTTCCAGCGGAGTTGCTGCTTCGGCTGTTTCGTTCTCGTCTTTTACCCGCTTGGCCATCGGCTCCTATGGTAAAGCTTTGAACGCTAAGGGCCATGGATGCTCGGTCCTGCCGGACGGGCCCACTACGCGCGGAGCGGGCGTTTCACGCCTTTTTACTGCTGTCGCGTGGGCCTCCCGATGGTCGGCAAGAGAATTTATCCCGACCATCGGGAGGGGCGAGGCGAAGCCAGTAAGAAGGTGCGTGAGCACCCGCTCTCCGCGCAGGAGGCCCGTCCGGCAGGACAGATGCGTTAACATGGAGTGTCGGCACAAAATCAGGCGTCGGGCCGCTCATGCAGCGGCCCGACGCACGGAAAGTTTTTAGGAAACAGATGGCAATCGCATTGGATACGAAGTTGGCGGTACAGGTTCAGAAGGCAGCAGCGGCGGCAGGCCTGACCGTGGTGGATGGCGTGCAGGCTGCAGGCTTCAACGGCGCCGCGACGGAGAAGTTCACACTGGCGCTGATCTCTGTGCCGGCTGGCCACACCACTGCGCTGGAGCTGGGTGCAGGGTTTGACATGGACGCCGCCGCCTTCAATGCGCAGGTGCATGAGTTTCTGCTGGAGACGGCGCAGCGCCTGCGTAATCCGCGGCCCGATGTGTATGTGACGCTGGGTGGCTTGCCCGTCAGCATGGCGGCCTGGCAGTGGCCGTTCCACCTCTCCACCAGCGGTGCGGATACGTACATCGTCCACGGCGAAACTCGCCTGGAAGAGGGAAAAACTGACGTCGAACAGCTGCGCGCCAAGGTAAGCGCCAGCATGACGGTTACGTTTGCAGATGTGGTTCCCGCGCCGGAGCAGCCCTTCGCGGAGGGCTTTATCTACAACGCCGTCCGCAAGATTCTGGACCAAGGCCAGCTGGAGCTGGTGAAGAGCGG
>JAMFTB010000259.1 GCA_026225595.1 Terriglobus sp. | reverse complement strand
GCCCGATCCGGTCATGCTCCACGTAGAAGTGCTCCACACCGATGCGGCGAGCCTCTGCAATGACTGCTTTCCAGTCGATGCTTCCCGTGCCCACCTCTGTAAAGTGCGCGGACGGCTCTGTCATGTCGAACGATGTCGGAAAGCCAGGCTTGCGATCCTTCAGGTGAATCAGGCGCACACGGCGGCCCAGCTTTTGCATCATCTCCACCGGGTCGTGGCCGCTCTGCGTAATCCAGTAGCAGTCCATCTCAAGGCAGACGAGTTGGGGGTCGGTCTGCTTCATCAGGATGTCAAAGCCCGTGGTGTCGCCCAGCGGGCGGAACTCGTAATCATGATTATGAAAGCCGAACTGCAGACCGATATCTGCGGCGCGGCGGCCCCAGTCATTCAGCGCCTTCGCGGCTTCGTGATATCCGTCCGGGGTCATCCACTGCGACTTGGGCAGCATGGGGCAGATGACGTACCGCACACCCAGCGCTTTGGCATAATCCAGCTTCGCGGGCAGCTCCGCATATTCCATGTGTGCAGAGGCCGGTGGCAGCAGGCCTGCATCCGTGACCATGCTGCGCAGGGTTGCCGCCGGCAGATCATAGCCCACGTTGTACAACTCCACTTCCTCAAAGCCAATCTGGTGGACGGCCTTCAGTGTCCCCGGCAAATCGGCCTTTGCCATGGTGCCAAGGGTCGACAGCTGCAATCCAACGGGCGTTTGCCGGACCGCAGCGGACAAAACCGCTGAGGACAACAGGGGCAGCGCGGACGCACCCAGCGCGAGAAAATGCCTACGGTTCAGCATGGTCAGCCATCCTAGTACTCGCGGCACAACATGGCAACCGCTGTAATCCACCGCAGCACCCGCTAAACTGGTTGCGATGGCCTACCAGGTTTTAGCCCGCAAGTACCGTCCGCAACGCTTCGCCGACGTTGCCGGTCAGGACCACGTCACACGCACGCTGCAAAACGCGCTGGAACAGAACCGCATTGCGCACGGCTACATCTTCAGCGGCCATCGCGGCATTGGTAAAACCACCATCGCCCGTATCCTGGCCTGCGCGCTCAACTGCCAGAACACCATCGGCTCCGCTGCTCGGCCCACGCCCGAGCCCTGCCTGGTCTGCGATGCCTGCACGGAGATTCGCGCGGGCAATGCGGTTGATGTGATTGAGATTGACGCTGCCACCAACCGCGGCATCGATGAGATTCGTGAACTGCGAGACGCCGCACGCTACCGCCCCGCGCGCGATCGCTTCAAAATCTACATCCTTGATGAGGCGCACCAGATCACCGATGCTGCCTTCAACGCGCTGCTGAAGACGTTGGAGGAGCCACCAGACCACATCGTCTTCATGATGGCGACCACCGAGCCCGAGAACATTCCGCAGACCATCCGGTCGCGCTGCCAGCACTTCAGCTTTCACGCCGTCAAGCTGGACGACATCCTGGGCGAGCTGCGTGGGATTGTTGCGCATGAAGGCGTGCTTGCAGACGAAGCTGCGCTGGCGCTGCTGGCCGAAGCAGGCGACGGCAGCATGCGCGACGCACTCTCCATCATGGACCAGGCCATTGCGTCTGCACCTGTGGTTGACGGCAAAGCGCAGCTCAGCGCCGCTGAAATTCGCGAACTAATGGGCACAGTGCCCAACACAGTGTTTGAAGAAATCCTGGAAGCCGTTGCACGCAACGATGCCGCCACGGTGCTTACCACTGCGGGCAGATTGTTGGACGCAGGGAACTCTTCCTCGCAGATCGCGCGGCAGTTTGTGCGTTACCTGCGCAACTGCATCGTCGCGAAGATCGCTTCGCTCACTGAGGAGTCAAACACCAGCGACCTGCTGCAGATAAGCCCCGACGAGCGCCGTCGCGCCGTGCGCACTGCACTGCTGTTTACCGAGGAAGAGCTCACACGCTTTCTGGGTGTGATGCTGCGTACCTTTGACGACCTTGGCTTCCGCCAGGAGCAGCGCCTGCACCTTGAGATGGGCCTCATCAAGCTCGTCCACCTACAGCGCCTGTTGCCGGTGGAGGAGTTCCTATCGCAGCTGCCCAAGCCCAGCGGCAACCCAACTCCGCGGACGATTCCACCGCCCCGCCCTGCCATCGCAGGCACCTCCGCTCCGGCAGCATCGCGCCCTGCACCCGCGCCCTCGCGTTATGAGACAGGCGGCAACACCGCAGGCCTTCCAGCAAAGCCATCGGCGACAGCCTCTACATCCGTCACTCCTTCTGGTCTGTCATCTCGACCGGAGCGCAGCGAAGTGGAGAGACCTGCTTTCTCGTCCAGCTCTTCAAGCTCCGCGACAACTGCGACGTTTGAAGCATCCTCAGCAATGCCCGTAGGCCGCGTGGAGGCGTTGCAGACGCGCACGGAAGGCGCGCTGGCACTGGCACCCGAGCCGCACACTCCGGAAGCTATAGCGGAGCAGCCAGTCGCATCCGTTTCCGCTGTGCCCGCCATCTCCATCGTGGATGAGCCCGCGCCCATAGCAATCGCTGCAACCAGCGAAGACTACGACCCTTCATGGGAAGGACTCGCCTCATCGGACGCTGATCCTGAAGCCACGCAGCCAAGTACCGATGCACCGCAGGGCGAAGCGGGACAGCTGCAAGCCGCCGCCGTGGAGGCGCTCTTCGCGACGAAGAAACACAACTCCGCAGCGGAGCAGCTGGACGAATCCACGTGGACCATCGCCAACGGGGAAGTGCGGATTAGCACCACGCTCTCAAAGCCGCTGATGGCCACCATCTTCCGTCCGGACGTGGAAGCCATCATCAAGGCAGCGCTGCGCGAGAGGGGCCTGACTGCAGTGCGGCTCGTCTTTATGCCCGCCGCGATTGACGACAAACCCAAAGCGCCGAAGAAGCCGCGCACCGGCTCCGCACAGGCAAAGGCGCTGGAGCACCCCACAGTGCAGGCCGCGCAGAGGCTCTTCAATGCAGAAGTCACCAACGTCTTTGATCTGCGCAAAGACTAAGACCTGGGCCATCCCCCAAGGAGTTCGCATATGGACATGAGCAAGCTGCAGGAGATGATGGGGCAGGCCCAGCATATGCAGGAACAGATGGAACAGAAGCTGGCCACCACCACCGCGGAAGCATCGAGCGGTGGCGGGCTGGTGACTGCTCGTGTCAACGGCCGCAAGGAACTGCTGCGCCTGAAGATTGATCCCACGGCAATGTCCGCAAGCGGTGGCGACGTGGAGATGCTGGAAGACCTGATTACCGCTGCCGTGAACGAAGCAGGCCGCAAGGCCGACGAACAGATGCAGGCTGCAACCAGTGGCATGCTGGGCGGCATGGACATTGGAAAGCTGCTGGGCTGATGGAGCGCTTTGCACAACCGATGGCTCGGCTAATTGAGGAGTTGCGCAAGCTGCCCGGCGTGGGCGCGAAGAGCGCGCAGCGGCTGGCGTTTCACATCCTGCGCTCACCCAACACGGATGCGGAGGCGCTTGCGAGCGCCATCCGCGAACTGAAGGTAAAGCTGCGGCTGTGCAGCATCTGCAACAACGTTACGGATGTTGATCCATGCACTTACTGCTCGTCGCCCACGCGCACGCATGCAACGGTGTGTGTTGTGGAAGAGCCTACAAACATTGCAGCCATTGAGAAGACGCGCGGTTACAACGGCATCTACCATGTGCTGCACGGCACGCTGTCGCCGCTCAACGGCATTGGCCCGGAGCAGCTGCGCACCGCAAACCTCTTCAGCCGACTTGGCGAGATTGAAGAGATTATCCTTGCGCTTTCACCCACTGTCGAAGGCGAAGCAACGGCTCACTGGCTTGCGAACCAGCTGCACCATGCAAGCGCCGATCATCCGCTGCGCATCACGCGCATTGCTACCGGAGTTCCCGCAGGCAGCGACATCGAATACGCCGACGAAGTCACCATGAGCCGTGCGATGGAAGGCCGCCGCGAGGTCTAACTCGTCGGAAACACGCGCAGGTCGCCGCCGGTCATCTCCTTGGGCAGGTCGAGGCCGAGCATTGCGAGCATGGTTGGCGACAGGTCGCGGAGTGAGCCGCCTTCGCGCAGGCTGAACTGCTTCCCTGCTTCCGTCACAGCAATGATTGGCACCGGGTTGGTGGTGTGTGCGGTGTGCGGTCCGCCTGTTACCGGGTCAATCAACATCTCTGCGTTGCCATGGTCTGCCGTGATTAACCAAGACCCGCCGTTGCGCTTGAGCGATGCGTAAATCTCTCCCAGGCACGCGTCGACGGTCTCAACGCCCTTGATCGTCGGCTCCATCTTGCCGCTGTGGCCCACCATGTCGGCATTCGCGAAGTTCACCACGACGACGTCGAACGCGGTGTCTTCAATCGCCTTGAGCACCACGTTG
>JAMFTB010000258.1 GCA_026225595.1 Terriglobus sp. | reverse complement strand
GGATGAATGCGTTCACACAGCGGAGATAGCCCAAAGCTGAGCAGCAGGTTCAAAGCCACGGCAGGGAGCGCGGCATACATGGCCCAAGTCTGTCCCATGAAGTGCAGCGGATAGACACCACTTCCCTTGAAGTCCAGCGCAATGGCCATGGCAGTGCCAGTTGCCATGCCCGCAGCCCATCCAGCAAAGACGGCCCACGGATGCAGCCGCCGCTTCAAAAACGCTCCGCAGATCACGGCAGGGAAGAGCTGCGTGATCCATATGCCGCCCAGCAGCTGCATCTCAATCGCGTAGGAGCCGGGAGTCTCCAGCACAAAGGCCAGCGCGCCTACCTTCACCACCATCGACACAATCTTTGCCTGCGCGGCTTCCTTCGCGGGCGTCAGCGGCGTGCGCGCAAACTCGCCCCACAGGTTGCGCGTAAACAGGTTGGCCGCGGCAATGCTCATGATGGCTGCAGGCACCAGCGCGCCCACCGCAATGGCTGCCAGGCAAAAGCCTGCAAACCACTGCGGAAACTCCCGCAGAAACAGCAGCGGAATAATCTCGGACTTATCTGCCGAAGTAACGCCCGCCGCCAGCGCCACATAACCCAACAACGCAAGCAGGCCCAGCATCAACGTGTAGGCAGGCAGCAGCGCGGCGTTGCGACGCAGCGTGTTGGGGCCGGACGACGACAGGATTGCTGTCGAAGTATGCGGGTACAAAATCAGCGCCAGCGCCGACCCAATCGCGAGCGACGAGTAGGGCAGCAGCTGCCCCGGCTTCAGCAGCATGCTGCCAGCAGGTGTGTGCTGCGGCAGCGCGGCTTTTGCCACGGTGAAGATGTGTCCAAAGCCACCCAGCTTACCCGGCAGGATGATCACCGCGGCCAGCACCATGATGTACAGCATCATGTCCTTGATGACAGCGATGATGGCCGGTGCGCGCAGACCCGCGGAGTAGGTGTACACCGCCAGAATCACGAAGGCGATGATCAGCGGCAGCTCACCGCGCAGGCCCAGCGCCGCCAGCGCCACCTTCATCCCGACAAGCTGTAGCGCAATGTACGGCATCACGGCGAGGATGCCCGTGAGCGCGATCGCGACAGTCAGCGGTCGAAAGTTGAAGCGGCCACGCACCAGGTCGGCAAAGGTGACGTAGTTATTCCGGTGGCAGATGGTCCAAAGCTTCGGCAGCACCACCATCATGTACGGATAAATCAGGATGGTGTACGGCACCGCGAAGAAGCCCATGGCGCCCGCGCCGTACAGCGCTGCGGGCACGGCAATTACGGTGTAGGCCGTGTACACATCGCCGCCCAGCAGGAACCACGTAATCAGTGTGCCAAAGCTGCGGCCTGCCAAGCCCCACTCTTCCAGCGAATGCATGCCTGCGTTGGGCCGCCGCCAGCGCGCAGCCAGAAACCCCGCCACCGTGACCAGCACGAACATGGCGCAAAAAACAGCAAAGGCAACCGGATAGAGGTTCATAGGCTCGGTAACCGAAATGGTAGCAGGGGGCGTTCACACGCCCTCACTGCTTCCTTCTAAATGCCATGTCCTGCCGGACGGGCCTCCTGCGCGGAGGGCAGTCGTTCACACGCCTTTTTACTGCTTCGCTGGGCCTTCCCGATGGTCAGGATTGATTCCCTTGCACTTCCGTGTGGCACGAATCGGAAGGGCACGGCTTCAGCCGTGCCGCAAATCCGTTTCCAGAAAAAAGGGGCTTTAGCCCCTGAGGGCAGTCTTCCCGAAATCAACGTGCCTGTCATCGGACTTAGCATTGAATTATTGCGACTACACAATGTAAAGATGCTATAACCAACCCATGTTCAACCGAATTGCCGTCCTCCGCGCAGAACGTTCCATCAGCAGGGCGGAGCTTGCGCGGCAGTTGGGCGTGAACCAGCAGACCGTCGGCTTCCTGGAACGCGGAGACTACATGCCCTCACTGGAACTGGCATTCCGCATGGCTGAGTACTTTGCGCTGCCCATCGAGGCGATCTATTCGACGCAACCATTTCGACCGCTGAGCGAACAGGTCTACGCCATCAAGACCGGAACAGAAGGCTGACCCCATGTTGAATCCTGATCCGAAGAAGCTTCGTTGGCTGGGCATCGATATGCGCTCGCGCACACGCCGACGCTGCGCGGTGGTGCTTCATGTTGCGGTGGGAGTTTTGGGCTTGTTCACGCTGGCGGCCGCAACGGCGGATGAGCCAGTGCTGCAGCGATACCACCTTAGCCTGTACCTGATGCTTTTGCTGACGCTGCTCTGTTCGCAGGGCATATTCCGCGAGGGCGGCGTTGTGAAGCCCTTCCAGGAACGTAAGGAACACGAAAAAGCACCGTGGCGGCTAAGGGGCAGGCCGGGCAGGTTTGTCATGCTCGGCAGTTTGGACGACCGGGCTGAGTATCGCTATGGTGCCAAGTTTGACGACCTGGCAGAGGCGGAGCAGCAGGAACTGCTGATGAAATACCGCGTAGGCAACTACCTCTTCCCGGCGGAGGCCAGTAAAGCACCCGGCATGCAAAAGGCGCCGCCCATACTGGATGAGCGGGAACAGCGCGAGAAAGAACGCGCGAACAGCATAACGCTCAAGGTCATGACAGGATGGCTCTTCTACCTTGCGGCAAACTATGGGACGGGGCATTCAAAAGCTATGAGCGGTGCAGACATAGCGTCGCTGCTGCTGACCTTTGGTTTCTTCGCGACCAATGGGCCCAAGATTTATATCCTGTGGAACGAGCCATCACCGCTGAGTGAAGACGACCTGCACCTTGTAGCGGCGCACGCGGATGCAGCGGTGGAGTAAGACGCAACGCGGGTATCATCAGGCATCGTTATGGATGCAGTTCGACTTGATAAGTGGCTATGGGCGGCGCGGTTTTTTAAGACGCGTGCGCTGGCGGTGAAGGCGTGTGAACTGGGCCGCGTCAAGCTGCGCTATCTGCCCGCGAAACCAGCGCGCGATGTGAAGGTTGGCGACAACCTCGTCATCACCAATGAGGGCGGGACGTTTGGCGTAGATGTGCTCGCACTAAGCGAGGTGCGCGGCCCCGCAGCCGTGGCACAGACGCTCTACCGCGAGACCGAGGCCAGCATTGCCGCGCGCAAGAAGGAAGAAGAAGAGCGCAAGAGCATGCCGTGGGCGGACGCAGTGGCCGCAGGCCGCCCCACCAAGCGCGACCGCCGCGACATCAACCGCCTGCGCGGGCGCTAACAGCGCAATGTCCTGCCGGACGGGCCCGCTGCGCGCGGGGCGGGCGTTTCACGCCTTTTTACTGCTTCGCGTGGCACTCCCATTGGTCGTTACGAAAGTTTGTTCGCTTTGTTCGCGTCTTGATCCCACGTCTCAGAAGCGAGACGTGGGGCACCCGCCTGGTTGGTAT
>JAMFTB010000257.1 GCA_026225595.1 Terriglobus sp. | reverse complement strand
ATTGAACATATCCATCAACACAACACCGGCAATCAACACATCGCCACGCAAGTTGCGACTGGTGCCGTTACTGGCGGCCACGTACTTTATGGTCTCTGGCGGCCCGTATGGGCTTGAGGACATCATTGGCTTTGCCGGATATGGCCGTGCGCTGATCATCCTGGCGCTGCTGCCCTTTTTGTGGAGCCTGCCGACGACGCTGATGCTGGGCGAACTGGCAGCGTGCGTGCCGGAAGAGGGCGGCTTTTACGCATGGGTGCGGCGCGCTATGGGGCCTTTCTGGGGCTTTCAGGAGGCGTGGCTTTCACTGGCGGCCAGCGTCTTTGACATGGCCATCTACCCCACCATCTTCGTCTCGTACGTGGTGCGCATCGCGCCATCACTGGGTACCGGACACCGCGCACTGATGCTTGAGATTGCCGTGGTTCTGCTGGCCGCACTGTGGAATCTGCGCGGAGCTGCTGCCGTTGGTGAAGGTTCCGTGTGGCTGTGGCTGGTGGCGCTTAGCCCCTTCATCGCGCTGGTGTTCTACGCGGTGTTCGCAGGCGATCACACGCCGCATGCAGCAATGGGTCCGCCGTCGCATCTTGATTTGCCTGCTGCCATCCTGGTCGCCATGTGGAATTACATGGGATGGGATAACGCCACAACCATTGCCAGCGAAGTGGAGAATCCGCAGCGTACGTACCCGCGTGTGATGATGCTGGCCGCACTGATGGTGATGGCGACGTACATTATTCCGGTAGCCGCAGTGGCGTGGGCGGGCATTCCCGCGGACCGCTTCTCGACCGGCGCATGGGTTGACGCCGCACACCTGCTTGGCGGCAGCGCGCTTGCAGTAGCCGTGGTGCTGGCGGGATCGTTGGATAGCATGGGCACCTTCAACGCGCTGACGCTGAGCTACACACGGCTGCCCTACGCCATGGCGTGCGACGGTCTGCTGCCGCACGCGCTTACGCGTCGCAATCGCGCACACGTTCCGTGGGTGGCGCTGGTGCTGTGCGCCACATGCTGGGCGCTGGCGCTGAACCTGACATTTGAACGCCTCATCACCATTGACGTTTTGCTGTGGGGCCTGTCGCTGATGCTGGAGTTTGCGGCACTGGTAATCCTTCGCATGCGCGAACCGAAATTGCATCGGCCCTTCCGCGTGCCCGGCCCTCTGTGGGTTGCGGGCGCGCTGGGCTGCGGTCCCATTGGCCTGATGCTGTTTGCGCTGTGGGCCGCGCGGGATGAGCATGTGGGGCCGGTGCCCGCGTCAGCCTTTGCGCTGGCCGTGGCCGCACTTGGCGTGCCGCTGTATGCACTGGCGCGGTGGTCCATGCAGCGGCGAAACGCCGTCTTATAAACACATGGAAAGAAACAGAGTGGTTCGATATCGAAAGTTTATGAATCGCTATGCTTCTCCCAGATGTCAGATGGTCAATCCTGCAATTATCAGGATTGACCTTTCTATCTGAACGGAGCGACCGACGATGAAAACCGCTGTTCTGATTGCGCGCATTCTGCTGGGCCTGATGTTTACGGTCTTCGGCCTCAACGGCTTCCTTAACTTCATCAAGCAGCCGCCACCCACCAACCCCTGGGCCATTCACTTCTTTACCGGCGTGGCCATGTCGCACTACGCGTACATGTTCTTCGCCTTCCAGCTAATTGCCGGGCTGCTGCTGCTCAGTGGCTACTTTGTGCCGCTGGCGCTGGTGGTTCTGGCTGCTGAGCTTGCCAACATCCTGACGTACCACATCACCATGGATCCCGGCAGCATTGCTCCCGGCCTGCTGGCGCTGGTGCTTTGGATCGTTGTGTTCGCGGGCTACCGCAACAGCTTCAACGGCATACTCGCCGCCAAGCCACCCGTGGCATAAGCAAGCAGCGATCAGGTCGTAATGCGCAGCGCGTACGCGTATGGATTCGGCTTGTCCGGCGGCATGGTCACCTCAAGTGCATCAGCCGTCTGGCGGAAACGCAACGGTGTATGCGCACCGATCAACTCCACGCGATGAATGGCGGCGGGCGTGTGCTCGCCGCCTTTGCGCAGCGTCTTCACGCGCACGGTGCCATCCGTTGGCCACGCCAGCACAAAGGCATACAGCATGTTGCCGCGCGTGGTGAAGCGAATGTCCTCCGATGTGTGCGGACGCGTCTTCTCTGCAAAGCTGTTGGTGATGGGCTCTGGCGGCACTTCGCCAAACACCGTAAACGGACGCGTGCCGTAGATGGCCTCTCCATGCTGCGGCACCCACGATGCAAGCGCCTGCAGAAATGCATGCTCATCTTCATCGATGGTGCCGTCGCCGCGCACCGGCACGCTTAGCAGCAGGTTGCCGTTTTTGCTGATGATGTCGATCAGCAGCGGAATCACCGTGTCTGCCGTCTTGTACTTGTGCTGCTCAAACAATGACCGCTTGTAGTGCCACTCACCAATGCAGGTTGCGGTCTGCCACGGCTCCGCAAGAATTTCGGTCGAGCGGCTGCGTTCAATCGTGAGCGTGAATGCGCCGCGGTGTTCCGGCTGCGGCTTGTTGGCAACCACCACGGCCTGCTGCGATCCATGCCGACGGATGCTGCTGTTGTACAGGTGCGCGGTCGCCATCAGGCCCTTATCGCCCAGCGGCAGCTCCGTGTCATCGAAGTAGACGATGTCGGGGTCGTACTTGTCGAAGAGCTCCTTGCATCGCAGATACCAAAGCTCTGCAAAGCGATGATTCTGCGGCGGGTCTTCCTCATGCCACATGGCGTCGTGCGTCTTGTGCCACGCGTTCTGCGCGTCGATGGTATTCACGCCGTCAGGCATCGCAAGATCTGTGCGGCCCGCGTACAAATCCTGCGGATCAAAGCCATCCCACCACTTGCCTTTGCCGTCTGCCTTCGTGACCGTAGCCGCGTCGTAACGCACGTTGGCCATGGGACCGATGGCATCGTATCCATAAGCAGCCTGGAACCAGTGCCACGCATGCGAGCTGTGGTTGCTCACACCAAACTTCATGCCATGCGCACGCGCCACCTTTGCCCACGTGCCAATGATGTCGCGCATGGGGCCGATGCGTGTGCTGTTCCATGGATGGTATGTCGAGGCATAGTTGTCGAAGTTGTCGTGATGATTCGCAAGCGCGAAGAAGTACTTGGCACCCGCGGACTGATACAGCGCCATCAGCTTCTCCGGCTCCCAACGCTCGGCCTTCCACAGATGATCAATCTCCATGAAGCCGAACTTTGATGGATGGCCGTAGTGCTCTGTGTGCCAGTCGTGAACGGGGTCGCCCTGCAGGTACATTTTGCGCGCGTACCAGTCGCCCTGCTCCGGAACGCACTGCGCAGACCAGTGCGCCCAGATGCCAAACTTGGCATCGCGAAACCACTCCGGCGTCTTGTACTGGGACTTCAGCGAATCCCACGTGGGCTGGAACGGACCGGGCGCAATGGCTGTTGATTGCGCAAGCGAAGCACCCGCGCGGGCAAGTGCAGCAGTGGCGGCAGAGTTACGCAGAAACGAACGACGAGAGAGCATGCCTGACATGGCCAACATGCTACTCTCGCGCGGGCGTCTTTCGCATATGTGCCGACTTATTTGGCGGCATCCGTCGTCAGCAGCACGTCGCCCAGAATGCCTGATGGCAGCGCCTGCACCTGGTCAAGATCCTGCATCTGGAAGCGATCGCCGTAGACTGCGATGAGCTTACTGTAATCGCGCTTTGGCGCAGCGGACCATGCGTTCAACGCCGTGTTGAAGACGGTGATCTCAATGTGATTCTTGCCTGCGTGCACCAGGCCGGTCACGTCGATGGCGTAGGGCGGGTGCCATAACGCAGCTGCAGCTTTGCCATTGATAGTGACCAGCGCAGCCTCGCGGATGGGCGGGTCAAACCACGCGCGCATGCCGGGGCCTGTCTTCGTCACTAGCGGATTGGGCACGCCATCTGCCGTGTTTACCTTCAGCGGATCTGCAATGACTTCAGGCTCGCCGCTGACCGCGCTGCCGCCTGCAATGTGCAGCTGAATCTTGCCCTGCGGCAACTTATCGAGAACGAAGTCACGCGAATATATGGCGTTGCCGGAGAACTGCTTGGTAGATGCATCCGCAGTCCAGTCCGCAAGCTTTTCTTCAGCGATGGTCTTGCCAATCGCGGGGAAGGAAACACTCCAGTTTGAGGACAGGTTCATCAACGCACTCGCGTCGCTGCGCTGCACAGTTGCAACAGGCTTTGCCGGATGCGCGCTGAAGACGAACACTGTCGACTCATAGGGTGCAAGATCAACCGCTGCCGAGTTTTCCGCAGCATCAGCAATCACAAGTCCGGTGTCCGTATCCCAGCGTTCGCCCTGCGCGAACTTCGTGCCGAAATGCAGCGTCGTCTTCATGGGCTGATTGCTGGTGTTCGCAACAAAGTAGACATCCGCATCCGGCAGTTGACGGCGAATGAAGCCGAGCTTGCGCATGGCCGCTTGGCTCAACCCATCCGCACGCAGATCAGGCGCAGATGCGTTGTGCAGAGCGGTTGGCAGACCGGCAGTGGAGGCCACCTGCACGAAGGCTGCAGCATTCACGCCCGCAGGCAGAGCATCACCATCCGCGTCCTTACCGGGCAGTTTGTTCACCGCGATCACATGGCCACCCTGCGCGATGAAGCTGTTGAGATTTGCCAGCGTTTCGAGCGGGATGCGATCCGTGGGCGGCAGCACCACGATCTGGTGTTTGCCAAGGCCCTTCGACGTGATTGCATCGGCATCAATAAAGTCGACGTTGTATCCAGCAGAGAGAATCGCATCCATCAGCTCTGGTGTGATCGCAGTTTTCATCACCGCAGTGATGGAGGTGTGGCCCGGCGCAAAGTGCGCCCACGCATCATCCTGCGGCAGCAGAATGGCAACCTGGTTGGCGGGATCGCCCTGGCGCATGAGGTAGCTGAGGCGCGCAATGTATTTGGTCACCGTAGGCATTACGGGGTGCCATGGGTTGTGATCATTGAAAGCACCAGCGGCATACAACGACCAACCCGGATCACCCTTAGGCAACGCATCCGCTTCCGGCGAGTAGGGCCAGCCGTGGAAGAACAATTCGTTCTCGCCCTCGATCATGTCCACGTCCGTCTCGGCCTTCATGTCCAGCGGAGTCGCGCGGAAGACGGGCGAATGCAGCCATGTAAACGTCTCGCCCGATGTGATGTTGTTGCCGAAGACGTGGTTTGCAGAGGTAGCCCAACGCAGCGTGGAGAACTGACGCCATTGCGAACCCTCACCCTCTGGCAACGCCGCAAGATGCTGCGACGAGAACGAGACGGCCGGCTCACCATAGGTCTGCGAGCGGAAGCGCGTGCCGTGCGCCTTTGCCCAATCGTCAATCTGCGTGATGTAGTTTTCGTCCACCAACTCTGTCAGCGTGCGGCCGTAGTCGTGGCGCACACGCTCTGCTGCAGGCGTGTCTCCCGCCGCAAGTTCCGCCAGATGCGGCAGCAAGTCATAGCCGCGGCGCTTGCGAAACTCCGCGGGCAGCGCGGGTGTCCAGTCAGACCCGTAGGCCTCCAGCGAATCCGAAAAGATGGCGTACGGAGGTGCCGCGCCAAACGCCTTCAACAGCGGCTCGCCTACGGATTTGAGGTGCGCTGCAACAGCGTCGTGGCTGAAGGTGTCCAGCACAAAGCCATCCGCATCCACAGCGGCGCGCTTCACAGCCTGCCGCGTGTGGCTCTGGAAGAAGAACAACGCAACGCGAGGTGTGGATGACGATGCAACCGTCAAGTGGGTAGCCGCGCTCAATGGCAACACAGTCGCCTTTGCGGAGCTCCACGCCTTGGGCGCTCCATCCACCAGCGATGCTGAGATCAACGTGTCACCCTCAGTGGGCGCAGCAGGCACTGCAATATCCGTTGCGCCGGCGGGCACGGCAACCTCAACCTGGCGCAGCCGCGTGGCCGCAAGCGCCAGCGGAATATGCGGACCGCCATACGGCCAGCCACTGGCCGTCGTCACGTCAATGCGCAGACCCAGGCGCTTGCCCTCTGTTTGCGCGTGCGTCACCATCTGCAACATGGGCGCGGAGAGGAACGGCAGATTCTTGATGCCCTTTGCGGCATCGTCCAGCTCCACCGGGTACACAAACGCAAGCTCTGCACCGCCAATGCCGTCAGCCTTCATCTGTTCCAGCTCGCGCGTGATTTCAGCCTTGGTCACCGCGGGGCCAAACCACCACCAGCGCACCAGCGGCCGCGCATCCGCGGGCGGGTTCTGGAAGCGTGTTCGCAGTGTGTCCACCGAGGTCTGAGCATTCGCCGTGAGCGAGGCAGAGATGCACGCTGCAAAGAAAATGCTGGAGAAGGATTTGCGCATGGCTGGAGTGATCACACGTCGATTGTCCTTGAAGCCGAGGCCGAAGTGAAGTGCGCAATGAAAAAGTGAGGCGAGCAAAAGAAAAGGCCCCACTCCGCAGAGTGAGGCCTCTTCCGTTTTTGTCCTGCAACTACTCGGTGGTGACAGCCTTGTAAGCCGCAATGGACTTCTCAATCACCTCGTACGCGTAGGTCGCATCGCGCCAGCCCTTGATCTCAACCGTCTTGCCCTCAAGGTCCTTATAGGTGGAGAAGAAGTGGACGATCTCCTTCAGCTTGTGCGGGTGAATCTGCTCGTAGCTGGTGATGTCAAAGAAGCGCGGGTTGGCGCAGCCCACTGCCAGAATCTTCTCGTCGCCCTCGCCGCCGTCAATCATCTCCATCAGGCCGATGACCCGAACCTCCTGCAGGCAGCCGGGGAAGCTGGGCTCGTCCACCAGCACCAGCACGTCCAGCGGATCGCCGTCGTCGCCCAGCGTTGAGGGCAGAAAGCCGTAGTCGCCGGGGTAGTGTACGGGGCTGTACAGGTTGCGATCCAGCCGGAAGACGTGCAGCTTTTTGTCGTACTCAAACTTCATGCGGCCCTGGTACGGAATCTCAATGACCGCGTTCACAACTTGGGGCGATTGTGCGCCCACCGGCAACTCAAGGTAGTTCGGCATAGGGTCTATCTATCTCAGGATGTTCAGGTTTGTGCTGCCGGGTAACGTACACCCAGAATGGGTTGCAGCAACAGGATTCATCTTACCCGCCGCAGCCACGCTGCGCAAAAACTTGCGAATTGTCGGCATGTTCGGTGATGCGCAGACCATAGCCAGATGGCGTGTCCCGTATAATTTCACTATGCGCGCCCACGTCTACGTCACGCTCAAAACCACCGTACTCGATGCCCAAGGTCAGACCATTGCCAACGCGTTGCGCCGTCTGCACCACCCACAGGTGGAGAGCGTCCGCCAGGGCAAATACTTCGTGCTCACGCTGGCCGACGGCCTCTCCGCCGAAGCAGCTGAAACGGAAGTAAAGCGCATTGCAAGTGAAGTGCTGACCAACCCGGTCATTGAAGACTTCACCTACAAGCTTGACGCGTAGGCTGCTTCAAATACAAGCCAGCAGATAAGCCTTTGCAGCGACGACCAGTTCCCGCTGCGCGGCCTCAATCTTCTGCTTAGGCTGTGCAGACTCCACAAGTCGCCGTGCCACACCTGCCATGATGTCGGCAAGCATCTCCGCCGCCAGCTCAGGATCGATGCGCAATCGCTGGGGTGATGTGCGCAGCATATTCGTAATGGCCGCGCGGTTGCGTCCGGTGGTCTTCTTCAAAATCCGCACGCGATCCACGTCATTACTTAGCGCGTAAAGCGCCATGCTCTTGCGGATGTTGCCCAGCTTGGCTCGTAGAAACTCGCGCACCAGCCCCTCTGCCATGGCGGCCAGCGGCTGCCCATGCAGACCGGCACATGCTGACTCCACCACCTGCACAATCTCAGTCAAGTGACGGTCCATCACCGTCTGCAGGAGGGCATTCTTGTTGGGAAAGTACTGGTACAGCGTGCCCACGGACACACCAGCCCGCTCTGCGACGCGTGTGGTGGTAAGCCGCGACTGGCCGACCTCCAGCAAAACCTGAAGCGTCGCCTCCAGAATGGACTCAACGCTGACGGTCGCACGCGCCTGTACCGGCGTTTTACGCGGCTCCAACGATGCTTGAACCAGTGTAGGCAAATGCGAACTCCAAACCTGAAGCTTCCTTCATCTAAACATACGAAGCACCAGGAGATTGACACATGGCAGAAAAGCTCGGCGGCACCTACCACTTTCCCAGCGCAGACAAGACCGTTCACCGCGTTGGTTACGGCGCCATGCGCCTCAGCGGACCGCACATCTTTGGTCCGCCTACAAATCGTGACGAGGCCATTCGCGTTCTGCGTACTGCTATTGAAGCAGGCGTCGACCACATCGACACCTCCGACTTCTATGGCCCATTCGTCACCAACCAGATCATTCGCGAAGCTCTGCACCCATATCGGGAGAACCTCACCCTCGTCACCAAGATCGGCGCTCTGCGCGGCGAAGACGGCTCATGGTACGGAGCGCTCTCGCGCCAGCAGATCATCGATGGCGTTCACAGCAACCTGCGTAACCTTGGCCTTGATGTGCTTGACGTCGTGAACCTGCGCGTCGGGCCGCCGACCTTCCCCGCCGGCATGTCCATTGAAGAGCCGCTCACCATCCTGTTGGAACTGCAGCAGCAGGGCCTTATCCGCCATCTTGGACTCAGCACCGTCACACATGCCCAGTTGGAGGAAGGCCGCAAACTCGCCAACGTTGTCTGCGTGCAGAATCTCTACAACATTGCGCAGCGCGAGGATGACGACCTGATCGAAACACTTAATGCCAGCGGCACCGCATACGTTCCATACTTTCCTTTGGGTGGCTTCAGTCCGTTGCAGTCCTCCGCGCTGGACAACATTGCCGCTGAGTTAGGGGCCACACCCATGCAGGTGGCGCTGGCCTGGCTGCTGCATCGCTCACCCAACATCCTGCTCATTCCCGGAACGTCATCCGTCGCGCATCTCAAGGAAAACCTGGCCGCCGCCGATCTGCAGCTCTCGCCGGAGACCATCACGCAGCTCGACGCCATCGGCAACAAGGTCTGAAGAAATCAAACGAACGAACTACATCGATACGGACCGGGTGCCCCATGCTTCGCGCTGCGAAGGGTGGGGCATTCGTGCAAAAACACGAACCGCTCATGCAACCAGTAACAGTCCTGGTGTACGCTCCAACCATCTATGGCTACACGTCGCACCTTTCTGAAGTCTGCCGCGGCGTGCGCGCCTGCGGCCATGATTGCCATGCAGCCAGGAGCCGCATCACAGGCTCACGCGCAGGTTGCCGCATCGCATCCGCCGCTTGCGCCCAACTCCATCCCGGTGGAGCAGTGGCCCGCGGAGTTTGATGTTGCGCCCGGCATCATCAACCTTGAGAACGCCTACTGGGGCCTGATGCCCAAGCGCACCGTGGCCGTTTACGCGGAAAAGATCGCGTATGTGAACAAGTACAACTCCATATGGGGACGCGGCTCGCTGCCCGGCGACAGCTCAGCCATCGACTTCCGCATAGCGCGCGAAGCCCTGGCGAAGCAGATGGCCTGCGGCGTGGACGAGGTTGCAGTTACCCGCTCCGGTAGCGAAGGCCTGCAGGCGCTCATCGTGAACTACCGCAAGATCAAGGCGGGCGACGCCATGATC
This sequence comes from Terriglobus sp., assembly GCA_026225595.1. Lineage (GTDB taxonomy): Bacteria > Acidobacteriota > Terriglobia > Terriglobales > Acidobacteriaceae > Terriglobus. The sequence continues at coordinate 1,187 of JAMFTB010000257.1, read as the reverse complement.
TGCTGCGACCTGGACTACGACAGCACGCTGGACGCTGTGAAGTTCATGGGCGACCACCGCGGCGTGCAGATCGTGAAGTTTGACATGCCGGACCCGGCCACTGAGGCCAACATCCTGCAGGCGTATGAAGACGCGTTGAAGGCCACGTCCAACGCCAAGCTGATGCTAGTCACGCTGGTCTCGCACCGCACTGGCCTGATCACGCCCATGAAGAAGATCGTCGCCATGGCCCGTGCGCGCGGCGTGGATTGCATCTGCGACATTGCGCACGGCGTGGCCTGCCTGGACTTCACGCTGCCAGACCTGGATTGCGACTTCGCCGCGTGGTCCGTGCATAAGTGGACGATGGCGCCGCTGGGCCTGGGCGGCATGTACATCCGCAAAAGCCGCATCGACGACATCGACGTGAGCTACGACAGCCACGCAATGCCCGACCCGGACATCAGCGCACGCGTGCCCAGCGGCGTGAACAACTACCCGGCCATCCTTACCATTCCCGCGGCGGTGGACTTTCACTACGCCGTGGGTGCGGTCGCAAAAGAGAAGCAGCTGCGCATGTTGCGCGACCGCTGGGTACACCAGGTGGAGGACATCCCGAACATTGAAATCTGCGTGCCGCGCGACCCCGCACGCTACTGCGCCATCACCAGCTTCCGGCTGAAGGGCATGCACACCGTGGCCGACGCGACCAAGGTACAGCACCGCCTCTTCGACAAATACAAGATCCACACGGTATGGCGCACAGGACTAACGAAGGGCGCAGTCATCCGCGTAGCCCCCGGCCTGTACAACACAGTGACTGACAGCGACGCACTGGCAGCAGCGCTAAAAGCCGAGAACGCCATGCTGCTATAGGCCCAGCCATCGGAACGTTTCTTTCTGCAAAAGGCGCTCCCAGGTACAAACCTCTCGCCTGTTCTTCCATCGAAGCGCATACTAATCCAGAATTTCGTTACCGCAACTCGGTTCGCAGAAAGGTACAGATGAAACTGAAAACTCTTATCGGCTCCGCAATCGCCGCCGTGGCGATTTTGCTGGCAGCCGGCAGTGAAAAACCCGCGCAGGCACAGTTCTCCATCAGCATTGGCGCTCCGCCGTCCTGCCCCTGGGGCTATTACGACTACGCGCCTTACGGCTGCGCGCCACAGGGCTTCTACGGCTCAGGGTATTTTTACAACGGCATCTTT
>JAMFTB010000256.1 GCA_026225595.1 Terriglobus sp. | reverse complement strand
GATCAAGCTGCACGCGCACGGCCGGCAGCGAGCCGCCCACAACCTGCACCTGTCCCACACCAACCACCTGCGACAGCTTCTGCTGAACCACGGACGCAGCCGTGTCAAACAGGTCGCCCAGCGAGTGTGTGTCTGACGTCATGGCCAGCACCATCACGGGGAAGGCCGCGGTGTTGACCTTTCTGTATGTTGGATTCGTCGGCAGATTTGCGGGCAGATACGTCTTCGCAGCGTTGATGGCCGCCTGCACATCACGCGCTGCTCCGTCCACATCGCGGCTGTAATCAAACTGCAGAGTGATGCCGGTGGTGCCAAGCGTGCTGGTGCTGGTCATCTGGCTGATGCCGGCAATGTGTCCGAACTGGCGCTCAAGCGGCGTCGCAATGGACGATGCCATTACTTCAGGGCTTGCGCCCGGCAACGCGCTTGCAACCGTAATGGTTGCAAGGTCAACCTGAGGCAGTGATGCAACGGGCAGCGCGCTGAAGGCGATGCCTCCCGCGATCAAAATTGCAAGCACCATCAGCGTGGTGGCGACGGGCCGTTTGATGAAGAATGCAGGCAGGTTCATTGCTGCTCCGCTTCTGTGGGCAGCGTGACGTAGCGTGACGACCAGCGCGAAAAGTGCTGCGCAAGGCGATCGAAGAAGACATAAATCACAGGCGTTGTGTACAGCGTAAGCACCTGGCTCATCAGCAGGCCGCCAACCATGGCAATGCCCAGCGGACGACGTAGCTCAGACCCAATGCCGGAACCAAACGCAAGCGGAATGCCCGCAAACAGGGCGCACAGCGTCGTCATCATAATGGGGCGGAAGCGCAGCAGTGACGCCTGAAAGATGGACTCTTCCGGTGGCAGACCCTGCGTGCGTTCTGCATCGAGTGCAAAGTCCACAATCATGATGCCGTTCTTCTTCACAATGCCAATCAGCAGAATGATGCCGATGATGGCGATCACATCCAGGTCCTGGTGGAAGAGGCGCAGTGCCAGCAGCGCGCCCACACCCGCAGATGGCAGCGTGGAAAGAATCGTGATGGGGTGAATGAAGCTTTCGTACAGAATGCCGAGCACGATATAGACCGCGACAAGCGCAGCAAGAATCAGGAAGCCTTCATTACCGCCAATGGTGGTGAACGCTGCAGCCGTGCCCTGGAAGCCAGTCTCAACACTGGGCGGCATCTTCAGCTTGTTCTTGATCTCGTCAACAGCTGTAACTGCCTGGCTCAGTGAGTGGCCCGGCGCGACATTGAACGAGATGGTCACAACAGGGAACTGCCCCTGGTGATTGATCGTCAGTGGCGACGGCGTCTCTGTCACGCTGCTGATGGCGGAGAGAGGCACAGGCGTTGCGGTTGCCGCAGTAGAGCTCGATGAACTGCTGCTCCCGCTCGAAGAAGAGCTGGTCGAGCTTGATGAGGAAGAAGACGCCAGCGCCGACGTAGGCGTGGTGGATGCAAGCTGGCTGCCCGCTGAAGCCGCTGCGTTGGTGGAGTTGAGCGACGACGCGGTGGAGTTGATCGACGTGGAGTTGGTGTTTGTCGTGGTGGAAAGCGTGGAGCCCGTGGTGCTAGATGTTGCAAGGCCCGTGGTGTTGGAGGGCGTCAGCGTCGAAACAGTGCCGTTGGACGAGGCAGAGGTGCGGCCAGAGGTGCTCTGCGCAGAAGAGCCGCCGCTTGATGCGCCCTGTATGTAAATGCTCTTCAGCTTGTCCGGCCCTTGCTGAAACTCCGGCAGCGCCTCAAGAATCACGTGGTACTGGTTTGACTGCGTGTAGAGCGTGCTGATCTGCCGCTGGCCAAACGCATCGTAAAGCGTGGAATCAATCTGGTCTGGCGTGATGTTCAGTCGCGATGCCGTTGGCCGGTCAATATTCAGGTGCATGCTGACGCCGTTCACCTGCTGGTCGGTGGCAACGTCGCTCACCTGCGGCAGCTTGCGCAGCTCGGCAACAAACTTGCCGGTCCATGAATTGAGTTCCGCAACGTCAGGGTCTTCCAGCGTGTACTGGTATTGCGTGCGGCTCACGCGATCATCCACGGTCAGGTCCTGCACCGGCTGCAGATACAGGTGAATGCCGGGAACCTGGTCTGCACGCTTCTGCAGCCGCGCAATGATGTCGCGTGCGCTTGCATGGCGGTCTTCCACCGGCTTCAGGTTGATCTGGATGCGGCCGCTGTTCAGCGTGCTGTTGGTGCCATCGGCGCCAATGAATGACGACAGGCTCTGCACCGCGGAGTCTTTCAAGATTGCATCGCTTACCTGCTGCTGCTTCTGCGACATCGAAGGGAAGGAGATGGATTCCGGCGCCTGCGTTATGCCCTGGATGATGCCCGTATCCTGCGTTGGGAAGAAGCCCTTGGGAATTTCGATGTACTGGTAAATCGTGAGCACCAGCAGGCCAAACGCGACCAGCAGCGTAATCGTCTCATACTGCAGAACCCACTTCAGGCTGCGGCCATACGCGGCAATGATGCGTTCGAAGATGCCTTCTGTCCAGCGGTAGAAGGCATTCTGCTCAGCCTCTGGCGTGTGCTTCAGCAGCCGCGAACTCATCATGGGTGTAAGCGTGAGCGACACCACTGCGGAGAGAAGAATGGTGATGCTGAGCGTGACGGCAAACTCGCGGAAGAGCCGGCCAACAATGTCGCCCATGAACAGCAGCGGAATCAGCACGGCGATGAGTGAGACCGTGAGCGAAACGATGGTAAAGCCAATCTGCTCTGCGCCCTTCAGCGCCGCTTCCATCGGCGACATGCCCTCTTCCAGGTAGCGTGAGATGTTCTCAATCATCACGATCGCGTCATCCACAACAAAGCCGGTCGAGATGGTGAAGGCCATCAGCGTCAGGTTGTTCAGGCTGTAGTTCAGCAGGTGCATGATGGAGAACGTGCCGATCAGCGACAGGGGCACTGCAACCGTTGGAATCAACGTTGCATAGAAGCTGCGCAGGAAGACAAAGATGACGAGGATGACGAGGCCGATGGTCAGCATCAACTCAAACTCAACATCTGAAATCGATGCGCGGATGGTGTTGCTGCGGTCCGTCAGCACCTGCAGTTTGATGGACGCAGGCAGGCCGCTCTGCAGCTTGGGCAGCAGGGCTTCCACTTCGTTCACCACGGCGATGGTGTTTGCGCCGGGCTGCCGCTGAATGTTCATGATGACGGCGGGCGTGTTGTCCTTCCAGGCCGCCAGCTTTGAGTTCTCAATGCCGTCCGTAATCTTTGCAACATCCGTCAGCATGACCGGCGCGCCGTTGCGATACGCAACCACCACGTCGCGATAGCCGTCGCTGGAAAGCAGCTGATCATTCGCGTTGATCTGGAAGTTCTGCGCTGGCCCGTCAAAGCTGCCCTTGGCCGTGTTAACGGTGGTGCTGGTCAGAGCGCTGCGCAAATCCTCAAGCCCAATACCGTACGACGACAACGCAACCGGGTTCGCCTGGATGCGCACTGCGGGCTTCTGTCCACCGCTGATGCTTACGAGTCCAACACCGTTCAGCTGCGAGATTTTTGGAGCCAGCCGTGAGTCGACAAGGTCTTCCACCTTGGAGAGCGGCAGGCTGTCCGACGTAAGCGCCAGCGTGAGCACAGGTGCATCCGCGGGGTTGGACTTGCTGTAAACCGGCGGCACGGGCAGGTCTGTGGGCAGGTAGCCCTGCGCCACGTTGATGGCCGCCTGCACTTCCTGCTCTGCAACGTCAATGCTCAGGTCAAGCGCAAACTGCAGCACAATCACGCTGCTGCCATCGGAACTGGTCGACGTCATCTGCGTCAGACCTGCAACCTGGCCAAACTGCCTCTCAAGCGGAGCGGTCACGCCAGAGCTCATCACCTGCGGGCTGGCGCCGGGGTAAAACGTCTGCACCTGGATGGTTGGATAATCCGCCTGCGGCAGCGCGGAAACCGGCAGCCCCACGTAGGCAACAAGGCCCAGGATGAGGATGGCCGCCATCAGCAACACCGTTGCGATGGGCTTTTGAATAAAGATGCGGGAAGGGCTCACAGTGCGCTTCCAATCGTGTTCTGTTTTACGGCTGCGGTGGGCGTGCCTTTCGCGGACTGCACCTTGACCTTCGTGCCGTCCTGCAATTTTTCAAAGCCGGTGGTGGGCACCACGTCGCCTTCATTCAGGCCGGTAACAGCGGCCAGGTCGTTCTCCGTGGTCAGCTCCACAATCGGATGAATCTTTACCGTGTCGCCCTGCAGCACATACACATACGCCTGTGTACCGTTGCGCTGCACCGTTGATGTCGGAATCAGGATGGCATCCTGCAGCGTCTTCACCAGCATGCGCGCGTTGACGAATTGATTGGGATAGAGGCCCAGGTCCTTGTTATCGAACTGTGCGCGGAAGCGCAGCGTTCCGGTTGAGGTATCAATCTGGTTGTCCAGCGTAAGCAGGCGGCCGGTGGCAAGCTTCACCAGCTGCGTGCGGTCAAAGGCATCCACCTGCAGACCGGCGCGATGAAGAATCTCGCTGCGCACCTGGCTTAGATCATCTTCCGCAACATTGAAGACAACTGAGATGGGCACCAGCTGCGTCACCACCACAATGGGGTTTGAACCACCGGAGAAGACAGTGTTGCCCGGGTCCACAAGGCGAAGGCCCACGCGGCCATCAATGGGCGATGCCAGATGGCAGTAGCTCAGCTGCACCTGTGCGTACTCCACCTGGCCGGTATCGTTCTGCACTGTGCCCTTGTACTGCTCCACAACGTGCTTCTGATCTTCAAACGTCTGCGTCGCAATTGCCTGCGCATTTGCAGCTTCCTGGTAGCGCGTCAGGTCCATCTCTGCCTGTGCCAGCAATCCCTTGTCATGCTGCAGCGTGCCCTGCGCCTCTTTCAGCTGTGCCTCGTACGGCCGCGGATCAATGTCCAGCAGGGCGTCGCCGCGATGAACCATCTGGCCCTCGTGGTAATACACGGCAGTCACGCGGCCGTTTACCTGGCTGTACAGATTCACAGACGCAAGCGGCGTAACGGTGCCAAGCGCCTGCACATAAAAGCCAATGGGTCCGCGGCGCGCGGTGGCTGTCTGAACCGTGGGCGTCACCGGCGGCTCAATGGCCGCGGCCGCATCCTTGCGGCTCTTGCGGATGCCGCTGATCACCGCGAGAACCAGAATGATGAAGATCACCAGGCCAATCAGGCGGCCGCCATAACGTCTCCAGCCGTGCCGCGTCGGTGGTACTGCGTCGCTGGTTGCCGCACTTGCTGTTGCCATGGGATGTAACTCACTCATTTGCTGCGTCTCCTGGAGCTTCTTGCTGTTCCCACTATATAGACGAACCGTAACGTACGGTACGGCATTATGCTAGACTCCGGTACAAGACAGAACGACTCAAAGAAATGAAAAGTTCCGTTATGCCCGTAAAAAAGATCGCAAAGGCCGCCACGGATCGCCCAAAGCTGGACAGCCGTACCGAACAGCTGATCCAGCGCCTGCTGGAGGCGGCAACGCAGCTGTTTCTGGAAAAGGGTTACGACGCCACCAGCATGGCCGAGATTTCCGCCCGCGCGCACGCCTCCAAAGAGACCTTTTACCGGCACTTTCCTACAAAGGACGATCTGTTCCGTGCTGTCGTTATCCGCCGCGCGGAGATTATTGCAAAAGATTTAGGCACGGTACTGGATGCAAGTGATCCCCCGAAGAAGGCACTTACCGTATTGGGGGAACGTATGCTCGCCCGCATGATAACCAAAGACACCATCGCCTTCCACCGTCTGCTGGGTATGACGCGGGATCGGTTTCCCGAAATTCTGCAGCTCTACCGCACCACCGGGCCACTTCGCATCCGCGACGCGGTAACGGAATACCTGAAAGTGCAGATCCGCGAAGGCCGGCTGCGCAAGCTGAACCCTGAAGTTGCAGCTCGGCAGTTCTTTGACCTGGTCGCAGCGGAGATGATCATGAAAGCCAGCGTTACCGGCGAGGCGAATATCACCAAGGCTGCAATGCGGCAGCGAGTGAAAGAGGCAGTTGACTGCTTCCTGCACGGCTACGCAGCCTGACCGTTCCCAACCTCAGCAGGTTCGCGCAGCAAACCATGTGGCTGCCCCAGGTTCGCGTAGCTAACCTGGGATGGCTACCATTGATTCTCGAGGAAACACGATCCCTTAGCTTCGCGAAGGTGGGGCACCCGGTTGACGCATCCATCGATGCAGAAACTCGATGGAAAGCCGATTGATCCGTCCGCTATAGTTCCATCTGCCGGGCTTTCGCTGTAACTGCGCGCGGCAGGGTGGTTCTGCAAGCTGCATGAGTGATTCAAAGCAAACCCGCATACGTTACTTCATCATCTTCATGCTGTTCGTCGCCAGCTCCTTCAGCTATGGCGACCGGGTGGTGCTGTCGATTGTTGGCGTGGCGCTGCAAAAGCAACTGCATGTGGATGCGCTGAAGCTTGGCTGGCTCCTATCTGCTTTCTCGTGGGCTTATGTGGTGGCGCAGCTGCCTGCGGGTGGCCTGCTTGATCGCTTTGGATCCAAGCGCGTCTATGGCTACAGCATCATCGGCTGGTCGCTGTGCAGCATTGTTGCGGGTTTTGCAGGCTACCTGCCGGTTGCCATTGCGTTCGGTGCGCTCTTCTTCATCAGGATGTTGTCCGGTGCCATCCAGGCGCCTGTGTTTCCTGGCAACGGACGCATTGTTGCGGCATGGTTTCCAGCGGCAGAGCGTGGCCGCGCCTCTGCCATCTTCAATTCATCCCAGTACTTTGCGCTGGTCTTCTTCGGTCCATTGATGGGCTGGGTCGTGACCCACCGCAACTGGCAGGCATGCTTCTGGCTGGGCGGCATCATGAGCCTGGTGCTTGGCGTGGTCTGGTTCCGCACCATCTACGGCGTGAAAGAACACCCCACCATCAGCCAGTCAGAGATTGAGTACATTGAGCAGGGCGGCGGCCTCGCCGGCATGGATAACGGCACTGCCAAGAAAGGGCCGAATACGCTGACGTGGGGAGCGGTAAAGCTGCTGCTGGGCGAGCGCATGCTGGTCGGCATCTACATTGGCCAGTACTGCATTACGTCGCTCACATGGTTCTTCCTCACGTGGTTTCCGATTTATCTCAGCCAGGCGCGGCACATGTCCATGCTGAAGGTTGGGTTCGCCGCCTCGTTCCCGGCCATGTGCGGAGTTGCGGGCGGTATCCTCGGCGGCGTGGTGAGTGACAAGCTGTTGCGCCGCACAGGCAGCCTGTCCATCGCACGCAAGACGCCCATCGTGCTGGGCATGCTGTGCTCGCTTACGATGATCGGCTGCAACTATACCGACAGCACCACGCTGGTGATTGCGCTGATGGCGCTGGCCTTCTTTGGTAAGGGCTTTGGAGCGCTGGGCTGGCCGGTAATTTCAGACGTGTCGCCGCGCAACATGATCGGCCTGAACGGCAGCCTGTTTAACCTCTTCGGCAACACGGCAGGCATCCTCACGCCCATTGTGATTGGCGCCATCGTCAAGAAGACCGGATCGTTCAACCTCGCTCTTGTGTATGTGGGCTTGATGGCTCTCGGCGCCATCGTGTCGTACCTGTTCCTGGTGGGTGAGATTAAGCGCGTTGAGTTCACGCCAGAGCAGATGGAAGGTGCAAGAGCATAATGCAGGTCGCTGGTTCATCCATCGTTACTGGTTCACCCATCGTCACGCGCATGCGCGTCATCCCCGTCGCGGGGCATGACAGTATGTTGCTGAACCTGAGCGGAGCACACGCGCCCTTCTTCACGCGCAACCTGGTGGTGCTTACAGACAACGCGGGCAACACCGGCGTGGGCGAAGTGCCTGGCGGCGAAAAGATTCGAAAGGTTCTTGAAGATGCATCATCGCTCGTCATCGGCCAGCGCACAGCGGACTATCGCAATGTGCTGAAGGCCGTGCGAGAGGCCTTTGCAGACCGCGACTCCGCGGGGCGTGGCCTGCAGACGTTTGATCTGCGCATCACCATCCATGCAGTCACCGCAATTGAAGCAGCGCTGCTTGACCTGCTGGGCCAGTTTGTTGGCCTGCCCGTTGCAGCCTTGCTGGGCGATGGTCAGCAGCGCAGCGCGGTTGAAGTATTGGGCTATCTCTTTTACATCGGTGATCGCAACAAGACGGACCTACCGTATCGCAGCGAACCGGATGCAGGCAATGAATGGTTTCGCCTGCGGCATGAAGAGGCTTTGACGCCGGACGCCGTGGTGAAGCTTGCAGAGGCAACGCATCATCGTTACGGCTTCAATGACTTCAAGCTCAAAGGCGGCGTGCTCAGCGGCGATGCAGAGATGGAAGCCGTGACCGCGCTGCACGAACGCTTCCCGCACGCACGCATCACGCTCGATCCCAACGGCGCATGGTCATTGGATGAGGCGATTCGCCTCTGCCGTGGCAAGGGCCACATCCTTGCCTATGCAGAAGACCCCTGCGGCGCAGAGAAGGGCTTCAGCGGCCGCGAGGTCATGGCGGAGTTTCGTCGTGCAACGGCTCTGCCCACGGCCACCAACATGGTGGCAACGGACTGGCGCGAGCTGCAACACGCACTGCAGCTTGGCTCGGTCGATATTCCGCTGGCCGACCCGCACTTCTGGACGATGGAAGGTTCGGTGCGTGTGGCGCAGATGTGTGCGATGTGGGGCCTCACGTGGGGCTCGCACTCAAACAATCACTTTGATGTTTCGCTTGCCATGTTCACGCACGTGGCCGCCGCAGCACCCGGCAAAACCACTGCGATTGATACCCATTGGATATGGCAGGACGGCCAGCGCATTACCAAGGAGCCGCTGCAGATCAAGGGCGGCCTGCTCACGGTTCCGGAGAGGCCGGGCCTTGGCGTTGAGCTCGACATGCAGCAGGTGGAGCAGGCGCACGACGCCTACAACCGCCTGCCCGCAGGCGCGCGCAACGACGCAGCGGCAATGCAATATCTCATCCCCGGCTGGATGTTCGATCCAAAGAAGCCCTGTCTCGTTCGCTAAGAGCACAGCGCGCTAAGAGAAACAGCCGTTCGATATAGTGGAAGTCCGGCAACCAAAGTTTTCCATCAGGCAGGTGCACATCAGCATGGACCCCAAAACTCTCGCAAAAACCATCGGCTCCGGGCTGCTCTCGTTCCCGGTTATGCACGTCACTGCAGACGGCCAGTTCAATGAAGACTCCTACCGCAAACATCTTGCGTGGCTCAGCGGATACGACGTTGCAGCCCTGTTTGCTGCGGGCGGCACCGGCGAATACTTTTCGCTCACACTGGATGAGTACAGCGCGGTGGTGAGCGCGGCTGTCAACGAGACAGCGGGCCGCCTGCCCATCCTTTCCGGCTGCGGCTACGGCACGGCCATGGCAATTCAATTTGCAAAGGCGGCGGAGAAGGCTGGCTCAAACGGCCTTCTGCTCTTTCCGCCGTACCTCGTCAATCCAGATCAGGACGGACTCTTCCGCCATGTGAAGGCGGTGTGCGACAGCACGTCGCTGGGCGTGATTGTCTACAACCGCGACAACGCCATTGCCACGGATACAACAATCGCGCGCATGTGCGATGCATGCCCCAACCTCATCGGCTTCAAAGACGGTGTGGGTGATCTTGAGTTGATGATGAAGATCTACCTGCGCATGGGCGACCGCCTCACATACATCGGCGGCCTGCCCACGGCAGAGACTTTCGCGCTCAGCTACCTGGAGATGGGCGTGACCACGTACTCGTCTGCCATCTTCAATTTTCTGCCAAAGTTTGCGACGGACTTTTACGCCGCAGTACGCCGCCGCGATCATGCGTTTGTAGCGCAGCAGATGCGCGACTTTGTGGTGCCGTACCTTGCCATTCGTGATCGTCGCAAGGGTTACGCGGTCAGCATTGTGAAGGCAGGCGCGCGCATTCGCGGTATTGAATGCGGTCCCGTGCGCACGCCGCTTTCGGACCTTACAGCAGAAGAGATGGCGCAGCTTACGGCGCTGATCGGTGATCGGACCTAAGCTGTACTTGAGCGTTCAAGATTTGGGAGTTTAAGAGATGTCGATTCACGGAACGATGTTGATTGGTGCGGAAGAAGTTCGCGGCACGCAGGGTGACGTGCGCGCAGTAAACCCCGCGACAGGCGCAGAGTTGGAGCCTGTATTCGGTGGCGGCACCCTTGCCGACGTGGAGAGCGCATGTGCTCTGGCTGCGCAGGACTTCGATGCATTTCGCTCAGCCCCGCTGGAGACACGCGCAAAGCTGCTGGAAACCATCGCCGACAACCTGACGGAGCTGGGCGATGAACTGATTGAGCGCGCCATGGCTGAGAGCGGTTTGCCACGGCCGCGCCTTGAGGGCGAACGTGGCCGCACCTGCGGGCAGCTGCGGCTGTTCGCATCGCTGGTGCGCGATGGTCGCTGGCTGCGCGTTACAGTGGATAGCGCCCTGCCGGACCGCAAGCCGCTGCCGCGTTCTGACCTTCGCTCGCGCCACATTCCCGTTGGCCCTATTGCTGTTTTTGGAGCAAGCAATTTCCCGCTGGCCTTTTCCGTCGCTGGTGGAGACACAGCCGCAGCACTTGCAGCAGGCTGCCCCGTCATCGCCAAGGCGCATCCTTCGCACCTGGGCACGTCAGAGCTTGCAGGCCGTGCCATTCAAAAAGCCGTGGCCGCATGCGGCCTGCCCGCGGGCGTCTTCTCGCTGCTCGTAGGCATTGGCAATGAAGTTGGCGGCGCACTGGTCAAGCATCCCGCGGTGCAGGCTGTGGCCTTCACCGGATCACGTCGCGGCGGCCAGGCGTTAGTGGCGCTGGCAGCGGCGCGCCCGCAGCCCATCCCCGTCTTCGCAGAGATGAGCAGCATCAACCCCGTCTTCCTGTTGCCCTCTGCTTTGCAAACGCGCGGCGCTGCAATTGCAACCGGCCTTGTGGCAAGCGCGACGCTTGGTGTTGGCCAGTTCTGCACCAAGCCTGGCCTTATCTTTGGTATTGATGGGCCAGAGTTCCAGGCGTTCACCGCAGCAGCAGGCGAGGCCATTGCAGCTGCCGGCTCCGCAACCATGTTGAACTCCGGCATTCAGCAAGCGTTTGCGCACGGTGTTGGATCGTTGTGTGCTGCAGCCGGTGTCAGCAAACTAGCCGCTGGTGCAGAGCAAGCGCACGCAACCGCCGCGCAGCCGGTTCTGTTCTCCACCACCGCTGCGGATTTCTCCGCGAATCCAAAGCTGGCGGAAGAGGTCTTTGGTCCCGCGGCGTTGCTCATCGCATGCAAGAACGCGGATGAGATGGTGGCGCTTGCAGAGCGCTTTGAAGGCCAGCTGACGGCGACACTTCATCTGGAAGCAGAGGATCATCCATTGGCTGCGCGCCTGCTGCCCATCCTTGAGCGCAAGGCGGGCCGCATTGTGGTCAACGGCTTCCCAACGGGCGTTGAAGTTTCGTACGCCATGGTTCACGGCGGCCCGTCGCCGTCCACGTCAGACGCGCGCGCAACCAGCGTTGGTGCCATGGCGATTGATCGCTTCCTGCGGCCGGTCTGCTACCAGGACATGCCGGACAACCTGCTGCCTGCAGAGCTGCAGAACGGCAACCTGTCAACGCACACACGTCTCATCGACGGCAAGCTGCATACGGCCTAATGCAATGAAGCCGCTCACCATCCGCGTGCACCCCGACGACAATGTCGCCATCGTGGTCAACGAAGGCGGCCTGCCCGCAGGCACGCGTTTTGATGACGGACTCACGCTCACCGAGGACGTCCCCGAAGCACACAAGGTCGCGCTCACTGCACTGCCCGCAGGCACGGCTGTCATTCGCTATGGCGTCACCATCGGCACCGCCAACGCCGACATTGCACAGGGCGCGTGGGTGCATGAGGGGCTGCTGCAGCTGCCCGCAGCGCCAGCTCTGCATGACCTGCCCGTTGCCACGAACGTCACGCACCACGAGCCGCTCACGGGCTATACCTTTCAGGGCTTCGTCAATGCAGATGGCTCCGTGGGCACACGCAACATCCTCGGCATCAGCACCACGGTGCAGTGTGTTGCGGCCACGGTGGAGCACGCGGTCGCGCGCATCCGCAAAGAGCTGCTGCCGCTGTATCCCAACGTGGATGACGTCATCGGCATCACGCATGTGTATGGCTGCGGTGTCGCCATCGACGCGCCCGGTGCGGAGATTCCAACACGCACGCTACGCAACCTTGCGCTCAACCCAAACCTTGGTGGCGCACCCATGGTGGTAAGCCTGGGCTGCGAGAAGTTGCAACCCGGAACCATGCTGCCGCAGAGTACGCTGCCCATCCTGCAAAGTTCGCCATACGTGGTGCGCCTGCAGGATGAGCAGCACATGAGCTTTGGCGACATGGTCGCAGCCATCATGCAGATGGCGAAGGATCGCCTTGAAGTATTGAACCAGCGGCAGCGCGTAACGCGCCCCGCTGCGGACCTTGTTGTCGGCTTGCAGTGCGGCGGCAGCGATGCCTTCAGTGGAGTCACGGCGAACCCCGCAGTGGGCTACGCTGCAGACCTGCTGGTGCGTGCTGGCGCAACCGTCATGTTCAGTGAGGTCACAGAGGTTCGCGACGGCATTGACCTGCTGACCGCGCGCGCGGCCAATGAGGGCGTTGCCAAAGGCCTAATCCGCGAGATGCAGTGGTACGACGACTACCTTGCGCACGGCGGAGCTGATCGCAGCGCAAATCCCACGCCCGGCAACAAGCGTGGCGGGCTGAATAACATCGTCGAGAAGGCGATGGGCTCCATTGCAAAGTCCGGCTCTACGGCCATCACGGGAGTCTTCGGGCCCGGCGAGCGCGTCACGCAAAAGGGGCTCATCTTCGCGGCAACGCCTGCAAGCGACTTCGTCTGCGGAACGCTGCAGCTGGCCGCATCCATGAACATGCACGTCTTCACCACCGGCCGCGGCACGCCGTACGGTCTGGCCATGACGCCCGTCATCAAGGTGGCCTCGCGCTCGTCGCTGGCGCATCGCTGGAGCGACCTGATCGACGTGGACGCAGGCACCATCGCAACCGGCGATCAGACGATTGAAGAGGTAGGAACCGCGCTCTTCCATCTCATCCTCGAGATTGCCAGCGGCCGCCAGCAGAGCTGCGCAGAGAAGCTTGGCCTGCACAACGAGATGGCGCTGTTCAATCCCGCACCCATCACCTAGCCGTCACGTTTACGGCAGTTCCATCTCCGATTCAAAGACGAAACGCACCAGCTGCGACCGCGACCGTACCGACGTCTTCGCAAACAGCTTCTGCAGCATCGCCTTCACGCTGCTCTCTGTCTGGCCCAATTTGTCGGCAATCTCCTTGTTGCTCAAACCTTGCGTAATGTAGCTCAGCACCTGCAATTCGCGCGGAGTAAATGCTGCCTCTGCGGTCTTTGTCGCCTGCTCCTCTTCGGTCTGCCTGCGCAGCAATGCGACGGATGCCTGCGAGGAGATCCATTGCTCTTCGCGGAAGGTTTTTTCCAGCGCCAGCAGCAGCTCCGCTGCCGGTTCGCTCTTGAAGAAGATGCTTGCGTGCAGACTGCCGACAACTTCCTGCAGCCCCTGCGTGTTGATGCCTGCGGTGACCATCATGCAGGGCACCTGCGGGTGATATTGACGCATGGCGCGCAGCACCACCAGACCGTTGCCGGCTTCTTCCTCGGTGCCAAGCTCATAGTCAATCAGCGCAAGATCAAACGCAGCAGCGCCCTGCACCAGCGCCAGTCCCTCCCGTGTGGTGCTGGCTTCAGCGACTACTTCAAAGCGTGTATCCGTCTCCAGCAAACGGCGCAGGCTCTCGCGGAAAAGTGTGTGATCGTCGATCAGAGCAATGCGAACCGGAGCGCTCATGGATGCACCTGTAAATCAATGATGAACGTGGCGCCCGCGCTGCTTTGTTGATAGCGCAGGTTGCCGCGAAAGCTGTTGACCAGCGCCTTGGAAAGGTAAAGGCCAAAGCCCCCGCCCGCACCGGGCTTGTCAAAAGGGTGGAAGAGCTCCGCGGGCGATGCCACGCCGGGGCCGTTGTCGATCACGTGAATCTGCAGGTTCTCCGGCGTAGTGATCACCTTCACGGTAAGCACCGGGTCTGCAATGTTCTCAAGCGCGGCCTGCGAGTTGCGCAGCAGGTTCAGAAACACCTGCATCATGCTCTGCTGGTCTGCCCACACGGTCGGCAAGTCGTCCGGCACAATCCACTCAAAGCGAATCTCCTGCTCCCGAAGGGCAGACTGCGCCAGGATGCGAAACTCCTCCAGGCACAGCTGCAGATTCAGCTTGGTGGCAGAGCGTTTCACCTGCGACAGCTCCACCGACGACATGCGTTCCAGCGTTGCCGTCAGCTGTTGCAGCGATTCAAAATCCACCGTTGCTGCCACGCCCGGCGACTGCGCAGCAATGTTCTTCTGCACCAGCGAGATTGCCGCTGCAATGTTACGAATCTCATGCGACATGGCGCCCACAATCAGCCGGGAGCTGTTCAGCATCTGTTCCAGAGTGGACTCCTCGCGGTCCCGCAGATCGTCCGATACATCCACGACAATTGCCGCCGTGCGGCTGCCCTTGCTGGTGTTGTACAGAGACAGCCAGACGTCTGCCATGAAGGGTTCGCCATTGGCTCGGAAGCCCTGGCACTGCATCATGGTGCGCAGTTCGCGGCCTGCATTCAGCCGGGCAGTCACGTGTGCCAGCGCGGGCAGCAGCCGAGACACCTTTGCATCGGTCAGCTGGAAGCTGGTATCGCTGCCAATAAACAGGCTGCTGGCGGCGCGGTTTGCCTGCACCACGCGGCCGTCCTCATCCATCGTCAGGATGGCCAGTGCAGAGCTGCCCACCAGTAACGAGAGCTGCTCTTCCGCGTCCCGCCGTGCCTCCATCTCGCGCGTAAGCGTCTGCAGGTGGGTTCGTTCCACACGGTGAAGTGCAAGCGCCTCGGCAATGTACAGGCCTTCCGCAAGGTAGGCGGCAAATGACAGCAGGTCGCGGACCACGCCCTCTGGCGGGTTCCACGCAAAGGCGTCTGAGGTTTCAGCGACCACGGTATACAGCAGCGCGGCAACAATTACCTGCCACCGCTTGGCAACGGTGCTGATCATGCCCATAGGCAGCAGATACAGCAGCCCCAGCGGTATTTCGCGGTGAACGTGCCGGTCCAGCACGGCAATGACCACCGTCAGCGCAAGCGCAAGGCCCACCACCAACGGCCGGTTTCTGCGTAGCTCGGCTACAGTCGTCACGTCATTCATCATCGCGTAACACCGTGTGACCTTCGGGAAACTATCGAAAGATAATGATGTGCCCAGCCAGAAGATTAAACGTTGTATGCAATGTGTTCCGCCTTTCGGCTAGACTGGGGCTGTGAGCGAAAACCTTGCACCGAGCGGCCTGAACGTACTCCCTGCGCACCGTCGGCATGTGCGGAACACCGCATGCACCGCTGCTGTGGCAACACTTGCGATGGCTGCTGTCCTGCTACAGGGCTGCAACGGAAAGCCCGTTAAGAACGAGGCAGCCGAGGCCCCGCCCAGCACCCCTGCGGTGGTGGATGCCAGCACGGACAACACGCTCCATGTGGCCAAACCTGCATTGTTTCCGCTGATTGCGCCGCAAACGACCACGCAATTCGACAGCGTTACCGCTACCGGCGCAATTGAGCCGGATATCTCGCGCGAGGTTCCCGTTCTCTCCATCGCGAACGGTAAAGTGGTCGCCCTGCACGTTGCCCTGGGCAACTATGTTCACAAGGGCCAGCTGGTTATGGAAGTGCAGTCGCCTGACGTAACCGGCGCCTTCGCCAGCTACCAGACCGCAGTGTCCAACGAGAACCTGACCAACACCGTGCTCACCCGCGACAAGCTGCTGTTTGACAAGGGCGCCATCGCCAAGAGCCAGCTTGAAATTGCGCAGAACGGCGAAGACACCTCCAGGGCCGCGCTGGTCGCGGCAGAGCAGCAGCTCCGCATCCTGGGCGTGGACAAGGATCACCCCAGCGACACGGTGCGTGTCTATGCGCCCATTTCCGGCGTCATCGTCGCGCAGAACACCACGGCAGCAGGCGCGGCGGGCATCAACCTTGCGGGTGTGGGCGGTTCGCTCACCATTGCCGATCTGTCGCATGTATGGGTGGTCTGCGACGTCTACGAGAACGACCTTGCCAACGTACACGTGGGCGAGTCGGCTGACATCCGGCTGAATGCTTTCCCGGGCAAGGTTACGGCGGGCACCATCTCAGACATTGGAGCGATCCTCGATCCCTCCATCCGCACCGCAAAGGTTCGCATCCAGGTGCAGAACCCCGGAGACCTGCTGCGTATTGGCATGTTTGCCAGCGCCACCTTCCGCGGCAGCAAGTCGCATACGGCTTTGGCGCTGCCGGGCAATGCCATCCTGCACCTGCATGACCGGGATTACGTGTATGTGCCCACGGACAACGCCGGCAACTACAAGCGCGTTGTCGTTCGTTCCGGGCAGACGCTGCCGGGCGGCCTGGTCGTCATTGAGTCCGGCCTGAACCTTGATCAGCAGGTGGTATCGAACGCGCTGGAACTGCAGAACGCGGCGGGGCAGTAAATGATCCGCGGACTCGTCGATTTCGCGCTGAACAATCGCTTCATCATCCTGGTGATGGCTGTTCTGCTGTTCATCTGGGGCGGCATCTCGTTCCACAATCTGCCGGTTGAGGCGTACCCGGACGTTGCCAACAACTACGTCACGGTCATTACGCAGTGGCCCGGCCGCGCTGCAGAAGAAGTAGAGCAGCAGGTCACCGTGCCGCTGGAGCTTGGCTTCGCGGGCATCCCGCACATGCAGCACCTGCGGTCCACATCGCTGGCCGGCCTGTCCAGCGTCACCATGATCTTTGATGATGACAGCGTCAATGACACCAATCGCTCCAAGGTTGTGGAGCGCCTGACGCAGGTAACGCTGCCCGCCAATCTGCAGCCGCAGATTGGAACTGACTGGAGCCCCGTCGGCCAGATTTACTGGTACACCCTCACCAGCACCAACCCCAACTACGACACCATGGCTCTCAAGAGCCTGGAAGACTGGGTGCTGGAGAAGAACCTCCGCACCGTACCCGGTGTCGTGGATGTCTCCAGCTTTGGCGGCTCTACGCGCGAGTACCAGGTTACGCTCGACCCGGAGAAGCTTGTTTCCTACGGCCTGACCATTGCGCAGGTTAAAGCCGCGCTCATCGCGAACAACACCAACGCGGGTGGCAGCTTTATTGAGCAGGGCGCGCAACAGATCAACGTGCGCGAAGTTGGCCTCTACCAAACAGTAGACGACATTGCGAACACGCCGCTTAAGGCGCAGAACGGTACAGCGCTGCGCATCCGCGATATTGCAACCGTCGCGCAGGGACCGAAGATTCGTCTGGGCCAGATTGGCCGTATGATGCGTCTGCCGGATGGCAAGCTGGCTGACAATCCGGACGCCGTGGAAGGTGTCGCACTGCTGCAGAAGGGGCAGGACTCGGACGCGACGCTCGACGCCATCCACGAGAAAGTCAATGAGCTGAACACCCGTGTGCTGCCCAAGGGTGTCAAGATTATTCCGTTCCTTGACCGGTCTGACCTGTTGCACCTCACCACGCACACCGTGCTGCACAACCTTACGGAAGGCATTGTGCTGGTTGTGGTCATCCTCTTCATCTTCCTGGGCAACATCCGCGGCGCGCTGATTGTTGCACTCACCATCCCGTTCTCGCTGCTCTTTGCGTCCATCTGCCTTGACCTTCGCCACATCCCTGCGAACCTGCTGTCGCTGGGCGCGCTGGACTTTGGCATGGTGGTTGACGGCGCGGTGGTGATGATTGAGAACATCGTGCGGCACCTGAGCCACGGCCGCCGCGAAGACATGACCGTGCGCGAGCAGATCAAGCTGGCCGCACATGAAGTGCAGCGGCCCGTGTTCTACGCCATCGGCATCATCATCACGGCGTATCTGCCCATCTTCACGCTGCAGTCTGTGGAAGGCCGCCTGTTCAAGCCCATGAGCTGGACGGTTGCGTTTGCCCTGCTGGGCGCACTCATCTTCTCCATGCTGCTGGCGCCGGTGCTGGCCAGCATTTTCTTCCGCAATGGAACCACGGAGTGGGAGAATCCGCTGCTGGTGTGGCTCACGGCACGGTATCGCCACGCAGCACAGTGGGCCATTGAGCATCGCACAGTCACCGTGGGCGCCGCTTGCCTTGCCCTGCTGACCTCGGCCCTGCTCATGGGAACGGGCGTGATCGGTTCGGAGTTCCTGCCGCATCTGGATGAAGGCGCCATCTGGGTGCGCGGCACGCTTGCACCCTCCACCGGACCAACGACAAGCCTGAAGGTTGCCAATCGTACACGGCTGCTGCTGTCTTCATTTCCTGAGGTCAAGCAGGTCATCAGCCAGAATGGCCGCCCTGACGACGGTACCGACACCACCGGCTTTTTCAATACGGAATACTTCGTCGACCTGA
Source organism: Terriglobus sp. (assembly GCA_026225595.1). Taxonomy (GTDB): domain Bacteria; phylum Acidobacteriota; class Terriglobia; order Terriglobales; family Acidobacteriaceae; genus Terriglobus. The sequence continues at coordinate 21,910 of JAMFTB010000256.1, read as the reverse complement.
AGCCAAAGGAAGAGTGGCGCCCGGTCTTCCATGAAAACAAGGACGAACTCATCTCCGCGATGAACCGCGATCTGGATCAGCTGCCCGGAGTGATCTGGAACTTCTCGCAGCCCATCTCTGACAACGTGGAAGAGGCTGTCAGCGGCGTGAAGGGCGAGCTTGCAGTCAAGCTGTATGGCACCGACCTGAAGACGCTGGAAGCCAAGGGCGATGAGATCGTGAAGGTCATGAGCGGCGTTCGCGGCGTTCAGGATCTTGGCCTCTTCCGCGTCATCGGCCAGCCGAACCTGAACTTCGTTGTGGACCGCGAAGCAGCAGGCCGCTTCGGCATCAACGTGGCCGACGTGCAGGACGCGGTCGAGACCGCCGTTGGCGGCGCGCCTGTAACGCAGGTGCTGGATGGAGAAGCCCGCTACGACGTAACGCCGCGCTACTCCAGTTCCTTCCGCGCCACGCCTGAGGCGATCAAGGACATCCGCATCGTCTCGCCGTCCGGTGAACGGGTCTCGCTGGCGCAGGTCACCAAGCTGGAGACGACAGACGGAGCAGAAGAGGTCTATCGCGAAAATGGCCTGCGCTACGTGGCCATCAAGTACTCCGTGCGCGACCGCGACCTGGGTTCCACCGTGGAAGAGGCAATCGCCAAGGTGAACAAGCAGGTCGTGCTGCCCGCCGGTTACAAGATCGACTGGGCCGGTGAGTATGAGAGCCAGAAGCGTTCGTCGCGCCGCCTGATGATTGTGCTGCCCATCACGCTGCTGCTCATCTTCATCATCCTGTACACCATGTTCAGCTCCGGCAAGTGGGCTCTGCTTATCCTGGCAAACGTGGCCATGGCGCCCTTTGGTGGATTGCTCGCGCTGCTCATCACGGGCACGCATCTCTCCGTCTCCTCCGGCGTCGGCTTCCTTGCGCTCTTCGGCGTGTCCGTGCAAACGGGCATCATCATGCTGGAGTACATGAACCAGCTGCGTTCCAACGGCTACTCGCCTGAGGAAGCTGCGATTGAAGGCGCTGTACTGCGCCTGCGTCCCATCCTGATGACCATGCTGGTTGCCACACTGGGCCTGCTGCCTGCGGCGCTGTCGCACGGCATCGGTTCTGACTCGCAGCGTCCCTTTGCCATCGTCATCGTGGGTGGCCTGGTGGGCGCACTCATCATCAACATCTTCCTGCTGCCAACGCTCTATGTCTGGATCTCTCGCGACAATGACGTTCTTCCCGCACGGGATGAGGAGTTTGCCCATTGAGACTCCACTCGTTCGCTCCGCTCTCGCTCGTAGCAGTCACGCTTGGACTTGCTCTGACATCGCCGTTTGCGCATGCGCAGGCTTCGGCCAGTATCTCCGCAGGCAGTGACTCCGCAAGCTACGCGGCTGCCGCCACGCCGGCTGCAGACCCGCGCACTCCGCCACCGGCCAAGCCCGGCGCACTCACGCTGCAGCAAGTAGTGGACCGCGCCCACCTGAACAATCCAACGCTGCTCTCCGCAGAGCAGAATTTGCGCTCCGTGCGCGCGCAGGAAATTCAGGCAGCCGTCCGCGTGAACCCCACGCTGGGTGTCACCGGGCAGAACGTCAACATCGACGCGGACGCGAACAATCCGTTTGCCTATACGGTCTCCGTCTCGCGCCTGTTTGAGCGTGGCAATAAGCGTGGATACCGCCTGGACACAGCGCGCGCCACCACCGCCATGACCGCGGCGCAACTGCAGGACACCATCCGCCAGACGGAGCTGGCCGTGCGCCAGGCATTCACCACCATGCTCATCGCAAAGGAAGCGCTGCAGCTTTCGCAGGCGCAGTTGAAAGACTTCCGCCATGAGGTGGAGATTGGCCATGACCGCTACACGGCCGGCGACCTGGGCAAGCTGGACTTTGAGCGGCTGGACCTGCAGCTGGGCTCCTTCGAGTCTGACGAGCAGAACGCAGAGATCAACATAGAGCAGGCGTCGGACACGCTGCAGACGCTGATGGGCGTTGCATCGCCGTCGCCGGACTTTGACGTCATCGGCGCGATCGTTCCACCGCCCATCACGCAAACGCGCGAACAGCTGCTGGCTCTTGCACAGCAGCAGCGGCCTGACCTGCTGGCAGCGCAGGCCGCTGTCCGCCAGTCGGACGCGGCACTGAAGCTTGCCTTCGCAAACGGCACCACCGATCCAACGCTTGAGATGGAGTACGACAGAACGGGCCCGCAAAACTCCTTCGGCTTCCAGGCATTTGTTCCTCTGCGGATCTTCGACCGCAACCAGGGCAACAAGGAAACGGCGCGGCTGACGACCAATGCCACCCGCCTGACGGAGACAGCCATGCTCAACCAGGTGGGCTCAGACGTCAGCCAGGCGTGGAGCGCATACATCCACGCCAAGGTACTCTCAAGCCGCTTTGGCGATCACTATCTGGATGAGTCCGCCGATGTGCTCGCCATTGCGCGTTACGCCTTCGACCATGGCGGTCTGGCGCTCATCGACTACCTGGACGCTCTGCGTGACGCGCGCAGCTCCACCAGCAACGCGCTCAACGCGTATTCGCAGACGTGGATGGCCATCCACCAGCTCTCCGCTGCAACAGCGTCTGACCTGGCGCCGTAACGCCCAGAACATAGAATGCCTGCAACTCCACCAGTTCGTGCATCAGAGGTAAAGTAATCCCAACTCTGGTCCACGAAGGCAGGATGCTGCATGTTGAAGCGTTTGTTCGTTATTGCAGCCGTGGTTGTTGTCCTGCTGCTGGTTGCGGTTGTCGCTCTGCCTTTCGTGATCGACGTGAATCGCTTCCGTCCAGAGCTTGAGGCGAAGGCCTCTGCCGCGGTTGGCCGCAAGGTGACGCTGGGCCCGCTCAGCCTGTCGCTTCGTTCCGGCAAGGTTGTTGCCAGCGACATTACCGTTGCAGACGATCCCGCGTTCAGCACCTCCCCATTTCTCACGGCAAAGTCCGTCCGCATTGGCGTTGAGGTGAAGCCGCTCCTCATGCAGCACAAGCTGAACGTCATCGGCATCGCCATTGATCAGCCGCAGATTTCGCTGATGCGGAACCCGGATGGCACATGGAATTTTTCCAGCCTGAATAAGGGGCAGATAGCACCCAAAGACGCCTCACACAAGATCGCTCCAACCTCTGTGTCTGTGGCGGCATTGAGCGTGCACGGCGGCACACTCACTGTCAGTTACCCAAACTCCACGCGGCCTGCGCAGGTTTACAACAACGTTAATGTGGAGGCAGTGAACGTCTCAGCCACCACGCGCTTTGGCTTTCACGTGGCAACGGAGTTGCCCGGTGGCGGCAGCGCCGATCTCTCAGGCAAGGTTGGCCCCATCAGCACGACCGATGCAGCGCGGACAACCTTTGAGGCCGCGCTGAAGGCGAAGGATGTTCACCTGGCCAGCTTCGCCGATGCGGCAAGCGGCATTGAGGGCATTGCTGACTTGGATGAGGCGTTGATCTCCGATGGAGCGACGCTGGAAGCAGCGGGCGAACTGAGCGGAGCGCAGCTGAAATTCTCTCCAACAGCCACGCCATTTCCAAAGCCGCTCTCCATCAAACACATCATTGATTTCGGCATGGGTCCGCAATCCGGCAACATGGTCATCAAGAATTCAGACATCGCCATGGGCCGCGCTCACCTGCTGGTTACAGGCACTGTTCAGACGGATAGCGGCGTCCTCAACCTGAAGCTGCATGGAACAAAGATGCCGCTGGATGATCTGCAGCCGCTGTTCACGGTGCTGAAGGTGACGCTGCCCATGCACGCGCACTTTCGCGGTGGCGCCCTTACAGGCGACGTAACGTGGAAGGGCACAGGAGCTGCACCCATCGTTGCTGGCAGCATCCAGATTTACAACACGACGATGGTGGGTTTCAACCTGGGCGAGAAGCTGGGCAGCATGGCCAAGCTGACAGGCAAGGCAGCACTTAAGCCTGACACTGACTTCATTCAACTGACGGCGAAGTTTGTGGCAACCAACGCCGGCACAAAGGTGGACCCACTCCGGTCAGACATTGTGGGCATCGGTGTTTCGGAAGGCAAGGGCACGGTCGATCCCAAGGGCAACCAGGACTTCAAGTTGATCGCGAATCCCACGGGCGGCGTGGCCGGCAGCATCACGAAGATGTCCACGGCCGGGAACGAAGGCAAGGGCTGGGTTCCGGTGTCCATGAAGGGTACGTCCGCCGATCCCATCTTCATTGCGGACTCGAAGACCGCCGCCCACAATGCCCTTGTGGGCACAACGAAAGGCGTGGGCCACGCCATCGGAAGCATCTTCCACAAGAAGACCGACGAAGAGAAGCAAGCCGACACGGATAAAAAAGCCGCCGATAAAACGAAGAAATAAACATGTCCTGCCGGACGGGCCCGCTACGCGCGGGGCGGGCGTTTCACGCCTTTTTACTGCTTTGCGTGGCCTTCCCGTTGGTCAGGATCAGATTCCATGGCGACCAGCGGGAGGGGCGAGCCGAAGCCAGTAAAAAGGTGCGTGAGCACCCGCTCTCCGCGCAGGAGGCCAGTCCGGCAGGACAGGATTTTACAGATTATTTAGCGACGGGCGTATCAGGATCGCAGTGCGTCTTTTCCAGGTGTCCCGGCCACCAGTTCCAGTCGCCTGCAAGCCGCAGCAGCGCGGGGCCAACCACGATGCGCACCAGCGTCGCGTCAATCAGCACGGCGACCGCCAACGTAAAGCCAATCATCTTCACCACCAGAAAGTCGCCAAAGGTGAACGCTGCGAAGACGGCGATCATGATGGCGGCTGCGCTGGTAATCAGGCCTGCGGTGCGCGCCATGCCTTCCGGAATAGCTTCCAGCTCACTCATGCCGCTGCGCCGAGCTTCCAGCACGCGGGCGACGAGGAAGACCTCGTAATCCATGCTCAGGCCAAAGACGATGGCAAACGTAACAATGGGCACCAGCGGAAAGACGCTGCCCGTTCCCTGCGGCACACCAATAAAGCGGCTGCCATGTCCGTCCTGCAGCACAAGCACCAGCGCACCAAAGGCTGCAGCGACAGACAGCAGGTTGAGCGCGATCGCCTTGACCGCCGCCACAATACCGCGGAAGCCGCACAGCAGCGCAATCAACGTGCCGCCCACCACCAGCAACATAACCGAAGGAAAGTGGTTGCGGATGATGGTCTCGTAGTCGGCGTTCAGCGCAGGTATGCCGCCAATGATCAGCGTTGCTCCGGGCACACCGGTCAGCGCGGGCGCGCCTGTCTTGCGCAGCTCGCGCACCCAGGTCACCTGGTCGCGCAGCGTTACTGCGCCGGTGGGCAGTACTTCAAGCAATGCGGCCTTTCCGTCACTGCTCAGGAAGGTGCGGCGCGTCTCGCGCGATAGGTCCGTTAGCGCGGCGCGATTACCCTCTGCAAGTGTCGTGATCGAGATGACGCGAGCACTGCGCGGATCGCTCTCCAGCTTCTTCGTCATGCGGTTCAGCGCATCCCAACCAGCGTCTGTGCCTGCAATGGAATCGGGCAGCTCAACGATGACGCGAAGCGACTCCACAATGCCGCCGCGGTCCATGTGCTCCAACGAGTGCAACGCGCGGACAGACTCTGCCGACTGTGGCAGCCAGTTGCCCGGAGGCACGCTGGTATCCAGGTGACGCACCTGCGCGGCCAGCAGCAGCAGCGGCGTGCCTGCAAGCACCAGTGCCAGCCACGGTTTTGCCACAATCATGTTGCCCCAGCGCCGCCAGCGAACGCCCGTAAGCTCCGCGCGGCAGGCATCCAGCTTGGGTGTAAAGGGCAGCCGGCCCAGGTCAATCCTCTTGCCCAGTAGCGCCAGCGCAGACGGCACCAGCGTGTTCGTCAGCAGAACGCTAATGCCCGCGACAAGGAAGCCCGCAATGCCAATGGAGCGAATCTCGCTGATGGGAACCGTCAGCAGCGCAAGAAATCCAATAGCCACCGTCGATGCAGAGATCAGCAGCGTGCGGCCCGCCTGCCGCGCCGCAATCACCGCAGCATCATTGCCGGTGTAACCCGCGGCCACCACCTCGCGAAAGCGGCTGATCATCAGCAAGGCATAGTCAATGCCCAGGCCAAGGCCCAGCATGGTGGCCAGGTTCTGCACCAGGATGGACAGGTGCCAGCGATGCGCCAGGAAGCCCGTAATGGCCAGCGTTGTCGCAATGGCAAGCTGACCCACGGCGAGAGGAATCACCGCGGCCATCAGGCTGCCAAAGGCCAACACCAGCAGAAACAATGTTGCAGGAATCACAAGGCTCTCGCCGCGGTTCACGTCGTGGGCGCTGGCTGCGCGGATGTCCGCGTTCAACGGAATCTCGCCGGTCAGTTCAATGTTCGCTGCGGGGTATTGTGCCTTCAGCTGGTTCTGGAATCCTGTCGCCAGCTGGTGCAGCTTCGGCACCAGCGTCTCCACCGGGCCATCGTCAGAGGACAGGCCCACCAGCACAAAGGTGCCGCCATCCTTGCCCAGAAAGATGGGGTCGCGCAGCTCAAGGTAGCTGACCACGCCGGATACACCGGGCTGGTCCTTCAATCCGTTCACGATGGTCTCAAGCGCCTTGCCACCTTCATCGGTATCCGCTGCGGGCAGCCCGCGGACTACGAGTACGACGCGGTCGACAAAGGGTGACCGAAAGCGATCGGCCAACTGCTGCTTCACCGTCTCCGCCTGGCTGCCCTCTACGCGGGTCGCTGTCTCCAGCGAACGCTCTGCGTGAAAAGAGAAGGGGAGCAGTGCAAGGGCAGCGGCAAGCACTATCCCTGACACCCAAAATCGACGCTTTTGCATGGCCTTTATCATGTCATACCAGGAACATATTCAGGTCCTAGGATGGTGTTGGTTGCCGTCGAGTTCGCCGGCTACCAAAATGAAACGGATCGCATCGAAATCTGCTGGACTGTATGTCCGCCGGGTGACATTTGGGTCCGGCATGAGGGGGAATTATTCGTACCTTTGCATTACTTGCACTGCTCGCCGTTGCGCCGGGGCTGGCCTCCGCGCAGGCGGCAGACCCGCGCCTTGGCACATGGACGCTGACCTCTGCGCAGTCCACGCTTGAGCCCGCAAACAAGCTCTCCATCACGCGCGACACGGATACCATCCACGTCGTCATGTCCGGCGAGGCACATGTTGATTTCACTGTGAACGAGAAGAGCAAATCATCGCCGGCACCGGGCAACCTGGGCTTCAACCAGATTGAACTGCACCGCATCAGCAAGAAGGAAGTAGAGGTGCGCGAAAAGAAGGATGGCGCGCCTGTCTCCACTCTGCATGAGAAGCTTTCGCCGGATGGGAATGAGCTAACCACCACGACCACCGCAACGGGTAAGCCTCCTGTGGTGACGATCTGGACACGCGCTGCAGGAGCGAAAGATCCGAAGGACCCATTCGCAGGCGACTGGACGCAGGACATGAGCAAGTCCCTGCTGAAGCAGGTGCCTGTGCTGAAGTTTGAAGCAGCGAATGGCGGCACGCGCTTCACAGGCGACTCTACCTACACAGCCCGCTTCGACGGCAAGCCGTATGACGTTCGGGGATCACGCAACGATACGGTCACGCTGCAGCTGGTCGATCCGCACACGGTAGACGCAATCTACAAGCGCGACAACACGGTTTCGCAGAAGGATCACTGGGTGCTTTCCGCAGATGGAACACAACTCACCGTCAACACCACCGGCACGTACGAGACGGGCCAGCGGGCAACGGAGAAGCTCGTCTTTAAGAAGCAGTAACGATGAAAGCGGTAGCTGCGAAAGAGAAAGCCCCGGAGCAATCCGGGGCTTTTTCGTTTGCTTATGAAGCAATGCGACTACGGAGCAGTAGCAGACAAAGCGTCCGCGGGTTCAAGCAGCGGCATCGCATCGCTTACGGGCACGCTGTGTCCGTCACGCGCTGCAATGGAGATGATGCCCTTGCGGTACATCAGCTTCAGAATGCCGGTGACAGTATCTTCCAGCGACGGATCAGGCTTGCCCCATGCGGATGCATTGCGGGCCTCCTGGTACGTTGAGCTTTCATAGCGCTTGAACTCCATCGAAGAGATGTTGTCCACGGAGTTCACCAGGAAGTCCAGCAGTGGGAACAGCAGATCTTCCTTGCGGCAGCGGCGAATCAGCTCCGGCACAAAGTCCGGCAGGCTGAACTGCTCAAACTGACGTCCGGTGCTCTTCGTAATCAGCCCGGTTATGTCGTTCATGTTGGAGTATTCGTCGCGCACCACGTGGAAGGTCTTGCCCGCGGTGCCCGGCGTATTGGCAATGGCCACAATGTTGTTGGCCACAATGTCCGCAGGCACAAAGCTTATCTGGTTGAGCGTGTCCACGCCAATACCGTGGTTCACCATGAAGGCAACCAGCCGCACAGCAATGTCAAAGTTGTTGCCGCCGCCGGTGATGGACGGACTCACCAGTGCCGGGCGGAAGACGCGCACGGAAAGGCCATGCTTCTGCGCGTCATACACCACCTGCTCTGCAACCCACTTCGTCTGGCTGTAGCCAAAGTCCAGCAGCTCCATCGTCTCGTTGTTGTCCGTCTCATACAGCACGGCCTTGTGAGCCCAGCCGTGGATGAACGTGGTCGAAACGTAGTTGAACTCCTTCGGCCGACCCTCAAATGACAGGCGAAGAATCTCGTTGGTGCCCATCACGTTCGCGTCGCGCATCAGGTCGTAATTGAACAGGTAGTTGACCGTCGCACCGTTGTGATAAACCGTGTCGATCTCAATAGCCAGCTGATCCCACGTCTCCTGCGCCAGGCCCAGGCTGGGCTGCCCCAGGTCGCCGCACACGGGCTCCACGCGCTGCTCAAACATCTCCACCAGCGCAGGGTCCAGCGGCCCCATGGACTCCATTGCCGTGCGCAGCCGCTGCTTGCCAATCACCTCGTCAGAAGCGCGGACAAGCACATGAATCTTTGCGTTGGTCTGCTCCAGCAGGCTCTGGATGAGGAATGGCCCAATGAAGCCGGTTCCACCCGTAAGCAGCACCTGCTTGGGCGCGGGAACTTCCGGCACAGGCAGAGGAGTGGGCGGCGTAAAGACCAGCTTGCGGTCGCTGTCCATCATCTGCTTCTCAGCGGTGTACTGCTCATCGCGGAAGGCAGCAAGCGCATCGTGCAGGTGAGCCAGTGCCTCTTCCGGCGCGCGCTTCAGTTCCTCTGCAATGCCAAACAGTTCTGCAATACTCACGCGCTGAACCACACCGATGTCGACCTGGCGCGCCAGCATCTCTGCGCCCTTGTCCTTCAGCAATTCCTTCAGCTCATGCATGAAGACAACAAGGTCCAGCGAATCCAGTCCTGCTTCTACCAGGTTGTAGGTCTCATTGCCCGTCAGGTTGTAGCGTGCCTTCAGCTCCGCAAACGACGAGTTGGGATCAACCTCGGACGCGTCCGCGCCGCCGGCATCCTTGTCGCGCGAGAAATCAGACAGCACCGTGAACTCGCCCGCCAGCCACATCTGCTTGGTCTTGTGGCGCATGATCTTGCCAGAGCTGGTGCGGGGAATCGCACGCGGCGCAATCAGTGAGACCACGGCCACTTCAACGTTCAGGTAGTTGCGTACAGCGGTGGCAATCTTGCGCGCATCCGGCAGGGCGCGCGGGTTCTTCACCTCGGCGATAATTGCCAGCGCGGGCTCGGTGTCTTCCTGAATCTGGAACGCTGCAATGCAGTTGTGCCGGATGAGCGCGGACGCCTTCTCCACCACGTTCTCAATATCGTGCGGGTAGTAGTTCTGCCCGCGCAGAATGATCAGGTCCTTGATGCGGCCGCAGACATACAGCTCGCCATCGTGCATGAAGCCGATGTCGCCGGTGCGCAGGTAGCCGTCTTCATACGGAGTGTCATCCACCAACCGCGCGCGGAACTGCTTCTGCGTCATCTCCGCGTTGTTCCAGTAGCCCTGGCACTTGCCGCTGCCTGCCACCCAAATCTCGCCAGTCTGTCCAGCCTTCAGCTCAAAGTGGTTTTCCGGATCAACAATCTTCAGGTCCACGCCTTCAATCGGCTTGCCACAGCTCACAATCTGCGTGGCGTTATCGATCTCAGATACCTCAGAGATCAAGCGTGCCTGGCCCAGCGCAAGTGCGCGCTTGCTTACAGAGACGATGTTGCGTCCGCGCAGCGTAACCGCCAGCGTGTTCTCTGCAAGGCCATAGGCGACGTAGAAGGCTTCCTTCTTCAGGCCATATGCTTCGAAAGCTTCCAGGAAGCGGTTGTACGTGTCTGCTTTGACCGGCTCCGCGGCGCACATCAACACGTGCAGAGAGCTCAGGTCGCACGCTTCAAGCGCTTCCTTTGAGAGGCGGCCGGCGCGCAGGCAGTAGTCATATGCAAAATTGGGCGCAGCGGTTGCCGTGGCGCGGTACGCGGTCATCGCGTCAAACCACAGGATGGGCCGCTGAATGAAGTCCATGGCAGCAAAGCCGTAGGTGGTGCCACCCTTCAGCGCGGGATACAGGTAGCAGCCAATCAGGCCCATGTCGTGGTACTGCGGCAGCCACGAAACGACGACCGGCGAATCGTGATCGATCACCAGCGGGGCCGTCTCAATAATGTTCTCGTGCGAGACGATCACGCCCTTCGGCTCCATCGTTGAGCCGGAGGTGTACTGCAGAAACAGAATCTTCGAGTGGTCTGTAAGCGGCACGCCGGGAACGGTGTTGACAAAATCTTCGGTGGGCAGCCAGGGCAGACCGGAGATATAGTCCACGTCTACGCCGGAGGTGGCAACGCCGCTGCGGGCAAGGTTCGTCTTCAGGGACGAGTGGTATTCGTGGCTCGTCAGAATGCCGGACGCATCGCAGTCCTTGGCAATGTGAACCATCTTGTACAGGGCGCTTTGGAAGCCACGCGAGCTGGGCGGATACACCGGCACAGGAATTATTCCCGCGCGCACGCATCCAAAGAAGGCGCAGATCATCTCAAGACCGGGGGGGTAGGCAAGCAGGAGCCGATCGCCGGCTGCAAATCGTCCGTCTTTCCGTAAATGGCCGGCAATTGCCTCAGCCCGGTGAAGAAACGAGGCATAGGTATAGCTCTCGAGCGTATCGCCGTTTACGTCCAGGAACGAATAAAGCAGTTTGTCTGGATGTTGTGCTGCCAGCTTATCCAGGTGGCCCAAAATTGACGCCGTCATCAATCAGCGATCCTTCCAAGTTGAATACAACGCAAGTCCTGAAACGAAACAACCCAAGCCCATTCGGCAGGTGTAACTACGGTGTCTCGAAGTGCAGACCTGTATGTAGAACTGTGACTATACGCGCTGGCTTCTCCCGGCCATCGCGACGCTCCACGCACTTTATCGATTGGAAACTGTCTCAGCCGCAGCAAACGGTAATGGCACAAGCCAGGCTCTGTCGAGTCTCCGGTGGCCCATTCAGCGGACCCGTTCCTTGCGGTTTTATCGATATTCATATGGTAACAAAGCATTCGATCAATGCCATGCGTCATCATGCAGTGGAAAGCAGGGTCCCATGTCGGGATGAGGGCCAAGCCTTTCGCCGCGACGCTTTCTTGATCCAGCCCTCGGATTCGCTCTACAATCACCCTGTAAGGCGTGCCATTTCTCCGCGGGCAAGGGCCATTTCGCCGCATTTTCAAGCGTATTAGGCCGGGGCTGCCGCCTCGAATGCTGGCGTATCGCGCCCGCCGGAACCGATTTACCAACGAATTGGCGGAGGCGCCGGGAATGCACCAGGGTGGAGCAGTGATGGTGGAATCGGCGGAGACGGCGGGTCTGGATCTGCCGGACCTTGTGCCGCCCGAGCCTTCTTTTGCGCAAGTATCTGATTCCACTGGCCAGAACTCCTTTCCCAAGGTGCTGCGTCGTCGGTTGGACCGGTATTTTGCCGAGGAAGGGGTCTCTCCCAAGGCCAACGGCGCAATGTGGCTCAAGATTGCCCTGGGCGCAGCCGTCCTTGGTGGCAGCTGGATCGCCCTCTATACCTTCCGACCCGGTTCCTGGAAGTTTGTCGCCCTCTACCTGCTGGGCGGCATCGCGCAGACGTTTTTGCTGCTGAATATCGCGCACGACAGCAATCACAACGCGATCTCGTCCAAACCGCTGGTCAACAAGAGCCTGAACTACGTCTTTGACCTGTGCGGCATCAGTTCGTACATGTGGCGCATCCTGCACCACCGGGGCCACCACTCCTGCATTAACCTGCATGGCGAAGACGATGCCATTGAGGGCCGCGGCCTCTTCCGCTTTACGCCGCACGATCCGCGCACGCCGCTGCACCGCTTCCAGCACATCTATGCGCTGTTTCTGTACGCGCTGTTCTCCCTGGAGTACGTCTTCGTCCGCGACTTCCAAAGCTTCTTCTTCCCGGCGCACGACTACATCAAGCGCGCCAAGCACCCAGCGCGCGAGTACGCCATCCTCTTCGCAGGCAAGGCGCTTTACATCACCTACATGCTGGTGCTGCCTGTCGTCGTAATGAAGGCTCCGTTGATGCTGGTGATTGGTTCGTTCTTCCTGGTGCACATCGTGGTTGGCATCAGCGTGGTGCTGGTCTTTCAGACGACGCATGTGATTGAAGACACCTACTTCCCGCTGAGCCGCAACGAGTTTGATAACGGCGTCTACCACGTGTTTGCGACCACAGCCGACTACGCAACGGAGAACCCGGTGGTGGGCTGGCTGGCAGGCGGCTTGAACCATCACGTGGCGCATCACCTGTGCCCATACGTGTGCCACACCCACTACGCTCCGCTCAGCAGAATCATCCGTCAGACGGCACAGGAGTTTGGCGTGCCCTATCGGCATCATGAATCGATGACGACTGCGGTTGGCTATCACTTGTCACTGCTGAAGCAGCTGGGGAACGAGAACTAAACATGGCCACACAGACGTCGATTCCCGCGGTCTCCCGGCTTCGCTCTTTTGCGGAATCAGCCGCCATGTTTCAGAACCCGCTGACGATTCTGGGCAAGTACAACGCGGAGTTTGGCGACACCTTCCGCTTCTACCTCGGAGGCCTGAAAGAGGCCATCGTCACCATTGACCCGGCCGTCATCCAGCATGTGCTCAAGACGAATCACGAGAATTATCACAAGTCCGACATCCAGGTGAAGCGGATGGGCCACTTCCTGGGCAAGGGCCTGCTCACCACGGAAGGCGAAGCGTGGAAGACACAGCGCCGCCTCATCCAGAAGGGCTTCAGCCCCAAGCAGCTTGATGCGCTCTCCGCCATCATGCAGGACTCGCTTGCAGATTCGCTGCGACGCTTTGACAGCGAAATCGCGAAGGGCTCCGTGGACATCTACCCGCACATGATGGAGATCACCTTCTCCATGGTGGCGCGTTCGTTATTTGGCGCGCGGCTGCAGGAGCAGGACATTGCGCTGGTCAGCGACACCATCTGCACCGTGCAGGAATTCATCGTCAAGCAGACGCTGCAGCCGTATCTGAACCCGTGGTTTGAAATCTCCGGTGACCTGCGCAAGCACGACGAGATGCGCGCCAAGGCTGACGCCGTGCTGATGGCAGACATCAAGCGCCGCCGCAACGAACCACCCGCAGACGATCTGCTGCAGACGCTGCTGGACGCGCGCTACACCGACGGCGAAGGCATGCCCGACGAACTCATCCTGAGCGAGAGCATGCAGCTGCTCGTCGCCGGGCATGAGACGTCGTCCAACTCGCTGTCGTGGCTGCTGTATCTGCTCAGCTCGCGGCCCGACGTGCTGCAACGCATGCGCGAGGAGTTTGATGCCGTGCTGGGAGACCGTCCGCTGGGTCATGCCGACGTGCCCAAGCTGGAATACTCCACGCAGGTGATGCAGGAGTCGTTGCGGCTCTATCCACCGTTCTGGATGATTGATCGCGAAGCCATCGCGGATGACCGCGTGGGTGACACCGTCATCCCCGCAGGCTCAACCGTGATTGTGTATGTGTACGGAGCGCACCACGCGCCGGCGCACTGGCCCAACGCGAACGAGTTTGACGAGACACGCTTCATCAAGGGCAACGACAAGCTGCGCATCCCGTTCACGTACTTCCCATTCGGCGGCGGCCCGCGCGGCTGCATCGGCCTGCACTACGCCATGCTGCAGATCCTCATGATCCTGAGTGAAGTGCTGCGTCGGTATGAGTTTGACGTGCAGCCCGGCCAGACCATTGAAGAGCGCGCCATGGTGATCCTGCGGCCAAAAAACGGTATCCGCATGAACTTCCAGAAGGCAGAAGCTCCCGCTGCAGTCGCTGTTTAAACCCTGAGAGTTTGATGCTAAAAGCAGTACGCAGCGATCGCGGCTTACTTTTGCAGACAGAATCGGCATTCGTGAGGGCACGCCTTTAGCGTGCCCTTACGATTCGCTGTGAGCGCGCTTTGCAATACATCCGCGGATCACGGTGCAGATATGCTCCGTCGCAATGGGATAGGTCAGGAAGGCATCCGCCTGCGTGCTCTGGTTCATGGAACGTTCCGCGGTGTGGAAGATGACGGCAATGTTCTTCGTCTCCGGCTGTGCGCGCAGAGCGGTGCATACATCGTAGCCGCTCATGTCGGGCAGGTTCAGGTCCAGCAAAATTGCGTCAACATTTTCCGTGCGCGCGGCGGATAGGCCATCCGTGCCGGTAAGCGCGTACATCGACCGGAAGCCCGACAGTTCCAGCAGTTCCGCCAGCCCCTGCGCATGAGCCTCACGGTCGTCAATCACCAGGACTGTCAGCTCCTGATTTCCGGGTGTCATCGTCGTACCCATAAGTACGACTTTCTCATGTTCCGCGTGCGGATGGGAGTCCTTGAATACGCGGGCTTATTCGTGTATGCGGGTGGGTTATTCGTGGATGCGGGTGTCAATGATCTGTGCGCCGGGCGATGTTGCGCCCACACTCTTGGTCTCCACCAGCAACTCAAACGGACGCAGCGTGCCGTCCGGCAGCTTTGCGCGCTGCAGCACTGGGCCAATCATCTTTTCGTTGAATAGAATCTCTGCCGCAGCTTCGGTTGCGGCCATGTTCAGGCCTTCAATAATCAGCACATGGCCACTGGCATCCAGGCTGGGCAGATAGGCAATCACGCCGTAGGTTGGGCTTGAGGAATCGCGCGCACCGTTGCGATAAATCTTTTGCTCTCCTGTACGGGGCGAATGATTCACGATGTACGACTCGTCCACGGTGGAGGTGTACTCCAGCGTAAAGTTCATGCCCTTCTCAAACAGCATTACCCACGGGTTGGTGTGTTTTGACCCGATGAGGATGGCATTGGACTCTTTCAGGTCATCCGCCATCACGCCGCGCGGGTAGCGTATCTGCGCGCGGCTGGGGATGTACTCCGGCAGGCGGGCCAGCTTCGCTGCAATGTCCAGATCCGCCACGCTCGTGTAGCGTTGGCGGCCAAGGTCGTCAAAGTTGCCCTGATCAATGCCGGGCGGCAGCGGCATCTGCTCGAGATAACTCCCGTTGGCATACTGTTCCACCGTGACGGCGTGCTTGCTGAGATTTTCAAGGATCCCCAGGCCGCTGTCTGCCGGCACAATCAGCATGTTGCGGTTGGGCTGAAATAGCTGCGACCAGATTGCGTGTGCCGCACTCCGCTCGTGGCTTGTCTTGATTGCCGTCCACTTCAGCCAGCCAGCGGTGGCCAGCAGGGCGCCCACAATCATTGCAATCAGCGCAACCACCCATAGCGATGCCAGCGTGGGACGGCGTACCTGACGCACAGCTCCTGCAGCGATTGCAGGCCGCAGGGGAGGCACAGCCTGCACTTCCAGAACTTCTAACAGATCGGCAAAGGCCGGCTGCTGCGTGGCCTGGAACCCGGAGATCATCGGCTCCCGGAGCTTCCGCGCATCCACGCGGCCAATGCCGTGCGCTGGCTCAAACACCGGCACATAGCCTCCACGCGGAATATGGATGCGCATCCGTTCGTGGCGGCCCTCGTGGTCAAAGTAGTCGTCCAGCCGCTTGCGCATGGTGCGCGCATAGCTGCGGACGATGTTGTCCTCGCCGGGGTTGTAGTCCGGCGGCCGGTTAAAAATCTGTGTGCCAATGCGCTGCTCGGTAATCTCGTCGGCCCGGCCGCGCAGCGAAAGTTCGCAGATATGTAACAGGAACTTTGGCAGCAACTCTGACTTGGAAAGGCCCTTGCTCGCGGCAACGCGGCAGGCCAGCTGCCACTCCTCCGTGGAGTAGAAGTCGCGCGGCTGCTCCGGCTCGGCTTGTAACAAAGCCACGCCCCCGCCTGAAGCAGAGGGTTCGCCGTACCCGTCTGTACCTGTTCGAAGTGCCGCCGGCCGGATGCCGGAAGGCCCTTTGCGGGGAGTTTCCATGCGCTTAACCTACGCGCGGGAGGTGAAAATCCCGTAAATCAGGTGTCACTAAAATATCTCTAACCTGTTGAAAATAATTGAACTTAACAGGGGTGTATGCACCGTGTAAAAGCCGCCCACCTGTCGCCTGCACCCTTTTTTACCTCTCCGCGCACGCCCATCATGTGCTTACCAAACCCTAGGTTGCCGGAGCCGCGATCCACATGCGACCCGGACTTTTAACGCCCGCAGCTATTGCTGCTTTTCCTGGAGACCCACGTGAAACGCAACCGGTTCCTTGCCGCAATCCTCTTTCTTCTGTTCCTTAGCCCGCTCCGTCTGCATGCGCAGTTTGATACGGCCAGCGTTCTGGGCTATGTCCGTGACGCATCGGGCGCAGCCATTCCCAACGCCACCGTCACGCTGCAGAACCAAGACAAAAAGACCCAGGTAACGGTGAAGACCGACGGCCAGGGTGCTTACCAGTTCACGGACGTTGTTCTGGGCCGCTACATCGTCACCGCCCAGGACCAGGGCTTCAACACCACCGCAACGGCTCCCTTTACCGTGCAGGTAGGCGCCCACCAGCGTGTGGATGTGGCCCTGAAGAACGGCAGCGTCGCCGAGGTGGTGACGGTAACCGACGCAGCCCAGCTGCTGGAGACGGACAACAGCGAACGCGGCCAGGTCATCGGCACCCGTGAAGTGGAGAACATGCCGCTGAACGGCCGCGCCTACGCCGATCTGGCAGCGCTGGTCCCCGGCGTCCGCCGCAACCTGCTGCAGAACGGTACAGACTCCAGCCGCGACGCCAGCTTTAATGTCAACGGCCAGCGCAGCGAGTTCAACAACTTCCTGCTGGACGGTATCGACAACAACGCCTACGGCACATCAAACCAGGGCTTCTCCAACCAGGCCATGCAGCCCTCGCCCGATGCCATCAACGAGTTCAAGGTGGTTACGGACAACTACAGCGCGGAGTATGGCCGTTCGGCCGGCGCTGTCATCAACGTAAGCATCCGCAGCGGCAGCAACCAGTTCCACGGCAAGGCGTATGACTACATCCGCAACACCGCGCTCAACGCCATTGGACCGTTTACGCCGCCCACCAACCTGCTCACCGGCAAGCCGCAGAAGCCAGTGCTCATCCGCAACCAGTTTGGCGGCACCTTTGGCGGCCCCATCTGGAAGGATCACACCTTCTTCTTCGCAGACTATGAAGGTACCCGCCAGGTAACGCGCGCCATCATGCAGGCAACCGTGCCCACCGCGGACCAGAACGGCACCAGCCCGCTGGCCGTGTCCAAGGGTGGTTACACCTTCCTCACCTCGGCTGGCGCACCCCTCTCCATCACCAACCCGCTCACGGGCCAGAACTACTCCAACGGCGTCATTCCCTTTGGCGATCCGGCGGCAACGGCGTTTGCCAAGGGCGTGCTTGCTGCGCTGCCCGCGCCCAACGTTGCAGGCGGCCCCTTCACCAACAACTACGCTTCGTTGCCGGCTGACCCCATCACCGACGACAAGGGCGACGTCCGCGTAGACCACACCTTCAACCAGAAGACGAACATGTTCGTCCGTTACAGCGAACACAACGACAACATTTTGTCGCCACCGGCTATCCAGGGACCTGCCGGTGGTAACGCCAACGGCACCGTGCACATCTTCAACCGGCAGATTGCCGGTGGCGTGACGCACATCTTCAGCCAGAACTCCATTCTGGATGCGCGTTTCGCATATACCCACACCGACGGTGGCAAGAGCCCCTATGGTGCAAACCTGCCCAGCCTGATGAACGGTATCCCCGGCCTGCCGACGGATCCCATCGTGACGCGCAGCTTGAATGGTCAGGCCGTCAACAACTACACGCAGTTCGGCAACCAGACCAGCAACCCACAGTTCCAGAACCCAACGGTATGGAACCCCAAGGTCAACTACACGCTGATCAAGGGCCGCAGCACCTACAAGATGGGTTACGAATTCCAGGCGATCAATACTGAGATCGACGACTTCAACCCCACCTATGGACAGAGCACCTATAACGGCGGCTTCAGCTACACCGGCACCAACGCCACCACGCTGAGCGCGGCGGACCAGGGCACCAAGAACGGCGTTGCGCTTGCCGACTTCCTCTTTGGCGCGCAGAACAGCTTCCAGCTGAACAACTTCGTCATCGTTCACCTGAAGCAGCGCATGAACTACATGTACCTGCAGGACGATATCCGCGTGGACTCGCGTCTCACGCTGAACGTTGGTCTGCGCTATGAACTGGTGACGCCGCAGTATGAGCAGAACAACCTGCTGGCCAACTTTGACCCCACCACCAACTCGCTGATCACCGCATCCAACGGTTCGCTCTACAACCGCGCGCTGGTCAACATGAAGAAGAACAACTTCGCTCCGCGTATTGGTCTTGCCTACTCGGTCACACCCAGGACGGTGATCCGTGCGGGCTACGGTTTGAGCTACGCGCAGTTCAACCGCGAAGGTGGCGAGAACCTGCTGGTCTATAACCTGCCTGCCATCGTGAACACCAACATCAACCAGTCGCCTGCATTCGCCAACAAAGGCATCCTTGGCACCACCACAGGCCTGGGCGTGTGCACGACGGCGCAGGCTGGTGCAACGTACGACCCCAGCAACCCAACGCCTTGCTTCCGCACCACACAGCAGGGCTTCCCCAATGGCTTTACCAGCCCTGCAACGGTAACGGCGGCCAGCAATGCAAACACGCAGGCGCGCTACATCCCCAAGAACCTGCCCACCGGCTACGTGCAGGCCTGGCACCTCACGGTGCAGCAGCAGTTTGGACCATCCACCACGTTTGAAGCGTCGTACGTAGGCGAGCATGGCGTAAAGATCCAGGTGCTGTCTGACTACAACCAGGCCGTTGGCAATGCTGTTACTGCAACCTGCAATGCCAGCGTCACCACGGGCTGCATCAACCAGCTCAGCGGCAACGCTGGCCGTCCGCTGAAGACCTTCACCACCATTGAAGAGACGCTGCCCGCGGGCTACCTCTCCTACAACGGTCTGCAGACCAAGTTGGAGCATCGTGCAGGCCACGGCCTGTACCTGCTGAACTCGTTCACGTGGTCGCGCGCAATTGATAACGCCAGCGGCCACCTGGATACCAACAGCGGTGACAACTCGCGCATTAACCTGCAGAACAACGGCCTGGGCGAGCGCGGACCATCGGGCTACAACCAGCCGCTGAACGAAACACTCACCGTGGTGTATGACCTGCCGTACGGCAAGGGCCGCGCATTCGGTGCGACCGCTCCGCTCATCATGCAGGAGGTTCTGGGTGGATGGCAGGTGACCGCCATCAACAACATGGACAGCGGCCAGCCGGTGAACGTCATCTACTCGCCCAACGCCTTCCAGTCCGTCAGCACCATCCTCAACCAGCGCCCCAACCAGATCCCCGGCGTGAATCCTGTCCTTCCCAAGTCGCAGCGTGTGCGCCTGCCGGGCAACCAGGGCATCTTCGCCCTGAACCCCGCGGCATTCAGCCTGCCGGATGTCAACCATCCCTACGGCACTGCGGGTCGTAACTCGGTTCGCTTTGACCCGTACTATGACCTGGACATGGGCCTGCACAAGGTCTTCGTTCTCATGCCCAAGCAGGGTGTGGCGTTCGACTTCCGTGCGGAGGCCTTCAACATCCTGAACAAGGTAAACCTGGCGATCCCTGCCAGCAGCACCTACGCTCCGGGTTCCACCAGCTTTGGTGCGGTCACCGCAGCGTCCACCTTCCCGGCACGTGTGATTCAATTTGCAGGCAAGATTGTTTTCTAACCAACGCTCTACGATCAACGCATCACGAACACGAACAAACGAGGGCAACGAAGATGCTTAACAGAAGGCAGTTCGGCAACCTTGCAGCAAGTGCGTCGCTTGGCAGCCTGCTCACCCAGAAGCTTTGGGCTGAGCAGGCGCGGGCAACCGCCTCGCCTGACAAGTTCTACTTTGCCCTCGTCGCAGACAGCCACATCATTGACGATTTTTACGTCAAGGGCAGTGAGAACGGCGTGGAAGACAACGAGAGCATCCTTGTCACCACGCCGCGTCTCATCAACGCGCGCGATTTGATCAACAGCCTGTCGCCGGCCATTGAACAGGTCTTTCTCATTGGCGACTACTTTCACAACTACCCGTCGCTGGACTACGACTTCTACTTTAAGAACACCACGCGGCTTGACCACGCCAAGACCATTACCGATAAGTTCAAAGCGCCCGTGCACCTGGGCTTCGGCAATCATGATTACGATGTGAAGCGCGTGCCGCGTGAGATGAGCCATCGCCTGTTCAAGGCAAAGTACAATGCAGAGCCCTACTCCGCACTGGACTACAAGGGCTACAAATTCATCCACCTGAATAACTTTCTGGGCAGCACGCAGGACAACAAGGCGGCAGACTTCAATCCCAACATCGGCTCGCTGGGTGAGGCGCAGCTCAACTGGTTCCAGGCACAGCTTGAAGAACGCAAGCCCACGTTTGTCTTCATCCACTATCCGCTCATCCAGGACCAGGCAACAGAGTTTAAGGACTACGGCTTGCAGCCTCTGCTGCGCAAACATGCAGACACCATTCAACTGGTGGTCTCAGGGCACATGCATAAGTGGATCGATTTCGCGCACACCTATGGCCCGCAGCATTACGTAATGGCCGCCACGCGCTACGACCCCAACGCCTACATGCTGATGGAAGTGGACACACGCCGCAACACATGGCGCTTTATGAACGCAGGCCTGGTGGAGTGGGCAACGCACTACAGCAAGCCCTTCCGCGCATAAGTCTCTGGTTCTCTTGCATAGGGTTGTCATCTCGCAGCGAAGCGCAGGGATCTGCAGGGGAACATCCCCGTCAATCCATTACCAGAGGGCACGAAAGCAAACCCGTTCGGGCAAAGCGCGAAATGCGGGCTGTGGGCCCGCGCAACATTTCCACCACCATGAAAGCGAAGGCCATGCGACTTCTTACTCTTCTCCCACTAGCTGCCCTCACGTTCGCTGCCGCATACGCGCAGTCGCCTTCTGATCAACTAAAGATCAACCAGATTCAGGTCATCGGCACGCACAACAGTTACCACACGGGCATTGCGCCCAACGAGTCCAAGCTGTGGCAGGAAAAGTATGCAGACGCCTACAAGGGGCTGGACTATCAGCATGGTCCGCTGCCGGGGCAGTTTGACGCGGGCGTGCGGCAGATTGAGCTGGACATCTACGCCGATGCCAAGGGAGGCCTCTACGCGCATCCGACAGGCCCTGCCACTGCGGCTGCTGCGGGTCTGCCGGCCGATCCGCCGTTCGATCCCAATGGCGACATGAACAAGCCCGGCTTCAAGGTTCTGCATGTGCAGGACGTGGACTACCGCAGCAGCTGCCAGATTTTTGTTGGTTGCCTGAAGCAGGTGCGCGACTGGTCAAAGGCGCACCCCAACCACGTGCCCATCTTCATCCTGGTGGAGACGAAGGAAGGCAAGCCGCGTCCGGGTGTGCAGGTGACCGTGCCGGAGCCCTTCAACGCAGCCGCATTTGACGCGTTGGATGCGGAGATTCGTTCCGTCTTCTCGCCCAAGGAAATGATTACGCCAGATGATGTGCGCGGCAGCTACAAGACGCTGAATGAAGCCGTGCTGGCAGGCAACTGGCCCACGCTGGCAAGCGCGCGGGGCAAGG